>NZ_CP155071.1:4200000-4500000 GCF_039621855.1 Erwinia sp. HDF1-3R | reverse complement strand
CACTGGATAACGCGGTACTACGCGGTAACCAGCAGCTGCGTCGTTTTGAACAGACGGCCAGGCAGTAGCCGCCTCCGCCCGCGCCCATGCGCGGGCATTAAGCGCCCTTTCTCAGAGTAACGCTATGTCTTCTTCTCGCCCCGTGTTCCGTTCCTGCTGGCTGCCTTATTTACTGGTGCTGCCGCAGCTGTTGATAACGATAGTCTTCTTCCTCTGGCCTGCGGGTGAAGCGCTGTGGTATTCGGTACAGAATGTCGATCCTTTCGGTATTACCAGCTCCTTCGTCGGTCTGGAAAACTTTCGCCGTCTGATCGGTGACGACAGCTACCTCGCATCATTCTCGACCACGCTAATTTTTAGCGGCCTGGTGACGGCTATCGGTCTGACGGTATCGCTGTTCTTCGCCGCGCTGGTGAACCATGTTCTGTGTATGAAGCGTGTCTGGCAGACGCTCTTTCTGCTGCCTTATGCGGTGGCCCCGGCCATCGCGGCGGTTCTGTGGATGTTTTTATTCAGCCCTGGCCAGGGTCTGGTGACGTGGCTACTGGGTCAATTCGGCTACAGCTGGAACCACGCGCAAAATAGCGGGCAGGCGATGTTTCTGGTGGTGCTGGCCTCCGTCTGGCAGCAGATGAGCTACAACTTTCTGTTTTTCTTTGCCGCGCTACAGTCAATTCCCCAGTCGCTGAACGAAGCGGCTGCCATTGATGGTGCGGGGCCGGTGCGGCGTTTTTTTCAGCTCTCCCTGCCGCTGATTACACCCGTCGGCTTTTTCCTGATGGTGGTGAACCTTGTCTATGCCTTCTTCGATACCTTCCCGGTGATTGACGCTGCAACGGGAGGCGGGCCGGTTCAGTCCACCACCACCCTGATTTATAAAATCTATCGTGAAGGATTTGCCGGTCTCGACCTCTCTTCCTCCTCCGCGCAGTCGGTGGTGCTGATGGTACTGGTGATTATTTTGACGGTGATTCAGTTTCGCTACGTGGAGAAAAAGGTGCGCTATCAATGATTGAGAATCGACGCGGGCTGACGATTTTTAGCCATATTATGCTGGTAGTTGGTGTACTGACGGTGCTGTTCCCGCTCTATGTGGCCTTTGTTGCCGCCACGCTTAACAACAGTGAAGTCTTTCAGGTGCCGATGACCCTGATCCCCGGGCAGCACCTCTGGGACAACATTGTCGATATCTGGCATAACGGCGTGGCGCAGAACAGCGCGCCCTTTGGCGTCATGCTGATGAACAGCGCCATCATGGCGCTAAGCATTACTGCCGGAAAAATCACGGTTTCAATGCTTTCAGCCTTCGCACTGGTGTGGTTTCGCTTCCCGCTGCGCGGTCTGTTTTTCTGGATGATCTTTATCACGCTGATGCTGCCCGTTGAGGTGCGCATATTTCCGACGGTGGAGGTGATCGCCCGGCTGGATATGCTTGACAGCTACCAGGGGCTGACGCTGCCGCTGATGGCGTCGGCCACCGCCACCTTCCTGTTTCGTCAGTTCTTTATGACGCTCCCCGATGAGCTGGTTGAAGCAGCACGCATTGACGGCGCCAGTCCGATGCGCTTTTTCCGTGACATCGTGCTGCCGCTGTCGAAAACCAACCTGGCGGCGCTGTTCGTCATGACCTTTATCTACGGCTGGAACCAATATATGTGGCCCCTACTGATCGTCAACGATACCCATCTGGGTACGGCCGTGGCGGGTATTCGCAGCATGATTGGCAGCGGGGATGGCGCGACGCATTGGAACCTGGTGATGGCAGCGATGCTGCTGACCATGTTACCGCCCATCGCTGTGGTTTTACTGATGCAACGCGCCTTTGTGCGCGGGCTGGTTGAGAGAGAGAAATAAACGATGGCAGAAGTCAGTATTCAGGCTGTAACCAAGTCCTATGATGGTAAAAATCAGATTATTCAGCCGCTTAACGTGACCATACATGACGGCGAGTTTATGGTGATGGTGGGGCCTTCCGGCTGCGGTAAATCGACCCTGCTGCGCATGGTGGCCGGACTGGAGCGGGTCACCAGCGGCGATATTTATATCGATGGCCAGCGCGTTACCGATCGGGAGCCGAAAGATCGGGGTATTGCGATGGTGTTTCAAAACTATGCGCTTTATCCGCATATGAGCGTCGGGGAGAATATGGCCTACAGCCTGAAAATTCGCGGCATGGGCAAAACGCATATACGCCAGCGCGTACTCGACACGGCGCGCAGCCTGGAGCTTGAGGCGCTGTTGGACCGCCGTCCACGGGAGCTTTCCGGCGGACAGCGTCAGCGGGTGGCGATGGGACGGGCCATCGTCCGCGAGCCTGCCGTGTTTCTCTTCGATGAGCCTTTATCCAACCTGGATGCCCGTCTACGCGTGCAGATGCGGCTGGAGCTACAGCTGCTTCATCGGCGTCTGAACACGACCAGCCTGTATGTTACGCACGATCAGGTCGAAGCCATGACGCTGGCGCAGCGGGTGATGGTAATGAACAGTGGTGTGCTGGAGCAACTGGGTACGCCGGTAGAGATCTACGAGCGCCCGGCAACGCGCTTTGTCGCCAGTTTTATCGGCGCGCCAGCGATGAACCTGCTGGAGGGGGTGATCAATGCGTCAGGGACGCAGCTGGTGATGTCGGGTGATTTTTCCCTTCCGCTGGTGGAACAGAAAAGTGGCTGGGCAGGGCGTGCATTGACGCTGGGTATCCGCCCGGAGCATATTAAGCTCTCTACGGCATCGGCAGGTGGCCTGCCGATGGTGGTGGAGTCGCTGGAGATGCTGGGGGCAGATAATCTTGCCCATGGTCGATGGGCGGGTAGTCGTGTGATAGCACGTCTGCCGCATGATCAGCGGCCTGTGCCGGGCAGCACGCTCTGGCTTCATCTGCCGCCTGACGCGCTTCATTTCTTTGATACCAGTAACGGACAACGACTCGAATGACGTATGACATCTGGCCCTATCCTCACATTGTCGCCCACCGCGGGGGCGGTAAGCTGGCCCCGGAAAATACCTTAGCCGGTATTGATACGGCGGCCAGGCTGGGGCACAAAATGATTGAGTTTGATGCAAAGCTTTCGCTCGATGGCGAAATATTTCTGCTGCACGATGACACGCTGGACCGCACCAGTAATGGCTGGGGCCTCGCGGGGCAGCTTCCGTGGGAAAAACTTTTGCAGCTGGATGCCGGCAGCTGGTTTAGCAAGGCTTTTGCTCATGAACGGCTGCCGCTTATGGCGGATGTTGCTGAGCGCTGCGCGAAATATCAGATGATGGCGAATATCGAGATCAAACCGACGACCGGCTTTGACGCTGAAACCGGTCATGCGGTGGCGGTGGCGGCGCGTGACTTCTGGCATACGCAGATCCCACCGCTGCTCTCCTCATTTTCCACTCAGGCGCTGGAAGCGGCAAAGCAGGCCGCACCCGAGCTTCCGCGGGGCTTGCTGCTGCATGAGTGGCGCGAGGACTGGCTCTCACTGATACAGGAGCTTGACTGCATCTCCATTCATCTTAATCACAAAATTCTGGATGAAGCGCGGGTCGCGGTTTTGAAAGCGGCGGGGCTGCGCGTGCTGGTGTATACGGTGAATAGCCCAGAACGGGCGAGAACGCTGCTGAAGTGGGGGGTAGATGCGATTTGTACCGATCGTATCGATCTGCTGGGACCTGATTTTAGCTGACCCTTTTATTACAGGGGTCTGCCAGGGCGGACGGCAGACCCGTCGATGATCGGTTGTGGCTACGCTTTCTCTACAGACCGTATTTATTACGTTCGGCGTGAAGACTTCATTATTTTCGCGGTCATGAATGGAGGGCATGGGGGATTGTATAATATTAAATATCCAGAGCATATTCACGGCAATGAAAGATAAATATCCTTTCAACTTTTAACTTTTAACTTTTAACTTTCAACAATCAACAATCAACAATCAACTTTTTTACCTTAAATTTAACACTTTTTTCTTTCTCTTTCCCTTGAGGTGAATATTGGTATAACTTTCGTTTCCTGATATTAACTAATAGTTTCCGGTTAATATTTTTCACAAAGGGTGGGTGATAATATTGTGGTTATTCATAGCCAGAGGCGACCCGTCCGTGAAAAAGAAAACAAGCACTCCCATGCCCCACGATGCCATATTCCGCCAGTTTTTGGCGCAGCCGGAAATTGCCCGTGATTTTATTGAAACCCACCTTCCGGTAGCGCTGCGCGAACTTTGCGATCTCAACACGCTGAAGCTGGAGTCGGGCTCATTTGTTGAGGATGATCTTCGCCAGTATTTCAGCGATGTGCTCTACAGCCTGAAAACGGTGGCGGGTGACGGGTATATCCATGTCCTGATTGAGCATCAGTCCACGCCGGATAAACATATGGCATTCAGGCTACTACGCTACGCGGTGGCAGCAATGCAGCGCCATCTTGAAGCCGGCAACCCCAAACTGCCGCTGGTGATACCGATATTGTTCTATGCGGGTAAACGCAGTCCCTATCCCTATTCCACCAACTGGCTGCAGGAATTTGCGGATCCGCAACGGGCAGGTAAACTCTATAGCAGTGATTTTCCGCTGGTTGACGTCACGGTTATTCCGGACGAGGAAATAGCCGGTCACCGCAGTATGGCCGCCCTGACCCTGCTGCAAAAGCACATTCATCAACGTGATATGGCGGAGCTGACTGACAGACTGGCTGCAATTCTGCTGGCCGGATATCTTTCTTCAACGCAGGTAGTATCGCTGATACACTATATCGTACAGGCAGGCGAATCGTCAGATGCAGAAGCCTTTATATGTGGACTGGCACAGCGGGTGCCGCAACACGGAGAAGTACTGATGACCATTGCACAACAGCTTGAAAAAAAAGGCATTAAAACGGGCCTGCAAAAGGGTCTGGAACAAGGACTGGAACAGGGTCTGGAACAAGGTCTCCAGCTTGGGAGAGAAGAAGGGCGTTTTGAAGGCGAGCGTAAAGCTACGCTGAAAATCGCAATGGCCATGCTGCAGAATGGAATAGATCGCAATACCGTGATGAAAATGACCGGACTTTCAGAAGACGAACTGGCTAAAATTCAACATTGATCGGCCTTATTAGTTATGTTTATCTGATGAGTCGGAGCGCTGCCGGATAACGTAAATGCGTCACATCGGCCTGACGGAAGAAATGAAAGTTTTTTCACCGTTGTCGGCGAAAATAACAGGAGTATCTGCACAAAAAATATATTCCCGGCAGATACTCCATCAATATTAGTTGCTGTTCTGCTGCACCGGAGGTTGAGTATTGCTTCCCGGCTGCGATTTTAAAATACGCTGCGAAGCGCTGTTACGCTGCTCCTGAACTTTACGCTGTAGATCCTGGCTCTGGCGCTGCTGATCGGCCTGCAGCTTGAGCTGTTGCTGAGCCTGCTGCGTCTGCATCTGTGACTGAACGCGCTGCGTGCTCGGGTTATACCCCGGCTGATTTGGATCGTTGGTGTTGTTTAGCATGTTTGCCATGCCGCTTAGCGGTGCCAGTGCGGCAAAAATGATTAGCCATTTCATAAAACGCCCTCCTTGTTTCGATACCTAATTATATCCCAGACATACCTGCGTCACTCCAGGAGTTGACTGATTTAGACGAGACTTCGCCTTTTCTGTTATTTCGTGCACACTTAGCCTGGGTAAATAAACGTAAATAATAATGTTAAGGGGTATAAATGAGCAGACAGGGCATGATGGGGCGGTTTGCAGGATCGCTGATAGTGAGTGTGTTATTTTTACAGGGCGCAACGGCCGCTCCTGCGACAGCGCCCGTTTCTTATGGCGTGGAAGCGGATACGTTCCACCCGGTTAAGGAACAGCACGGGATGGTATCGTCGGTTGACGCCCTGGCGACCCAGGTTGGCGTGGACATTCTAAAACAGGGCGGTAACGCCGTTGATGCCGCCGTTGCCGTAGGCTATGCGCTGGCGGTGACCCACCCTCAGGCTGGAAATCTTGGTGGTGGGGGATTCATGCTGCTGCGCACCGCCTCCGGGCACACCACGGCCATCGATTTCCGCGAAATGGCACCGACCCATGCCAGCCGCGATATGTTCCTTGATGCTCAGGGTAATGCCGACAGTAAAAAATCGCTGACTTCGCCCCTGGCCTCCGGCGTTCCCGGTACGGTTGCAGGCCTGGCGCTGGCGAATAAAGAGTACGGTACGCTGCCGCTCAGCCGCCTGATCGCACCGGCCATTGCGTTAGCCCGTAAAGGGATTGTGGTTGACCAAGCGCTGGCAGACGATCTTAACGTCTATGGCAAAGAGGTGTTGATAAATCATCCCAACAGTAAGGCAATCTTTTACCGCCCGGATGGAACGCCCTGGAAGCGTGGCGAAACGCTGGTACAGCGAAATTTGGCGCACAGCCTGACGCTGATTGCGAGGCAGGGACCTGAAGCCTTTTATAAAGGTGAAATAGCCGACCAGATCGCCAGTGAAATGGCGGCCCACGGTGGCCTGATTGGCAAGGCGGACCTGGCGAACTACCGGGCCATTGAACGCAAGCCCATCAGCGGCACCTACCGTGGATATGAAGTCTATTCCATGCCGCCGCCGTCCTCTGGCGGGATCCATATCGTGCAGATCCTGAACATTCTCGAAAACTTCGATTTGGCGAAAATGGGCTTCGGAAGCGCAGATGCCATGCAGGTGATGGCCGAAGCGGAAAAATATGCCTACGCCGATCGCTCTGAATATCTTGGCGATCCCGACTTCGTTAAGGTGCCGTGGCAGGCGCTGACCAGCAAAGCATATGCTAAATCGCTGGCGCAGAAAATTGACGTAAATACGGCACGGCCTTCCGCGGAAATAAAGCCGGGCAAGCTGGCCCCCTACGAGAGCAACCAAACCACTCACTTCTCCGTCGTGGACAAGCAGGGGAATGCGGTGGCGGTCACCTACACCCTGAATACCTATTTTGGCAGCGGGATCGTCGCGGGCAACAGTGGCATCCTGATGAATAATGAGATGGATGACTTCTCCGCTAAACCGGGGACACCGAACGTTTATGGCCTGGTCGGCGGTGAAGCCAACGCCGTGCAGCCTTACAAACGACCACTATCATCTATGTCACCGACCATCATCGCGAAGGGAGGGAAAACCTGGCTGGTAACGGGCAGCCCTGGCGGCAGCCGCATCATTACCACCGTGCTGCAAATGGTCGTGAACAGTATTGATTTCGGCATGAACGTCGCCGAAGCGACCAATGCACCCCGATTCCACCATCAGTGGTTGCCCGATCAGCTGCGCGTGGAGAAAGGATTTAGCCCTGATACGTTGAAGCTGCTGGAAGCCAGAGGACAGCATGTGAAAGTCATGCCAACCATGGGCAGCACCCAGAGCATTATGATCGGCCCGGACGGTATGCTCTATGGCGCATCCGATCCGCGCGCGATTGATGACCTGACGGCCGGGTATTAACCTTACTCCTGCCGAATGACGTGCTCATTACTGCCAAACGGGTACGTCTGACCAACAGCGACGGCGTCCGGATTGCCGTCGCTTTTCTTTTATCTCACCGGCAAAAGAAAAGCGACCCGAAGGAGTTACTCCTTCAGGCGGGCCATATAGAGGGCATCGGTCTGCTGACCGTTGCGTACGGCGAAGCGTCGTGCAAGCCCTTCGGTTTCAAAACCAAAATGCTGATACAGCGCGATCGCACGGGCGTTATCCGCAAACACCGTCAGCTCAATACGATCGACGCTCAGCCAGTTATCGCAGAGATTAATCATCTCCTGCATTAATGCCCGTGCAACTCCCTTCCCGCGATGATGAAAATCCACGCACAGACCAAAGGTAGCGGAATGGCGACGCCGCGCCCGCTGGTAAACCTCCAGGGTGAGATCGCCCACCACCTGACCATCAATACAGGCCACCAGCCGCTGCGTGCCAGGAGGAGTATTTTCCACGCGTTCCTGCCACAGCTTGAGTGAGGGGTGAGGGATTTGCAGCGTGTCGGCATAGGTTTCCGGCTGGCTCAGGATGCGATGCAGGGCGGCGGCATCGCCACTCAGGGCATGGCGAATCACAATCTCACTCATTTTATCTCCTTTTTTTAAACGGGCAATCCCCTTAAACATCAGGGGCACTGACAATAAAATCAAGAAAAAAACTTTACAGACGCGAATGATAATGATTATTATTGTCATGCGTTTTCGACATGGGCTTCACGGACCAGTCGGAGAAGCACGACATTGCTCACATTGCTTCCGGTATTACTTAGCCAGCTCGGGTGCTGGCTTTTTTTTGCCCGTCATATCTCCACGTCAAAATGTCTGAAAAGCGCCGCTTTTCTCTGTCGAATTATTTGAACAGAGAAGACAATTTTCTCCGCTATCATCCTGTTCATAACCGGTCCAGACTGGATTAAAACATTGAAGAGGATTGAATATGATCTATATACGTAAGGCACAGGAGCGCGGCCACGCTAATCACGGCTGGCTGGACAGCTATCACACTTTCTCCTTCGCTAACTATTATGACGCTGATTTTATGGGCTTCTCGGCGCTGCGGGTTATTAACGAAGATGTAATCGATGCAGGTCAGGGCTTTGGTACCCATCCGCACAAAGATATGGAGATCCTGACCTACGTGCTCTCCGGTACCGTTGAGCACGAAGACAGCATGGGCAATAAAGAGCAGATCCCGGCGGGTGAGTTCCAGATTATGAGTGCCGGTACCGGCGTGCGTCACTCTGAATACAACGCCAGTGAAGAGGTGCCGCTGCACCTGTATCAGATCTGGATCATCCCGCAGGAAACCGGGATTGAACCGCGATACGCACAGCGCCGGTTCGATGATGTTCAGGGGCGTCAGCTGGTGCTGTCACCGGATGCGCGCGACGGTTCGCTGAAGGTTTTCCAGGACATGACGCTCTCTCGCTGGGCGTTTAAACCGGGCGAGCAGGGGAGTGCTACGGTAGATGCGGGTCGCCGCATCTGGATCCAGGTGGTCAGGGGTGATGTCACCGTTAACGGCGCAGCGGCATCTACCAGTGATGCGTTTGCCATCTGGGATGAGGAACTGCTGAGCATCAATGCCGCCAGCGAGGCTGAAATCCTGCTGTTCGATCTCCCACCTGTCTGATCCGTCACACTTTGGGCGCGGTTATCCGCGCCCTGCACCGTTTTCCCTTCAGTTTTGTTACACTCACCCTATCTCCCTCCATGACCTGATATAACCATGAAGAAAAAAAGACCGGTGCTACAGGATGTTGCCGATCGCGTGGGCATCACCAAAATGACTGTGAGCCGCTATCTGCGCAACCCTGAGCGGGTTTCTGCCGCCCTTCAAATCCGCATTGCTGAAGCGCTGGATGAGCTGGACTACATTCCCAACCGGGCGCCGGACATTCTTTCAAACGCCACCAGCAGGGCGATTGGCGTACTGCTGCCCTCGCTGACTAACCAGGTATTTGCCGATGTACTGCGCGGTATTGAAGCGGTGACCGATGCGGCGGGTTATCAGACCATGCTGGGCCATTTCGGTTACAGTCCTGAAAAGGAAGAGCTGCAAATCCGCTCGCTGCTGGGCTGGAATATTGACGGGCTGATTCTGAGTGAACGCACCCATACCCCAGCGAGCCTGCGCATGATCGAAACGGCAGGCATACCGGTGCTGGAGATGATGGACTGCATCTCTCCCTGCGTGGATATGGCAGTCGGTTTTGACAACGTTGAGGCCGCGCGCCAGATGACGCGGGCCATTCTGCGTAAGGGACACCGCAATACGGTCTATCTGGGCGCCCGGCTGGATGAGCGTACCCTGCTTAAGCATCAGGGCTACGAGCTGGCGATGCGGGAAGCTGGACTGACCCCACGCAGCGTGATGATGGAAGAGGCGTCATCGTTCTCAATGGGCGGCCTGCTGTTAAAAGAGGCTCAGACACGCTATCCCGATGCCGACAGCCTGTTCTGCACCAATGACGATCTGGCAGTCGGCGCGATGTTTGAATGCCAGCGGCAGGGATTACGCGTACCGCAGGATATGGCGATTGCGGGCTTTCACGGACACGATATTACCCAGGTAGTCACCCCGCAGCTCGCGACAGTCATGACCCCTCGTGAGCAGATGGGAAAGGCGTCGGCTGCGCTGCTGCTGGCGAGGATCCGCGGTGACCATGCCGAGGCGGAGCCGATAAATGTGGGCTTCACCCTTTTCGAAGGGGGCAGCATTTAACCCCCGTTGTTGATTCCTGTGCCTGAAGGGGCAGCATTAAGCTGCTCACCCGCTGCTTTGATCCTTTGTGCGAAATTGTTCCTAAACTGTCAATTGTTTGAACCACTTCACAGATACCAGCTTTTTCCTCCACAGCTGTTGCCCTGGCAGGCGCGCCACCAGACAATGTTACCGATAACACCCTGAACCTGATTGCGAACCTTAAATCAGCCGGGTCACGAGAATTACCTGCCGGAGCAACACTCATGAAAACATCCCCTTCGTCCAATCACGTTTTTGTGCTGATGGGCGTATCCGGAAGCGGCAAATCAGCCGTTGCCAATGCCGTGGCGTACCTGCTGAAAGCGGCTTTCCTCGACGGTGATTTCCTTCATCCTCGCGCGAACATTGAGAAAATGTCTGAAGGACATCCGCTGAACGATGACGATCGTAAACCCTGGCTGACGGCAATTAACGATGCGGCATTCGCGATGCAGCGCACCAATGCTGTCTCACTGATCGTCTGTTCTGCGCTGAAAAAGAGCTACCGGGACATTCTGCGTAAGGGTAATGAAAACCTTTCATTTGTTTATCTGCGTGGAGACTTCGACACCATCGAATCGCGCCTGCGTGCGCGTAAAGGTCATTTCTTTAAGCCACAGATGCTGGTGACGCAGTTTGCCACGCTGGAAGAGCCCGCAGGCGACGAGCACGACGTGCTGGTTGTAGACATTAATCAGACGCTGGATGAGGTTGTGGCGAACACCATTACCACCATCAACGGCGCAATCAATAAGACTCAATAGGCTGCCATGGCTACTGCAACGCTGGTATTAACCGCGGCAGGTTCCGTATTGCTGCTGCTGTTTCTGGTCATGAAAGCGCGGATGCACGCCTTTGTGGCGCTGATGTTAGTTTCGGTGGGTGCCGGTCTGTTCTCCGGTATGCCGCTGGATAAAATTGCCGACACCATGCAAAAAGGCATGGGCGGCACGCTGGGCTTTCTGGCGATTGTGGTCGCGCTTGGCGCGATGTTCGGTAAAATTCTGCATGAAACCGGCGCGGTCGATCAGATAGCGATTAAGATGCTGAAAACCTTCGGCGAAAGCCGTGCGCATTACGCTATGGGGATCGCCGGACTGATCTGCGCGCTGCCGCTGTTTTTTGAAGTGGCTGTCGTCCTGTTGATAAGCATCGCCTTTGCGGTCGCGCGTCGTACTCAGGATAATCTGGTCAAGCTGGTTATCCCTCTGTTTGCCGGGGTGGCCGCGTCTGCTGCCTTTCTGCTACCGGGGCCGGCACCCATGCTGCTGGCGTCGCAGATGCATGCGGACTTCGGCTGGATGATTCTGCTGGGCCTGTGTGCGGCGATCCCGAGCATGTTAATTGCCGGGCCGCTATTCGGTAACTTTATCAGCCGCCGCGTCACCTTTTCGCTCCCGGCAGAGACCAGCCATCCTGAATTTGAAGAAAGCAAGTTGCCCTCTTTTGGCTTTAGTCTCTCGCTGATCCTGTTTCCACTGATCCTCGTCGGACTGAAAACCATCGGGGCGCGCTTTACCGAGCAGGGCAGTACGCTGTATGAGTGGCTGGAGTTTATCGGGCATCCCTTTATTGCCATCCTGCTGGCCTGTCTGGTCGCTATCTACGGCCTGGCTTACCGTCAGGGAATGGATAAAGAGCGGGTGATGCAGATCTGCGGCAGTGCGCTTCAGCCTGCGGGAATTATTCTGCTGGTGATTGGGGCCGGTGGCGTGTTTAAGCAGGTGCTGGTGGATTCTGGCGTCGGCCCGGCGTTGGGGAATGCCCTGACCGGCGCGGGTCTGCCGGTGGCGCTGGCCTGCTTTATTCTTGCTGCCGCGGTGAGGATTATTCAGGGCTCAGCAACCGTTGCCTGTCTGACCGCCGTCGGTTTGATTATGCCGGTGATTGAGCCGTTGCATTATTCCGGCGCGCAGATGGCCGCCCTGTCTATTTGCATTGCCGGTGGTTCAATTGTGGTGAGTCACGTTAATGATGCCGGCTTCTGGCTTTTTGGCCGTTTTACCGGCGCCACGGAAGCGCAAACGCTGAAGACCTGGACGCTGATGGAAACCATTCTCGGCACCGTTGGTGCAGTGGTCGGTATGATTGCGTTTGAGATACTTTCCTGACGTTTGAGAGGGTATTAACAGGGGCGTTGGGATGATATCTGCTGTTACGGTGAATAATCTCAGCGTTCGCAGGCCAGTCATACAAGCTGCACTATTCGCGATGCCGGTGGACAATCCCAGCGTTTGCCGGGCGTCCTCGCGCCAGGCTTTGCCTGGTGCCTTTGGCTCCGACTCCCGGCCGGACGGCCCGGTCGCGAGCGGGCGTCCTGCCCGCCGCTCCCTGAGAGCAGCATCCCTGCTGCCCTCGCCTGGCCCTCCGTCTTCGCCGCAGCGCTGCGGATTGCCCGTCAACCGCAGGGATTGTCCACCTCTCAGGCTTTTGAGTTGCTTTTACCCGCAGCCAGCACAATGTTAAAGGAGCAGGCGGGCGGGTACGGGTGACTGGCAATCTGCAGCGCTGAGGGCAGGGAGGAAGACCCGGATGGGCCAGCAGGCGACGGTAGCGACTCTTTAGCGAAAAGGTTTTCTTATTTGCAGGTTTTTTTCCGCAATAAAACCGGATAAAGAGTTTCCTGAAACCCCGGAACCGTTGTTACCCGCAGTCAGCACAATGCAAAAGGAGCAGGCGGGTGGGGCCCGGTGACAGGCATTCCGCAGCGCTGAGTGAAGGGAGGAAGACCCGGATGGGCCAGCAGGGATGCTGGCACAAGGGCATGCCGGGACAGGGATGTCCCGTCATACCCGGTCCGAAAGGTCGACGAGCGGAGCGAAGGGACCGCGCCACGCGCGGCGCGAGGACCGCCAGGCACCGGGCCCCACCCGTAGGCGACACCCCCGAACTTCGCAGCACCGGGACCACCCGTAGGCGACACCTCCGAACTTTGCAGCACCGGGCCCCACCCGTAGGCGACACCCCCGAACTTCGCAGCACCGGGCCCCACCCGTAGGCGACACCCCCGAACTTCGCAGCACCGGGCCCCACCCGTAGGCGACACCCCCGAACTTCGCAGCACCGGGACCACCCGTAGGCGACACCCCCGAACTTCGCAGCACCGGGCCCCACCCGTAGGCGACACCCCCGAACTTTGCAGAACCGGGTCCGCCCCCAGCCTCACCGCTAACGCGGCAAAACGCGTTAAATCTTCAGATAGGCGCGGATCCCATCCAAAAACATCTGGGTCGCCAGCATAATCAGGATCAGTCCCATCAACCTCTCCAGTGCATTAACGCCCTTCTCGCCCAGCAGGCGTAAAAATAGCCCCGACAGCAGCAGAATCACTACCGTGGTCCCCCAGGCAAACAGCAGCGCGCCCACAAGATAGCTCATCCGGTCGGGGTACTGATGTGAAAGCAGCATCAGCGTAGCCAGCAGGGAAGGGCCGGCAACCAGGGGGATCGCCAGCGGTACCAGAAAAGGCTCTTCTCCCGCAGGCAGTCCGGTACTGCTACTCTCCGGCGAAGGGAAAATCATTTTGATAGCGATCAGGAACAGAATAATTCCCCCGGAAATCGACACGGTCTCGGTACGCAGATTCAGAAAGACGAGAATTTTCTCGCCGGCGAATAAAAACAGCAGCATGATCACCAGCGCAATCAGCATTTCGCGGATCAGCACCACCCGTCGACGTTTCGGCTCCAGATGTTTTAAAACCGACATAAAAATCGGCAAATTGCCCAGCGGATCCATAATAAGCAGCAATAATATTGTTGCCGAGATCATTTCAGTCATCGTTGTTGTTCTCGTATTTGCGCAGTTTGCCGCAGGATATAAGCAGCATTGCTAAAAATTTGCCTGCAATCGATTTAATTCACTTGCCACTTTTCCAGCATTTTGTAAGGTAAACGTCAGATCGATCCCTTATCCATTTACTCTAACAGGTCAGGCGCGACTGTCGCAGTCAGATTGCTTACCGCCCGCGCGTTGCGCCCTCCGCGACCTTATCGTTGCGTCACAGGCGCGAATCGCTGCCGGCGAGCAGATGCCAGTAAAGCCCCTGAAGCAGGTACAACATGAAATCAGTTGGATTAATAGGCTGGCGCGGCATGGTTGGCTCCGTGCTGATGCAGCGCATGAGCGAAGAGCGCGACTTTGACGTGATTCGCCCGGTGTTTTTCTCAACCTCGCAGTACGGCCAGGCCGCTCCCGAATTGGGTAGCCAGCCTGCGGGTGTGCTGCAGGATGCTTTTAATATTGATGCGCTGATGGCGCTCGATATCATCATTACCTGTCAGGGCGGGGATTATACCACTGAAATTTATCCAAAACTGCGTGCCGCAGGCTGGCAGGGGTACTGGATCGATGCGGCGTCGACGCTACGCATGGACGACGATGCGCTGATTATTCTCGATCCGGTTAATCACCAGGTTATCCGTCAGGGGCTGGACAAAGGCATTAAAACCTTTGCGGGCGGCAACTGCACCGTCAGCCTGATGCTGATGTCACTGGGCGGCCTGTTCGCCAGCAATCTGGTCGAGTGGGCTTCGGTAGCGACCTACCAGGCCGCATCCGGCGGCGGCGCTCGTCACATGCGTGAGCTGCTAAGCCAGATGGGCATGCTACATAACCATGTGGCGAAAGAGCTCCAGAATCCGGCCTCCGCCATTCTGGATATCGAGCGTAAGGTCACTGAAATGAGCCGCAGTGGCGTATTGCCGACGGACAACTTCGGCGTGCCGCTGGCAGGCAGTCTGATCCCGTGGATAGATAAGCAGCTCGAAAATGGTCAGAGCCGCGAAGAGTGGAAAGGGCAGGCGGAAACCAACAAAATTTTGCAGCCGTCCACACTTATCCCGGTTGACGGGCTCTGCGTACGCGTCGGAGCGCTTCGCTGCCACAGCCAGGCCTTTACGCTAAAGCTGAAAAAAGACGTGCCGCTGCGTGAGATCGAACAGATGCTGGCCGACCACAACGAGTGGGTTAACGTGGTGCCTAACGACCGCGAACTGACGATGCGTGAACTGACGCCTGCCGCCGTTACCGGTACGCTGAAAACCCCGGTTGGCCGCCTGCGTAAGCTCAATATGGGGCCGGACTATCTGTCAGCCTTTACCGTGGGTGACCAGCTACTGTGGGGGGCCGCCGAACCGCTGCGCCGTATGCTGCGCCTGCTGGTCGATTAACATTATTTTTCTCTGCCGGGCAGGCGAAAAACCTGCCCGGCCGCTCCCGCGCTTTACCCCCACCCGCCCACAGCACGTTGTGTTCAAACGCCATTAGCTAAGTTTATCTGTAGCGCTGGCGCGCCTTCACTCGCTTTCTTCCCTGAATTCCCATCGCCAATCTCTGAAAGTTTGATCTGGAAGTCATATTTTTGTCGTTTCGGTGAGGGCTTTAGTGGCGGCTTAGCTATGCTTAAAAAATAGCGTCTTTTAAACATGACTGGAAAGTTTGCCCGTTCTGGTCCAAAAAATTTTTTTGAGTATCCAACTGAATTTGTCGCACGCTGCGGCGGTTTTTCCCACTGGATGGTCACCTCTCCCGTCAGCGTGCTTTTGCTCAATGAAGAGCAGTTCATTCCTGAAATAATTGGGGATCGTCTGCCCTATATCATGGGAAGAAAGTCATGTCCGCGCCTACGGATCGTCAGCTTATTAATGCATTAATTTCGGGTCACTATGCTGATCCTTTTTCGTTACTTGGCATGCATCAGACTGAAAACGGTCTGGAGGTCAGGGCATTGCTGCCTGATGCTACCGAAGTCTGGGTTATTGAAACCAATACCGGGCGTAAGTGCGCTCAGCTTGAATGCCTTGATTCACGCGGGTTCTTCAACAGCATCATTCCCCGTCGCAAAACGCCCTTTCGCTATCAGCTGGCCGTCACCTGGCATGGACAGCAAAACCTGATTGACGATCCCTACCGGTTCGGCCCCCTGCTGGCCGAGATGGATAGCTGGCTGCTGGCGGAGGGTACCCATCTGCGCCCTTATGAAACCATGGGCGCCCATGCGGATGTGATTGATGGCGTGCCCGGTACCCGTTTCTCAGTATGGGCACCGAATGCCCAGCGGGTCGCAGTGGTGGGGGATTTCAACTACTGGGACGGCCGACGCCATCCCATGCGTTTTCGTCGGGAAATTGGCGTCTGGGAGCTGTTTATCCCCGGCGCGGTGACGGGACAGCTCTATAAGTTTGAAATGATTGATGCGCACGGACAGCTGCGCCTCAAGTCGGATCCCTACGCCTTTGAAGCGCAAATGCGGCCGGAAAGCGCGTCAATGATCTGCGGGATCCCGCCCAAGACGGCGATGACGGAAGCGCGTAAGCTGGCGAATGATTTTGATGCGCCGATCTCCATCTATGAAGTACATCTGGGATCCTGGCGGCGTCATACCGACAATAATTTCTGGCTGAGCTACAAGGAGCTGGCCGAGCAGCTTATCCCCTATGTGAAGGAGATGGGCTTTACCCATCTGGAGCTGATGCCGATTAACGAGCATCCGTTTGACGGCAGCTGGGGATATCAGCCTACCGGCATGTATGCGCCAACGCGCCGCTTTGGCACCCGCGACGAGTTTCGTAATTTTATCGCCGTCGCTCACCAGGCGGGGCTGAATGTCCTGCTGGACTGGGTGCCGGGCCACTTCCCGTCCGATGATTTCGGTCTGGCCAGGTTCGACGGCACCGAGCTCTATGAGCATGGCGACCCGCGTGAAGGCTACCATCAGGACTGGAATACCCTGATCTACAATTTTGGCCGCCGTGAGGTCAGCAATTACCTGGCCGGTAACGCGCTCTACTGGATCGAACGCTTTGGCATAGACGGGCTGCGTGTTGACGCCGTGGCCTCAATGATCCATCGCGACTACAGCCGCGCCGAAGGGGAGTGGGTGCCGAATCATCTGGGTGGGCGAGAAAATCTCGAAGCCATCGAATTTCTGCGCTACACCAACCGAACGCTGGGCCAGACGGTTCCTGGTTCGGTCACCCTGGCCGAAGAGTCAACTGACTTCCCGGGCGTAACGCGTCCACCTGAGTCGGGCGGCCTGGGCTTCTGGTACAAGTGGAATCTGGGCTGGATGCACGACACCCTGGATTATATGAAGCTGGACCCGATATACCGCAAGCACCATCACAACAACCTGACCTTCGGCATGCTCTATAACAGCACCGAAAATTTTGTGCTGCCGCTTTCGCATGATGAGGTGGTCCACGGTAAAAAGTCGATCCTCGGCAGAATGCCCGGCGATGCGTGGCAGAAATTCGCCAACCTGCGGGCCTATTACGGCTGGATGTTCGCTTATCCGGGCAAAAAGCTGCTGTTTATGGGCAACGAATTCGCCCAGGGCAAGGAGTGGAATCACGATATCAGCCTGGACTGGCATCTGCTGGAGGGCGGAGACAACTTCCACCATGGCGTGCAGCGGCTGGTGAAGGATCTGAACCACACCTATCGCGATAATCCGCCGCTCTATCAGCTCGACTTTGATCCCGCCGGTTTTGAATGGCTGGTGGTGGATGACTTTGAGAATTCCATTTTTGTTTTTGTCCGTCGTGACCGCGAGGGCAATGAGCTGATCGTCGCCAGTAACTTTACGCCGGTCACCCGACATCACTATCGCTTTGGCGTGACGCAGCCGGGTAGCTGGCGTGAAATCCTTAATACCGACTCGGGGCATTATCACGGCAGCAACACGGGTAACCTGGGGGTGATTCACTCCGAGGCACATCCCAGCCACCATCGCGATCATTCGCTCAGTATGACGCTGCCGCCCCTGTCCACGGTGTGGCTGGTCAGGGAGCCAGCGTGAATCGGGTCCTGCCGGGAAGATCCGCGCCAGCCGGTGCCGTTATGGACGACAATGGCGTTAATTTTACGCTGTTTTCCCGGCACGCCGAACGCGTGGAGCTCTGTCTGTTTGATGAGCAGGGCGTGGAGACGCGCAGAGATTTACCGGGCCGTACCGGTGATATCTGGCACGGCTACCTGGCGGGCATAGGCCCGGGCCAGCGCTATGGTTATCGCGTACACGGCCCGTGGCAGCCACAGCAGGGGCACCGCTTTAATCCGTTTAAGCTGCTGGTGGACCCCTGTGCGCTGGCGATTGAAGGCGGCGTGCCGGACGACCCGCGCTTTCAGTGTGGCGATAGTGAAATGGATCAACGCGACAGCAGCCCGGTTGCGCCGAAAAGCGTGGTGCTGTCCGGTGACTTCAACTGGGAGGGCGACAGCGCGCCGCGCGTTCCATGGGGAGAGACGGTTATTTATGAGGCGCACGTTCGCGGCCTGACTCAGCGCCATCCGGGCATTCCGCCTGAGATACGCGGCACCTATGCCGCGCTGGGCCATCCGGTGGTGACCGACTACCTGAAGCGCCTTGGCATCACCAGCCTGGAGCTGTTGCCCATCGCCTGTTTTGCCGATGAGCCGCGTTTGCAGCGCGCCGGGCTGACTAATTACTGGGGCTATAACCCGCTGGCGCCCTGGGCCGTTGATGCCCGCTACGCCTCGGGCGCGAATGGGGCGGATCCTCGTAGTGAATTTCAGCAGGCGGTCAAAGCGCTCCATCTGGCAGGTATCGAGGTGATTCTGGACGTGGTGTTTAACCATACCGCGGAACTGGAAGAGACTGGCCCGACCCTCTCCGGCCGCGGCGTGGACAATAAAAGCTACTACTGGCTGGGTGAAAGCGGTGAGTACGAAAACTGGACCGGCTGCGGCAATACGCTAAACACCAGCCAGCCCAGCGTCATGCAGTGGACGCTCGACTGCCTGCGCTACTGGGTGGAGGTCTGTCATGTGGACGGTTTTCGCTTCGATCTGGCCCCGGTGCTGGGCCGCACGCCGGAATATCGTCGTGATGCGGAAATGATGCAGCTGATCAAAGCCGATCCGCTGCTCGGCAACTGCAAAATTATCGCTGAACCCTGGGATATCGGCCCGGAGGGGTATCAGCTGGGGCAGTTCCCGCCGCCGTTTGCAGAATGGAACGACCAGTTCCGCGACGTCATGCGCCGCTACTGGCTGCATGGCGATATGACCAACGGGGAGTTTGCCAGCCGGTTTGCCGCCTCCAGTGACCTGTTTCAGCAGGATGACAGGCGACCCTCGGCGACCATCAACCTGATTACCGCCCATGACGGCTTTACCCTGCGTGACGTGGTCAGTTTCAACCAGAAGCACAACGAGGCCAACGGTGAAGATAACCGTGACGGGCATAACGCTAACTTTAGCCATAACCACGGGGTGGAAGGGCTCGATGCCCCGCAGGCGGTCAGGGAACAGCGTCGTCGCAGCGTACAGGCCCTGCTCACCACGCTGCTGCTGTCGCAGGGTACGCCGATGCTGCTGGCCGGTGATGAGCACGGCCACAGCCAGCACGGCAACAATAATGCCTACTGCCAGGATAACGCGCTGACCTGGCTCAACTGGGATGATAACGATAGCGAACTGTTCGCCTTCACCGCCGCGCTCATCCATCTGCGGCGACGTATTCCGGCGCTCGGCTGCGATAGCTGGTGGCAGGAGGGCGATGGGAACGTTGAGTGGCTCGGCCAGCATGGAAAGCCGCTGGATGCCAGTGCGTGGCAGGAGGGGCTGCAACCACTGCAAATCCTCCTCTCGCAGCGCTGGCTTATTACCATGAACGCCACCGAAGAAGTGTGCGAACTGATATTACCCCTGGGGGAATGGCGCGCCATCCCTCCTTTCGCCGGGGATGATAACCCGATTCTGTCAACTGTCTGGCATGGAGCCGCGCACGGCGTGTGCGTATTCCACAAACAATCATAACAGGAGTCAGACATGGTCAAATTAGATAAGAACGATCCCCTGATGCTGGCAAGACAATTGCCATCTCAAACTGTTGCCCTGATCCTGGCGGGCGGACGAGGCACGCGATTGAAAGACCTGACCGCGACCCGCGCCAAGCCCGCCGTCCACTTCGGCGGAAAATTCCGCATCATCGATTTTGCTCTGTCGAACTGCCTGAACTCCGGGATCCGACGGATCGCGGTGATCACCCAGTATCAGTCCCACACGCTGGTGCAGCATATTCAGCGCGGGTGGTCCTTTTTAAATGAGGAGATGAACGAGTTTGTCGACCTGCTGCCCGCGCAGCAGCGGCTCTCGACCGAGCACTGGTATCGCGGCACCGCCGATGCCGTCACCCAGAATCTCGATATCATTCGCCGCTATCAGGCGCAGTACATCGTGATCCTGGCCGGCGATCATATCTATAAAATGGACTACTCACGGATGCTGCTGGATCACGTGGAGAACGGCGCGAACTGTACCATTGCCTGCCTGCCGGTTCCCATTGAAGAGGCCAGCGCATTCGGGGTGATGGCGGTCAGCGACGATAACAAAGTGGTCGGCTTTCTCGAAAAACCCGCCGATCCACCTTCGATGCCGGGCGATAAAACCCAGGCGCTGGCCAGCATGGGAATTTACGCCTTCAACGCCGAGTATCTCTATCAGCTGCTTGAAGAGGACCTGGCGCTGCCGGAGTCGAATCACGACTTCGGCAAGGACATCCTGCCCAGGGTCGTGGCAACCGGCGAAGCGCTGGCCCACTCCTTTAGCGACTCCTGCGTGCAGAGCGATCATAGCTCACTGCCCTACTGGCGTGACGTGGGTACGCTCGAAGCCTACTGGAAAGCTAACCTCGATCTTGCCTCAGTGATGCCGGAGCTGGATATGTACGATCGCGACTGGCCGATCCGCACCCATATGGAGCCTCTGCCGCCTGCGAAATTTGTCCAGGATCGATCCGGCAGCCATGGCATGACGATGAATTCGCTGGTATCGGGAGGCTGCATTATCTCGGGTTCGGTGGTGGTCAATTCGGTGCTGTTTTCCCGCGTGCGCATCAACTCATTTTGCAATATTGATTCCTCCGTTCTTTCGCCGGACGTGGTGGTTGGACGCTCGTGTCGCCTGCGCCGCTGCGTGATTGATCGTGCCTGCGAACTTCCGGAGGGGACCGTCATTGGTGAGAACCCGGACGACGACGCGCGCCGTTTTTATCGTTCTGAAGAGGGCATTGTTCTGGTGACCCGCACTATGTTGGCGAAGTTAGGCTGGCGGAACTGAAGCCTTTAACAACGCCGGGCCGTAATAAGAAAAAACATCTGATGCGGGTCAATGCGTCAGCATACAGTTAAGGGGTTGATAATGCAGGTGTTACATGTCTGTTCAGAGATTTTTCCACTGCTAAAAACGGGTGGACTAGCTGATGTTGTCGGAGCATTACCTGCGGCGCAAATCGCAGAGGGGATTGATACCAGAGTATTGATCCCGGGTTTCCCGGATATTAAAAAAGGGGTGAAGGATACCCAGGTTGTCGCCACGCTGCAGACGTTCGCGGGCAGAGTAGAGCTGCACTATGGAGAATTTGCAGGCGTAGGGATTTACATCATTGATGCGCCGGGGCTGTATGACCGGCCAGGCAGTCCCTATCACGATGAATCGCAGTACGCCTATACGGATAACTATCTGCGCTTCGCGCTGCTGGGCTGGATGGGATGTGAACTGGCCTGCGGCGTGGATAACCTGTGGCGACCGGAAGTGGTACACGCGCATGACTGGCACGCGGGCCTGGCCTGTGCCTATCTCGCCGCGCGCGGACGGCCTGCTAAATCGGTCTTCACCGTGCATAACCTCGCCTATCAGGGGCTGTTTGCCGCGCACCATCTGGAGGAGATAGAGCTGCCCGCCGCCTATTTCGATATGTTCGGCCTGGAGTTTTTCGGTCAGATCTCCTATCTGAAGGCGGGTCTGTTTTTTGCCGATCATATTACGGCGGTCAGCCCAACCTATGCGCGGGAAATCACCCTGCCTGAGTTTGGCTACGGCATGGAGGACCTGCTGCGGCAGCGGCAGATGGAAGGGCGACTAACCGGCATCCTGAACGGTGTCGATCCGGCCATCTGGGACCCGGCGCACGATCTGCTGCTGACCGCGCGCTACAACCGCGATGTCCTTGATGCGAAGGTTGAAAACAAGCGCCAGCTGCAAATTGCCATGGGGCTGAAAATTGATGAGAAGGTGCCGGTCTTTGCCGTCGTCAGCCGCCTGACGAAACAGAAAGGGCTGGATCTGGTACTCGAGGCGCTCCCCGGGCTGCTGGAGCAGGGTGGTCAGCTGGTGCTGCTGGGGGCGGGTGATGCCGTTCTGCAACAGGGCTTCCTTGCCGCGGCGGCGGAGTATCCGGGGCAGGTGGGCGTGCAGATTGGCTATCACGAGGCGTTTTCCCACCGGATTATGGGCGGAGCCGACGTGATTATGGTGCCGAGCCGCTTTGAGCCCTGTGGCCTGACGCAGCTCTACGGGCTGAAATACGGCACGCTCCCACTGGTCCGGCGCACCGGTGGCCTGGCGGATACCGTCAATGACAGCTCGCTGGAAAACCTTGCCGACGGCATTGCCAGCGGATTTGCCTTTGAGGACAGCAACGCCTGGTCGCTGCTGCGCGCCATCCGCCGCGCCTTTGTTTTGTGGTCCCGTCCCTCGCTGTGGCGCTACGTACAGCGCCAGGCGATGGCGATGGATTTTAGCTGGCAGGTGGCCGCGCTGGCCTACCGCGATCTTTATCAGCGGCTGTTGTAATCAGTGAATGGGAAAATTGCTATGAAGGCTCCTTTTACCTACACCGCCCCCACGCTAAGCGTGGAGGCGTTAAAACATTCCATTGCCTATAAACTGATGTTTACCCTGGGTAAGGATCCGGTCATCGCCAACAAGCATGAATGGCTGAATGCTACGCTGCTGGCGGTGCGGGACCGTATGGTTGAGCGCTGGCTGCGTTCCAATCGCGCGCAGCGCTCGCAGGATGTTCGCCAGGTCTATTATCTGTCGATGGAATTTTTGGTCGGGCGGACGCTCTCCAACGCGCTGCTCTCCATGGGGATTTACAACGATGCCCGCGACGCCCTGAATGAGATGGGGTTCGACCTGGAGGAACTGATCGAAGAGGAGAGCGATCCGGGGCTGGGCAATGGGGGGCTTGGGCGGCTGGCAGCCTGTTTCCTGGACTCGCTGGCGACGCTGGGGCTACCGGGACGCGGCTACGGCATTCGTTATGATTACGGCATGTTCAAGCAAAATATCATCGACGGACGCCAGGCGGAATCACCGGATTACTGGCTGGAATATGGCAATCCCTGGGAGTTCCAGCGCTACAACACCCGCTACAAGGTGCGCTTCGGCGGCCGTATTCAGCAGGAGGGCAGTCGCTCCCGCTGGCTGGAGACCGAAGAGGTACTGGCCATGGCGTACGATCAGATCATCCCCGGCTATGATACCGATACCACTAACACGCTGCGGCTCTGGAGCGCACAGGCCAGCAATGAAATCAATCTGGGGAAATTTAACCAGGGCGATTATTTTGCGGCGGTAGAGGATAAAAACCATTCAGAGAACGTTTCCCGCGTACTCTACCCGGACGACTCTACCTACTCCGGACGGGAGCTGCGCCTGCGCCAGGAGTATTTTCTGGTCTCGGCGACGGTACAGGATATTCTTGCCCGCCACTGGACGATGCATAAAACCTTCGACAATCTGGCAGACAGGATTGCTATTCACCTGAACGATACTCATCCGGTGCTGGCCATCCCCGAACTGATGCGTCTGCTGATAGATGAGCATAAATATAGCTGGGACGATGCGTTTGAAGTGACCTGCCAGGTCTTCTCCTACACCAACCACACCCTGATGCAGGAGGCGCTGGAAACCTGGCCCGTGGATATGATTGGGAAAATCCTGCCGCGGCACCTGCAAATTATTTTCGATATTAACGATTACTTTCTCAAAACCATTCAGGAACACTATCCCGACGACTGGGATTTGCAGGCGCGCATTTCGATTATTGATGAAAATAACGGGCGTAAAATACGGATGGCCTGGCTGGCGGTCGTGGTCAGCCATAAGGTTAATGGCGTCTCTGAACTGCACTCTACGCTGATGGTCCAGTCGCTGTTTGCCGATTTTGCCGCGCTGTTTCCCGGCCGCTTCTCCAATAAAACTAACGGCGTGACGCCGCGTCGCTGGCTGGCGCTGGCTAACCCGTCGCTCTCCGGCGTACTGGACGAAACGATTGGCCGGACCTGGCGTGTGGACCTGAGCCAGCTGGACGAGCTGAATCAGTATATTGACTACCCCAGCTTTTTGACGCAAATCAGCGACTCCAAGCTGAAAAATAAGAAACGCCTGGCAGAATATATTGCGCAGAAAATGGATATTGTTGTTGATCCCCACGCGCTGTTCGACGTGCAGATCAAACGTATCCATGAATATAAGCGCCAGCTGCTTAATGTGCTGCACGTCATTACCCGCTATAACCGCATTAAGGCCGACCCGGATGCAGACTGGGTACCGAGGGTGAACATCTTTGCCGGTAAGGCCGCCTCGGCATACACCATGGCGAAGCATATTATCCATCTGATCAATGATGTGGCAGAGGTGATCAACAACGATCCCCAGGTACGCAATAAGCTGAAGGTGGTCTTTATTCCCAACTACAGCGTCAGCCTGGCGCAGATCATTATTCCGGCCGCCGATCTCTCTGAGCAAATTTCACTGGCGGGTACCGAGGCTTCCGGCACCAGTAATATGAAATTTGCCCTTAACGGCGCGCTGACCATCGGTACGCTGGATGGTGCCAACGTTGAAATGCGGGAGCACGTTGGTGAAGAGAATATCTTTATCTTCGGAAATACCACGCCGCAGGTAGAGGCACTGCGAGCGGCTGGCTATAACGCGCGCGAAATCTATGAGCAGGATGCCGAACTTCATCTGGCGCTGACGCAGATTGCCACCGGGCAATTCAGCGCACAGGATCCAGGGCGTTACCGGAATATTTTTGATTCCCTGGTAAGCCTGGGCGATTACTATCAGCTGCTGGCGGACTATCGCAGCTATGTGGACACACAGGATAAGGTAGATGAGCTGTATCGCAATCCCGACGACTGGACGAGAAGGGCGCTGCTGAATATTGCCAATATGGGCTATTTCTCTTCTGACCGCACCATTCAGGAATATGCGGATGAGATTTGGGGGATAAAGCCGGTACAGCTTTAGGTTTAGGCGGGGGGATAAATAAGAGCGGGGGGGGCACACCGGACCGGTTCGCACTGCTGTCAGTTATAGCTGACAGCAGTTTTACCCCGTCCCGCTGTTATTTCGTCATTAAGAAGCCAGCGATAGCGCAGGCTTTTTCGCATGCTGCGCCAGCCATGCCCCAACGTGCGCGCGCTGCTCGTCATTCAGCCACATACCCAGCTTGGTACGGCGCCACAGTGCATCATCCTGCTCACGCACCCACTCATTGGCTACCAGGTAGCGCAGTTCCGCTTCATACAGATGATGGCCAAACAGCTCGCCCAGGTCCTCCAGGCTTTTGGCTTCTTTCAGGAACAGCTCGGTGTTGCTGCCATAGGTACGGGCATAGTGACGCGCCATGGCCTCACTGATAAACGGATAGCGACGACGCAGGCTGGCGGCGTAGTCTTCACGGGTGCCGGCAATATCGCCCCCGGGCAGCACGCAGGATTTGGTCCATGCCGGGCCTGCTTTAGGATAATACTTCGCCAGCTTTTCCATCGCGTGTTCAGCCAGCTTGCGATAGGTGGTCAGCTTGCCGCCAAATACCGACAGCAGCGGTGCCTGGCCGTTATCATCGCGGACGTCGAGCGTGTAGTCACGGGTGATAGCCTGAGGCGAATCCGATTCATCATCACAGAGCGGACGGACACCGGAATAGGACCAGACGATATCCTCAGCGGTCAGCGCCTTTTTAAAGTGGCTGTTAAACACGTTCAGCAGATAGGCTGTCTCTTTCTCATCAATATGCACGTTTTTCGGGTCGCCCTTATACTCGACGTCGGTCGTGCCGATAATGGAGAACTCATCCATCCAGGGGATCACAAACACGATGCGGTGATCTTCATTTTGCAGGATATAGGCCTGCTTCTGGGTGTGAACGCGCGGCACCACGATATGGCTACCTTTGATCAGGCGGATGCCGTAAGGGGATTTCAGCTTCAGGCCGTCGTCAAACAGCTCTTTAACCCAGGGACCCGCAGCATTGACCAGACCCCTGGCCTGCCAGGTAAAGGTTTTACCGCTGTCGACGTCTTCCGCTTCCACCATCCACAGATTGTTTTCACGCCATGCACGGGTCACTTTGGTACGGGTACGGACTTCGCCGCCGCGCTTTTCCACTTCCTGCGCGTTCAACACCACCAGGCGGGCATCATCAACCCAGCAGTCTGAATATTCGAAACCGCGCACGATCTCGGGCTTTAACACTGAATCTGCACCAAATCGCACACCTTTACTGCCGGGCAGGCTGGTACGCTTGCCCAGGTGGTCATACATAAACAGGCCTACCCGGATCATCCAGGCCGGACGCAGATGAGGACGATGTGGCAAACGGAAACGCATAGGGAACGCGATATGCGGGGCCATTTTCAGCAGGACTTCACGCTCCGCCAGCGCTTCGCTGACCAGGCGGAATTCATAGTGTTCCAGATAGCGCAGGCCACCGTGGATCAGTTTGGAGCTGGCTGAAGAGGTGGCGCAGGCCAAATCTTGCGCTTCCAGCATCAGTACTGACAGGCCGCGTCCAGCAGCATCTGCCGCAATCCCAGCGCCGTTGATACCGCCGCCGATTACGATCAAGTCTTTGGTTTCCACGTCATCCCCTCCGATGTTCGGAATAGTTCTCAAATGTTCGTTTTCGAGCACAATAATAATCGCAAACCAACATTGATGCCAGCGTTAACCGAATAAAAACATTTATGCGTGATGCAGGTAACAAAATTGCCCCCAGAAAAGAGGATTAACCCTGCGGCTATCCGGGTTATAGTCTTCATCGTTCGCGTTACAATGGATCTTATTTCGCTCTTACGGGACACCATCATGGATCAATTTCAGTGCATCAGCGTGCAGCAGGCCCAGGCACAGCTAATCGAAAAACAGGCGCAGATGGTCGATATACGCGATCCGCAAAGCTATGCGGTGGCACACGCCACCGGTGCGATCCACCTGACTAATCACTCACTGAGTGCCTTTATTGAACAGACCGATGTGGCCACGCCGGTGCTGGTCATGTGTTACCACGGCATCAGCAGTAAAAGTGCGGCGCAGTACCTGCTGACTCAGGGTTTTACTGAGGTCTACAGCGTAGATGGCGGGTTCGAGGCCTGGCAGGCCGCTTTCCCGCTGCGGGTGGAAAGCCTGGCATAAGGGGTGAGCGCAGGTTGGGTGTAACAGCCTGTACCCGGTAAAACAGTAAGATATCCCCGTCAAATTTCAGGTTGCAGGGGTGTTGGCTGCGTTCACTCACCCCAGTCATTTACCTTTTTAAGCTCCCGGGGATCCACTCTCTTGCCGCCTTCCTGCAACTCGAATTATTTAGGGTATATACTGTTCTTTTTTGATGATAAACAGGGACTTCCACGGCGATGATGCGCATTACTGAATTTTCCAATCCCCGTATGGCGCAGGCCTTTGTGGATTATATGGCTACCCAGGGCGTAGCGATCAGGATTGAACACGAGAACCAAAGCATCCTGTGGCTGGATGATGATACCAGGGTCAGCCTGGTTGAAAGCGAACTTGAGCGGTTTATCCGCGATCCTAATCACCCACGCTACCAGGCCGCGAGCTGGCACTCTGGCACCACCTCCAGCGGCCTTCGCTATCAGGGATCGTCGCTGATGGCTAACATCACCCAGCGCGCGGGACCGCTTACGCTGACGGTTATCGGTCTTTGTGTCCTGGTTTTTATCCTGATGCAGCTGCTGGGCGATCAAACCGTCATGTCGTGGCTGGCGTGGCCCAATGAAAACCAGCATTTTCAGCTGTGGCGCTGGTTTACCCCGGCTCTGCTGCACTTCTCGTTTCTCCATATCGCTTTCAATCTGCTGTGGTGGTGGTATCTCGGCGGGGCCATTGAAAAACGTCTCGGGGCCGGTAAGCTCTTTGTGATTTTGGTGATATCCGCCCTGCTCAGCGGCTGGATGCAGTCCCGCTTCAGCGGCGTAATGTTTGGCGGACTCTCCGGCGCGGTCTATGCGCTGATGGGCTATGCCTGGCTCAGAGGCGAGCGCGATCCCGATAGCGGCGTGTATCTGGAGCGTGGGATGATGGTCTTCGCGGTGGTCTGGCTGGTGGTAGGCTATATGGGGTGGTTTGGGCTGTCCATTGCCAACGCCGCGCATGTGACCGGGCTGCTGGTGGGGCTGGCAATGGCCTTTGTTGATACCCGTAATGTCAAATGAGCCTGTAGGTATAGCGGGCACGGTCGCGAAAACAGGAGAGCTATGTGAAGCAGACGCAACGTCATGACGCCATCATCGAGCTGGTGCGTCGTCAGGGGTATGTCAGTACGGAGGAGCTGGTGGAGCATTTTACCGTCAGCCCACAAACGATTCGCCGCGATCTGAACGATCTGGCTGAACAGAACAAAATTCAGCGTCATCATGGCGGCGCGGCCCTGCCGTCCAGCTCGGAAAATACGGCCTGGCAGGATCGCAAGAGAATGTGGTCGGCGGAAAAGGCGCGTATCGCCCAGCGGGTCGCCAGCCACATTCCCGATGGTGCCTCTCTGTTTATTGATATTGGCACCACGCCCGAGGCGGTGGCCCATGCGCTGCTTAATCACAGCAATCTGCGGGTGGTGACGAATAACCTCAACGTGGCGATGCTGCTTATGTCGAAACCCGACTTCAGCCTGATTATCGCTGGCGGCGAGGTACGCACCCGTGATGGCGGTATCATCGGCGAAGCGACGCTGGACTATATCTCCCAGTTCCGCCTGGATTACGGCATTCTGGGCATTAGCGGTATTGATATGGATGGCTCGCTGCTTGATTTCGACTACCACGAGGTGCGCACCAAGCGGGCAATTATCGAGAACTCACGCTGCGTGATGCTGGCGGTCGACCACTCCAAGTTTGGCCGCAATGCGATGATCAATCTGGGGGATATGGGCCTGATCGATTATCTGTTTACCGACGAAGCCCCGCCCCCTGGCGTGCTGAAGATGATTGAACAGCATGATGTGCATCTTGAGCTTTGCTGAAGTTTGACCCTTATCAAGTTGTAGCATGGATGCTGCTCCGCTTTCAGAACGTTGCCTTCACACCAGAATATCTTCTCCGCCGGGAAGCTTTTTTATCCGATCCGGTCTTAACTGTAAGAGCCTGTAATTGTGTTTTTTATCAACGGTGAGCCACAGCGCGGAACGCGCTTTTCATCATGATCAACGCCTGTCAGGCAGGGCAAACCGTAAGGACGGGACAATGGATAACAAGTTTGAGCAGGCTTCAGCGGCAGCGGGAATAGCCGCAAACTATATCAATGCAAAAGGTGAACCCGAGGCAATAAGCCATCAGGTTCGTCAGCGCCTGCTGGCTGCAATGTCTGAAGCTGGCAGGACGAAGCCTGGTCCGATCCCGGCCTGCAAAGTGTTTACCCGTCGGCGCAGCGTAAAGGTCGATATTGCCGGACGCGGCGAGTATCAGTGGCAGCTGGTGTTGGAAAGCGGACGGGAATACAGTGGCCAGGTAAGTGCGGGCCAGGCGCTGCCGCTGCCGGGCAGCCTGCCGTTTGGCTATCATCAGCTTCATCTTCACCAGGGTAAAAAAGACTGGACGTGCCGGATTATCGTCGCGCCAACGCGCTGCTTCGAGCCTGAACCGCTGCGGCAGGGGGCAAAGCTGTGGGGTGCCTGCGTGCAGCTCTACACCCTGCGGTCCGAAAGTAACTGGGGGATGGGTGATTTCAGCGATCTGAGACAGATGCTGGCGGAGCTTGCCGATCGCGGCGGTGCCTTTATTGGACTCAATCCAATTCATTCGCTTTACCCTGCCAGCCCGGAAAACGCCAGTCCATACAGCCCTTCATCACGGCGCTGGCTGAATGTGCTCTATATCGACGTAGCGGCGGTGCCGGACTTCCAGCAGAGCGTCGCTGCTCAGCGCTGGTGGCAGCAAAAAAACACCCAGGCGCAGCTGGCGAAGGCCAGACAGAGCGACTGGGTGGACTACTCCCGGGTGGCAGAGCTGAAAATTGCCGGCCTGCGGCATGCCTGGCAGCAGTTTGAGCAGCGCACAGCAGATGACCCGGCCGTTAGCGAATTTGAGGCGTTTATTGTCGATGGTGGATCAGGTCTCTGGTGGCAGGCGACCTACGATGCGCTGCATGGTGCGATGCTGCAGGAGGATGCAGCACGCTGGGGCTGGCCAGCCTGGCCGGAGGTGATGCAGGATCCCGGCGGCCAGGCGGTGCAGCAGTTTTGTCAGCAAAATAAGCGGGATATCCGCTTCTGGCTCTGGCTTCAGTGGCTGGCCGCAGGCCAGTTTGACGCCTGCTGGCAGCTTAGCCAGCAGCGGGGAATGCCGGTAGGATTATATCGCGATCTGGCGGTTGGCGTTTCAGAAGGCGGAGCGGAAACCTGGTGCGACAGAGCGCTCTACTGCCTGGGGGCGTCGGTTGGCGCGCCGCCGGATATCCTCGGCCCGCTTGGGCAAAACTGGGGGCTGCCGCCGATGGATCCGCATGTTATGGCCGCGCGCGGCTACCAGCCCTTTATCGACATGATCCGAGCCAATATGGCGAGCTGCGGCGCCCTGCGCATCGATCATGTTATGTCAATGCTGCGCCTGTGGTGGATCCCCGCCGGGGAAACGGCCAATTTTGGTGCCTATGTCCATTACCCGGTGGAGGATTTGCTGGCGATCCTGGCGCTGGAAAGTCAGCGCAACCAGTGCATGGTGATCGGGGAGGATCTGGGAACCGTCCCACAGGAGATCGTCGCCCTGCTAAGGGACAGCGGTATCTACTCGTGGAAGGTGCTCTATTTCGAGCAGCAGGATAAGGACAGCTACCGTTCCCCCGAGGCCTGGCCACGGCAGTCAATGGCCAGCGCCACGACGCACGACTTGCCTACCTTACGGGGTTTCTGGACGGCAGATGACCTGGCGCTGGGCGAGCGGCTGGGGCTTTACCCGGACAAAGTCATCCTGCGCGGACTTTATGAGGACCGCGCCCGGCAGAAACAGGCCCTGCTGAATGCGCTGCATCAGTATGGCTGCCTGCCAAAGCACAGCGGTAAAAAAGCCAGCCGGATGAAAATGAGCCACGAACTGAATCGCGGTATGCAGCGATTTATCGCTGATAGCGAAAGCGCTTTACTCGGCCTGCAACCGGAAGACTGGCTCGATATGGACAAGCCGGTTAACGTTCCCGGAACCACCGAACAGTACCCCAACTGGCGGCGCAAACTGAGCGCCACGCTGGAGGAGATGTTTGCCGATCCGCGCGTTAACCGCTTAATCAAAGACGTTGATCGCAGACGGTGACGTTTTAGTAGAAAGAGTGCTCGCCGCGCTGATGCTCGGTCAGGTCGCGCACGCCCTTAAGTTCAGGGAAGGCCACCAGCAGCTCTTTTTCGATGCCTTCTTTCAGGGTCACGTCAACCATTGAACAGCCGTTACAGCCGCCGCCGAATTGCAGAATAGCGTAGCCGTCGTCGGTAATTTCCATCAGCGAAACCTTGCCGCCGTGGCTGGCCAGCTGCGGGTTAATTTGTGCCTGTAGCTGGTACTCCACGCGCTCGATAAGCGGGGCGTCATCACTGACCTTACGCATCTTGGCATTGGGTGCCTTAAGCGTAAGCTGAGAACCCAGATTATCGGTAACGAAGTCGATTTCAGCGTCGTCCAGGTACGGCGCGCTCAGTTCGTCAACAAAGGCCGAAAGCTTGTCGAACTTAAGTTCAGTATCGGTGGCTTCAATGGCATCGGGTGGACAGTAAGAGACGCCACATTCCGCGGTCGGCGTACCCGGATTAATAACGAATACGCGGATCTGGGTGCCCTCTTCCTGTTTCGAAAGCAGTTTTGCAAAGTGCTCTTGCGCAGAATCAGTAATTCGGATCATGGCGATTGCTCAATAGTTGACTAATTTAGTTGGTTATAATACGCCCATCGCCGACGCTCTACAAGGTTCGGCACAGGCACCATATCTCTACGCTGGCCGCACCGGCGGCCAGCAGTATGCGGCTAATTTCCTGAGCGGTACTGCCCGTGGTGACCACATCGTCCAGCAGAGTGATATGCCGCTCCCTGACGTCAATTTCAACCCTGAATGCACCGCGTAAATTACGCCGCCGTGCAGATGCAGTTAAGCGGTGCTGGATTTTTGCCTTACGGGTGCGTTTAAGAGCCGCGGGGAGATAGCGGCAGCCGCAGCAGTGGGCCAGGTAGCGGGCGATGTCATCCATCTGATTAAAGCCCCGCTGCCAGGCGCGATTCTTCTGTAACGGTACCGTCATCATCACATCAGGTCTACGCAGCCCGTGCTGACGGCGGGCGGCGAGCCAGGCGAGCAGCATCAGCCTGGCCAGCATCAGCGAAAGCGCGGTGATGCGGTAAAACTTCAGGCGCTTAACCAGCGCCTTAACGGGCGGCTGCCAGTCGCAAACCGCAACGATCCTGCTCCAGGCCGGGGGGTGGACCAGGCAGCGACCACAGGGGGTTCCCTCATGCAGAGCGGGCAATCCGCAGCGTGGGCAGCACGGGGGCAGACGGGGCAGGTGGCGCAGGCACAGGCTACAGCAGCCATGATGGGCGATGGCTAACGGCATCTGGCATAGCCAACAGAGGGCAGGGATTGATAGCATAGCGGCCTCCATGGCAAAAACAGGATATTAACGGATGACTCAGCTTTACTGGCAGACTATCGGCGACGGCGATCGCGATCTTGTGATGCTGCACGGGTGGGGGCTGAATGCGGGCGTATGGCAGCATCTCATTGCGCGGCTCAGCCCTCATTTTCGTCTGCATCTGGTCGATCTGCCGGGCTACGGTCGCAGCCAGGCCTTTCCGCCGATGCACGTTGAGGAGATGGTTGAAACTCTGTTGCCGCAGGCTCCTGCGCGGGCGATATGGCTGGGCTGGTCACTGGGTGGCCTGGTCGCCAGCAAAATGGCGCTGCTGCACCCCGGGCGCGTAGCCGGACTGGTTAGCGTGGCGTCATCACCCTGTTTCACCGCCGAAGAGGAGTGGCCTGGCATCAGGCCTGAAACGCTAAGCGGCTTTCAGCACCAGCTTAGCGAAAATTTTCAGCGCACCGTTGAGCGGTTTCTTGCCCTGCAAACGCTGGGTACGGAATCGGCCCGTCAGGATGCGCGCCTGTTAAAGAGCGTGGTACTGGCCCTGCCATCCCCGTCGGTTGAAGTATTGAATGGCGGGCTGGAAACGCTGCGCACCCTCGATCTGCGCCAGGAAATGTTGACGCTCAGCGTGCCGCTGCTGCGTATTTATGGCGCCCTTGATGGCCTGGTCCCGCGCCGGATAGCGCCAGTGCTGGATAAAGCATGGCCCGGCAGCCGGTCGGTTATTATTGAAAAAGCGGCACACGCGCCCTTTATTTCCCACCCGGACGTTTTTTGCGATCGACTTAAGGAATTCGCCCTTGAAATCCCCCATTAATTTTCGCTTACAAAACTGGCAATTTATTCGTTTCCGGTAATAATCAGTGAGGTGAGCAGGGGCGCTTACTTTTACCTCTGAGCTGTCCAGGGAGCGGGCCCGGGTTTCCTCCCTGTCTGATCATCAAGCGGCTGCTTATTCCTTACAACAATATTAACTGGAGTATCTTTGATGAAAATGATTAAAACTGTTGCGATTGCTTTAGTGATGGGTTCTGTTTCTTTCGGTGCCTTTGCGGCAAAAGAAGTCACCAAAGAAGAAGTGAAAAGCATGAAGCTGGAAAAAATTGGCACGGTCAATACGACGGCGGAAACGACGTCACCGATGGATGCCAAACATGCGTTATCCAAACTGGCTGATGAGAAAGGCGGTAAATACTATCTGATTATCGCCGGTCGTGAGCACGGTAAATTCAGCGCCGTTGCAGACGTTTATAAATAATATGGCGGGCGGGGTCTCCCCCCGCCCGACTCCCCTCAGGCCCGTTGTGGGCAGCTTTCCAGCCACAGCCAGTGCCATGGGGCCAGCGTCAGTTCCGCCTCGCTCTCTATAATGACATTGTGATAAATATCACGGTAGCGTTCGCTCTCCGGCGGTGCCAAGGTTATTTCCCGACTGCTGAGGTTGTAAACACAAAGCAAAGCCTCCCCCCCCTTAACTGCCTGCCTGCGGAAAATAAACAGGGCATTATCGCTCGCCAGTACCGTCATTGGATTATCAGGGTGCAAGGCAGGCTGTCGGATCCGCAGCTGAATCAGTCCGCTGAGTGCGTAATAAACCCGATGGCGCAGCGTTTGCTTATTGGCGAGCGCCGCTTCAATGTCGTGGAGCGCATATTTCTCGCGGTTAACCGCCCGGTTATGCCCCGCCGCCTTAACCCCCGCCATATCATTCCGCGAGCCGAGAATACTCTGAATATATATCGCGGGAACGCCAGGGAAAGCCAGCAGTAGCGCATGCGCCAGCATAAAGCGTTGCAGGCGAATATCGTCACTCTCCTCTTTGCTGTTTAGTGCGTCCATATAGGTGACGTTAATTTCATAGGGACTGGCGGTGCCGTCAGGGTTATTTTTATAAGAAATCAGCGCGCCTTCCATCGCCAGATCCCGCACCAGCGACACTATTTCCGTCTCAGGTAAAAGCCCCCTCAGTGGATTCAGACCGATGCCATCATGGGAAGCCAAAAAATTGAAATAGGTGGTCCTGCCGTCGCCCGCTGGCAGCGAGCTGGCCCACTGCTTCAGCGCGCGGGACGAACCGTAATGGATGGCATGCAGTACCAGCGGCGGCAGCGAAAACTGATACACCATCTGCGCCTCGTCCTGCCCGTTGCCAAAATAGCTGATATTGTCCCGGTGCGGCACATTGGTTTCCGTCACAATCACCGTACCGGGTGCGACCTCACCGGCGATAGCGCGAAATAATTTAACCAGCAGATGGGTTTTTTCCAGATGAATGCAGGCGGTACCGGGGGTTTTCCACATATAGCCCACTGCATCCAGCCGGACATAGTCTGCCCCCTTCGCCAGATAGTCCAGCAGCACCTCCACCATCATCACCAGCACCCTGGGATTGGCGAAGTTAAGGTCAATCTGGTCCGCGCTAAAAGTCGTCCAGATAAACCGCGTGCTGCCATCGGCCAGCGTAAAAGGGGTGAGCAGAGGGGAGGTTCTTGGCCGGGTGACGCTGCTGAGATCGGTCGCCGGGGGCATACTGATAAAGAAATCATCCCAGCCGGGATCCATTGCCAGATAGTGTTTGAACCAGGCGCTGTGCGCTGACATGTGGTTGCAGACGAAATCAAACATCAGCCGGACGCGCTGATGCAGCGCGGCGACATCGGACCATTCGCCACAGGCCGGGCTGACCTGATGGTAATCCATTACCGAAAAACCATCGTCGGACGACCAGGGAAAAAAAGGCAGCAGGTGAACCAGGTTAAAGCTGGCGTGAAGATAGCGCTGATAAAAACGGCAGAAGGTTTGCAGAGTGGGGGCATCACTTTCACGAAACTGATCGGCATAGGTTATCAGCACCACATCTTTTTCATCCCAGTGGGCCTTGCGCGGGTGGTTGATGGCGCTGCGGGTATGTTGAATGCTTTCTGTCAGCCTTTCCCGACAGGCGGCGGGAAAGGTATGGTCATAGATTTTATCGAGCAGGCTGTTGATAATTTCCATTTTTATACAGTGCGCCACCGCATTTTTGGACAGCTACGTTAACTTTCACTGTAGACCCTGGAAGCAAAACCGCAACTGCAACGAAGCGGTCGACAAGGGCATGATGCCGCTAAATCAGTGACAGCTGCCGTTACGGGGGCAGCCGGGGCAGCCCTTTTCAGCAACGGGCCTGACCGCCAGCGGCGATGCAGGGAGCGTGATACTCCGCAGCACCAGCCACAGCACGACATTAAAGGCACATACCGCCAGCAGCACGATGGTGCTGTACTGAGGATGTTCACTAAAGGTCGCCACCTGATAAAACAGCGTTGCCAGGCACCAGGCCAGGTTCAGCCCCCAGAATATAGAGAACAGCATCCAGCGGCCGCTGCTTTCACGGGCAATCGCGCCCATCACCGATACGCAGGGCACGTACAGCAGCACGAAAATCAGGTAGCTATAGGCGGCGGCATCGTTGGCAAATTTGCTGTGCATCACACCCATCGCCCTGCCGGCCATCTCGCCGTCGCCTTTGCTGGCCTCAACGGGATTAGATAGCACGCTAAGGCTGAACGCCTCTTTTACTCCATCCCAGGTTTCCTCGACCGCCGTCGCCAGCTCCCCGGTCAGGCTGAAACTGGCGGCATCAAACGGCTCCTCATGCAGCGCCTGTGCGGTATAGAGCGTATTCAGCGTGCCGACTACCACCTCTTTTGCCATTGCGCCGGTGACCAGGCCAACCGTTGCCTGCCAGTTATCATCATGTATGCCCATCGGTGACAGCAGCGGCGTCAGATGGCGGCTGACGCTGGCCAGCGCGGAGTCATTAATCGTGGATACCGGCTGTCCGCTGAACGAGAAGCTGTTCAGGCCGCCTATCACCACGCAGACCAGAACAATCACTTTCCCGGCCCGCAGCACAAAGCTTTTCAGCCGCTGCCAGGTTTGTAATAGCAGGGTTTTCAGGTGCGGAACGTGCCAGGTGGGCAGCTCCATTACGAAGGGCGTGGCCTCGCCGCGCAGAAGCGTATGCTTTAACAGCAGCCCGGTGAGGATGGCCACGGCAATGCCCAGCAGATAAAGGCTGAAAACCACCAGCGATCCCCGCTGACCAAAAAAGGCGGAAGCGAATACCGCGAAGATAGCCAGCCGCGCGCCGCAGGACATAAAGGGCGCCATCAGGATGGTCAGCAGGCGCTCACGCGGGGCATCCAGCGTACGGGCGCCCATGACCGACGGGACATTACAGCCAAAACCGACAATCAGCGGCACGAAGGATTTACCCGGTAATCCTATCGCCTGCATCAGTCGATCCATGACAAAAGCGGCTCTGGCCATATAGCCGGAATCTTCCATCAGGGACAGGAACAGGTACATCAGGCCGATTTGCGGCACCAGCGGCATCACGGTATTGATGCCACCGCCAATGCCCTGTGCCAGGAACAGCGTCAGCGGCAGCGGGAAATGCAGCACTGCGCCGATCCACTGTATGCCATGAATAAAAATCGCCGCCGAGCCAATCTCAAATAGCGGCTGTAGCGCCCCGCCGAGATTAATGGCCAGAAAGAACATCAGGTACATCATCAGCAGAAATATGGGCAGTCCAAGCCAGCGATTAAGCACCAGGCTGTCGAGGCGGGCAGAGAGGCGATGCGGCGTGGCAAGGTGCGTATCCGTTACGGTGCGGTAAACGGCCTCAATGGCCTGATAGCGGGCAGAGACAATCTTTAGCGGGGCATCGTGCAGATTAAGTGCATCAGGCGATCCTGCGGGTGTTGCCACCCGGGCCAGGCTGTAGACATCCCCTTCCAGTGCCTGGAGCGCCAGCCAGCGCTGCTGTACCGGGGGAAGGTTTTCCGGCATGGCGTCGCACAGCTGCCGGACGCAAGCCTCGACATCAGCGGGGTAGGGGATGTTAACGTTACCGATGGAGCGACGAGCGTCGTCAATGGCTTTTTTCAGCCTGTCGATGCCCGTTCCCCGGTTCGACACCATCGGGATGACCGGGCAGCCGAGCTGTTTTTCCAGCGCGGCAACGTCAGGCGCGATATGCTGATTTTCAGCAATATCCAGCATATTCAGGGCAACGATGCAGGGCACCCCCAGTTCCTGAAGCTGGAGGGTAAGGTACAGATTGCGCTCAAGATTGCTGGCATCCACGACGTTGATGACCAGGTCAGCTTCGCCGCTCAGCATATAGCGGCAGGCGATCTGCTCGTCAGGCGAGGCCTGTTCCGATAACGTCGTCAGGGAATAGGTGCCGGGCAGGTCAATCAGCCGCACCTTGTGCTGAGCGGTGGTAAAGGTGCCTTCCTTGCGTTCAACCGTTACCCCAGCCCAGTTCCCGACCCGCTGCCGCGCGCCGGTGAGCTGGTTAAACAGCGTGGTTTTACCGGCGTTAGGGTTGCCAATCAGCCCGATGGTATACGTTTTCATCCTTACCTCCGCCTCAGTTCAGGGATTCAAGGCGAAGAAACGCCAGATCTTTTTTACGCAGCATCAGGCTGACGCGGCGCGTTTCGATTTGCACCGGGTCGCCAAAGGGCGCTACGCGCTTTACCTGGAAGGTCGCGCCGGGCAGCAGGCCGTGTGACAGCAGCTTCTGGCGAAACGCGGTATTGATGGTGGGCGAGAAACTAACGATTTTGTAGTGCTGCAAGGGTACAACAGGCATATTTTTACCCCGTGGCGCGGAAAATTGCCGCATCGTGATAATTGAGGGGGGTAATTATAATGAGAATTATTCTCGTCGGTATTGACGCAAAACAATTTTCAGGGGAGTGGGAAGGGCGGATACGGCGATCCGCCCTGGGGTAATGCCGTTATTTTTTGCCGAACGCTGCCGCCAGCGCATCGCCCATAGCGCTATTGCCGGCAGGCTGTGCCGGACGCGGACGGGATTTCGCCGCCGGACGGCCTGCATCACGGTTGTTGCTGGCCGGACTGCGGCGCGGTGAAGCGGCTTCACCCGGCTGTTCGTCCAGACGCATGGTCAGCGCGATGCGCTTGCGCTGCAGGTCAACCTCCATCACCTTGACCTTAACGATATCGCCCGCTTTCACCACCTTATGCGGATCGTCGACAAACTTATCGGAGAGGGAGGAGATATGTACCAGCCCGTCCTGATGAACGCCGATATCGACAAAGGCACCGAAGTTAGTCACGTTGGTAACCGCCCCTTCCAGCACCATACCCGGCTGCAGGTCGTTCATGGTATCAACGCCCTCAGCGAACTGCGCCGTCTTAAACTCCGGGCGCGGGTCACGGCCGGGTTTTTCCAGTTCCCGGATAATATCGCTGACGGTCGGTACGCCGAACCGCTCATCGGTAAAGTCCACCGCGCGCAGGGTGCGCAGCGCCGTCGGATTACCCATCAGCACATCCAGCGACTGTTCGGTGGCGGCCAGGATGCGCTGCACGACCGGGTAAGCCTCCGGGTGAACCGTTGAGGCATCCAGCGGGTTTTTACCCTGGCTGATGCGCAGAAAGCCAGCGCACTGTTCAAAGGCTTTTGGCCCCAGACGGCTCACCTTCAGCAGCTGCTGGCGGTCCTGAAAGCGACCATTCTCATCACGCCAGCTGACGATATTCTGTGCCATCATTTTGCTCAGCCCGGCCACGCGGGTCAGTAGCGGCACCGAGGCGGTATTCAGATCCACGCCGACGCCGTTTACGCAGTCTTCCACGACCGCATCCAGCTTTTTCGCCAGCTGGCTCTGGCTGACGTCGTGTTGATATTGGCCCACGCCGATCGATTTCGGGTCGATCTTCACCAGTTCAGCGAGAGGATCCTGCAGGCGGCGCGCGATGGAGACGGCCCCGCGGATCGAGACGTCCAGATCCGGGAACTCCAGCGCAGCCAGCTCGGAGGCGGAATAGACAGATGCGCCCGCTTCGCTGACGATCACCTTCTGCGCCTGTACCTGGGGGAATTGCTTCTGGACGTCGATAAAGAAGCGTTCGGTTTCACGTGAGGCGGTGCCGTTGCCGATCGCCACCAGCTCCACCTGATGTCGGGTGCAGAGTGCGGCCACCGCGGCGGCCGCTTTCGCCGCCTGCCCGGTATGCGGGTAAATGGTGTCGGTGGCAACCACCTTGCCGGTGGCGTCAACGACCGCAACTTTTACGCCGGTACGCAGTCCAGGATCCAGGCCCATGGTCGCCCGCATCCCGGCGGGTGCCGCCATAAGCAGGTCGTGCATATTGCGGGCAAAAACGTTGATTGCCTCATCTTCAGCGCGCTCGCGTACCGTACCCATCAGCTCGGTTTCCAGGTGCAGAAGCACCTTAATACGCCACGTCCAGCTGACCACGGCCTTACGCCAGGCGTCCGCTGGGGCGTTATTCAGCCGCAGGCCAAGGTGGTCGATAATAATCTGCTCGCCGTGGCTTTCGCGCGGCGGCTCGTCAAACTGTGGGTCCGGATTAAGCGATAGCTGCAATATGCCTTCATTGCGGCCGCGAAACATCGCCAGCGCACGATGGGACGGCACGGATGCCAGCGCTTCATGGTGATCAAAGTAGTCGCGGAACTTCGCGCCCTCTTCCTCTTTGCCTTCCGTCACGCGCGAGACTAGGTGGGCGTTCTTCCACAGCCAGGCACGTACCTGAGCCAGCAGCGTGGCGTCTTCTGCAAAGCGCTCCATCAGAATGTAGCGGGCGCCGTCCAGCGCGGCTTTGGTATCGGCAACGCCCTTATCGGCATCTACGAAGCGGGCGGCCAGCGTCTCCGGGAGGTGAGATGGATCCTGCCACAGCGTCTCGGCCAGCGGTTCCAGACCGGCCTCAATGGCGATCATTCCACGCGTACGGCGCTTTGGCTTATAGGGCAGGTAGAGGTCTTCGAGTTCGGTTTTGCTCAGGGTGTTGCTGATGGCGTTAGCAAGCTCGTCGGTAAGCTTGCCCTGGTCGCCGATGGATTTGAGAATCGCCTGGCGGCGCTCGGACAGCTCGCGCAGATAGCCCAGCCGGGTTTCCAGCTGGCGTAGCTGGGTATCATCCAGGCCACCGGTCACCTCCTTACGATAGCGTGCGATAAACGGCACGGTGTTCCCTTCATCCAGCAGACGAACAGCGGCATCAACCTGCTCTGTCCGTGCCTGGAGTTCATTTGCAATTATGCGGCTCAGTGATTCTTTCATCATCGGTTACTTTGTGGCTTAAGAGTCAGCGGACAGTTATACGGATTGCGGGCAAAAATTGCCAGCGGCGGGGCGGTAAATCCACGTCATTAGGAATTGTTCACATCAGTCATGCGGCGGGGGTCGAAATCTGTGATATCACGGCGGGAAAAATTAATTTCTGGTTGTTACAGTAACGTATGAAACAAAACCCTGTTCTCCCCGGTTTGTTTCAGCGTGAGCCGTCACCGGCGTAGTAAAAGCGTCGGCCGGATTAAATAAAAAGTACCCCGGAAAAGGAACTTAAGGATGAGTAAAAAGGAAGGAAACCCGCGCTCGCGGGACATTACCCCCATTTATCTGGGCGACGGAAAGTTTCAGTTTAAGGGCCCCCAGAAAGCCTGCTATTTGACATTAATGAATGGCGGAAGCTGGGCATGGGTTATGGACAGAGGTGACGGGGGCATTGCGTTTTGCATGCCTTTGTCAGACAGGGAAATTAAGCTCGCCCTGGCCATGTTGGGCGTTTCAGAGTCCCCCCGGTATACCCCGGAAACGGTTAAAGCGGCCGAAGCGTCTCTGACTGCTGCTGGCGCGCTGGCGCTGGCGCGAGCCCCGGGCGCGGTACAGCTGGCAATCGCCGGAGAAGGGGTGATGGGTGCTGCCAGCTCCTTGCTGGCCGCGTTAGGCCGGGCCGCCTCGGCTGTGGCCGCAGGCGCGGCAGGCGGCATTGCGATTGCCGCCATTTTCCATTCTCCGGAGGTGGGGGCTGGCAGCGACAGAGTGCCGGGGCGTGATGTCGCTGCGATGTTCGCAATGCCTGCCAGCACTCTGTTACCTAACAGGAAAGGGCTGGAGCCGGGCGTACGGACGGCAGACCTGGCGGTACGCGCTTCGCTGGTGATGAGCAACGGTGAGCTGGCGTTAAAATTGCTGAAAACCGGAGAGGGTGGATTACCGTCGGCGGTACCGGTCCTGACGGCGGTGCGGGATGCAGCGACAGGGCTGGATATCATCACGCTGCCTGCGGTAGCAGGCCAGCCACCGCGGACCATTTTGATCAACCCGGCTCCCGGGCCATCTTCGCCGTCAAATACCGGTAATTCGGCTCCGTCAGTCCCGGTAACGCCGGTGCATACCGGGACAGTGATAAAACCGGTTGGGACGATTCAGATCACCACCACGCCAGTGGCCGATCCGGGCGGGATGCAGGATTTTGTTTACTGGCAGCTGGACGCCAGCGGCAGCGGCGTGCAGCCGGTGTATGTGGTACTTAGCAATCCCCGAAATAGATTGGGTAAGGTCAGTGGTAAAGGTGAACCGGTTGGCGGAGACTGGCTTACTAATGCTGGTAAAGATCTTGGTGCTCCTATCCCGAGCCAGATCGCGGACAAATTACAAGGAAGGGAATTTGCGAATTTTGATGCGTTTCGTGAGGCTTTTTGGAAGGATGTGGGCAGAGATCCTGTATTGATTAAACAGTTCAGGGAAAATAATAAACGAAACTTAATGAAAGGTTACTCTCCTTTCCCTATTCCATCTGAACAAGTCGGGGGACGAATTCGATTCGAGTTACACCATGTCAAATTTATTAAGGATAACGGTGCAATATATGACATAGATAATATTCGAGTGATGACCCCTAAACGTCATATTGAAATCCATAAAGAGGATAATTGAGATGGAAAAGAAAACGATTTCTGATTATACCGATGCCGAGTTTTTATATTTTGTCAGAAAAATTTGTAATGCAGACTATGAAACAGAGGCTGAGCATACAAAGGCTGTTCTTGAATTCGAACGTTTGACCGAACATCCTCATCGCAATGGTCTTATTTATCATCCCATGGACGATCAGGATGACAGCCCTGAAGGTATTGTAAAAGAGGTCAGGGAATGGCGGGCTAAAAATGGTAAGCCTGGATTTAAACAAGGTTAATGTGTGGCTTAAGAGTCAGCGGACAGTTATACGGATTGCGGGCAAAAATTGCCAGCGGCGGGGCGGTAAATCCACGTCATTAGGAATTGTTCACATCAGTCATGCGGCGGGGGTCGAAATCTGTGATATCACGGCGGGAAAAATTAATTTCCTGTTGTTACAGTAACGTATGAAACAAAACCTGTTCTCCCCGGTTTGTTTCAGCGTGAGCCGTCACCGGCGTAGTAAAAGCGTCGGCCGGATTAAATAAAAAGTACCCTGGAAAAGGAACTTAAGGATGAGTAAAAAGGAAGGAAACCCGCGCTCGCGGGACATTACCCCCATTTATCTGGGCGACGGAAAGTTTCAGTTTAAGGGCCCCCAGAAAGCCTGCTATTTGACATTAATGAATGGCGGAAGCTGGGCATGGGTTATGGACAGAGGTGACGGGGGCATTGCGTTTTGCATGCCTTTGTCAGACAGGGAAATTAAGCTCGCCCTGGCCATGCTGGGCGTTTCAGAGTCCCCCCGGTATACCCCGGAAACGGTTAAAGCGGCCGAAGCGTCTCTGACTGCTGCTGGCGCGCTGGCGCTGGCGCGAGCCCCGGGCACGGTACAGCTGGCAATCACCGGAGAAGGGGTGATGGGTGCTGCCAGCTCCTTGCTGGCCGCGTTAGGCCGGGCCGCCTCGGCTGTGGCCGCAGGCGCGGCAGGCGGCATTGCGATTGCCGCCATTTTCCATTCTCCGGAGGTGGGGGCTGGCAGCGACAGAGTGCCGGGGCGTGATGTCGCTGCGATGTTCGCAATGCCTGCCAGCACTCTGTTACCTAACAGGAAAGGGCTGGAGCCGGGCGTACGGACGGCAGACCTGGCGGTACGCGCTTCGCTGGTGATGAGCAACGGTGAGCTGGCGTTAAAACTGCTGAAAACCGGAGAGGGTGGATTACCGTCGGCGGTACCGGTCCTGACGGCGGTGCGGGATGCAGCGACAGGGCTGGATATCATCACGCTGCCTGCGGTAGCGGGCCAGCCACCGCGGACCATTTTGATCAACCCGGCTCCCGGGCCATCTTCGCCGTCAAATACCGGTAATTCGGCTCCGTCAGTCCCGGTAACGCCGGTGCATACCGGGACAGTGATAAAACCGGTTGGGACGATTCAGATCACCACCACGCCAGTGGCCGATCCGGGCGGGATGCAGGATTTTGTTTACTGGCAGCCGGACGCCAGCGGCAGCGGCGTGCAGCCGGTGTATGTGGTACTGACGGACCCTCTGGATTCAGGGCGTTACACCCGCAGGCAGCTTGACAAGAAATATAAGCATGCCGGGAAGTTTGGAATTACCGACTCGCGAAAAAATAGCACCACGCTGACGCAGTTTCGCGATGCAATAGAGGCGCACCTGAAGGATAAGGACACCATTGAGCGGGGGACATACCGACGGGAGAAAGGCTCCCGGGTATATTTTAACCCCGGAACGATGAATGTTGTCGTCCTTAAAATCAATGGTGATTTCCTGAGTGGCTGGAAAATTGATCCGACAATTGACAACGGCAGGATCTATTTAGAAACGGAGGTTTTATGAGCAGAGTTAAATTGGTCGAGCTGGGAAGAGACTTCCTCAGCAACAGGATTAGTGTTGAACAGTTTTGCGAAGATATCGTTATCGAACGGGACAGATTATGGGGAGTGAGAGAGCCGGACAAGGCGGTAGATCGCTGCGGAGAGGAACTTTTCATGGCAGCCGACTGCTATGACCCTGAACCGGATCGCAGTCGCTATAGCTGCGAGATGAATGAGGCCGAATTAAGGGCGGAAGTGAAAGCCCTGCTGGAGCAGTTTAACCTGCTCTGAGCTGCACTCCTTCGGAATACCTGCATGCCGGGACGATGAATGTTGTCGTCCTTAGAATCAATGGTGATTTTCTGAGTGGCTGGAAAATTGAACCGGCTGACGACAACGGCAGGATCTGTTTAGAAACGGAGGTTTTATGAGCAGAATTAAGCTGGTCGAGCTGGGAAGAGACTTCCTCAGCAACAGGATTAGTGCTGAACAGTTTTGCGAAGATATCGTTATCGAACGGGACAGGTTATGGGGGGTGAGAGAGCCGGATAAGGCGGTAGATCGCTGCGGTGGTGAGCTTTTCATTTTAGCTGACTGCTATAACCCCGACTCGGATCGCGACGACTACGAGCTGGATGAGGCCGAATTAAGGGCGGAAGTGAAAGCCCTGCTGGAGCAGTTTAACCTGCTCTGAGCTGCACTCTTTCGGAATACCTGCATGCCGGGACGATGAATGCTGTCGTCCTTACAATAGAGGGTGATTTCCATTCAGGCTGGGAAATTGACCCAGCAATCGATAACGGCAGGATCTGTTTAGAAACGGAGGTTTTATGAGCTGGATTAGTCAAGTCGAGTTAGGAAGAGAATTGGTCAACAACCAGATCAGTGCTGAGCAGTTTTCCGAAGATATAATAAAAGGACGTCGTAAGTTATCTGAAGAAGAGCCCAATAAAGCAATAAACTGGTGCGCGGGCGAGCTTTTCATTTTGGCTGATTGCTATAACTCCGACTCGGATCGTACCGAAGGGGAGCTGAGTGAGGCCGAATTAAGGGCGGAAGTGAAAGCCCTGCTGGAGCAGTTTAACCTGCTCTGAGCTGCACTCCTTCGGAATACCTGCATGCCGGGACGATAAATGCTGTCGTCCTTAAAATAGAGGGTGATTTCCATTCAGGCTGGAAAATTGACCCGGCAATCGATAACGACAGGATCTGTTTAGAAACGGAGGTTTTATGAGCAGAGTTAAATTGGTCGAGCTGGGAAGAGACTTCCTCAGCAACAGGATTAGTGCTGAACAGTTTTGCGAAGATATCGTTATCGAACGACGCAAGTTATGGGGAGTGAGAGAGCCGAATAAGGCGGTAGATCGCTGCGGAGAGGAACTTTTCATGGCCGCTGACTGCTATAACCCTGAACCGGATCGCAGTCGCTATAGCTGCGAGCTGAGTGAGGCCGAATTAAGTGCGGAAGTGAAAGCCCTGCTGGAGAAGTTTAACCTGCTCTGAGCTGCACTCCTTCGGAATACCTGCATGCCGGGACGATGAATGCTGTCGTCCCTACAATTGAGGGTGATTTCCATTCAGGATGGAATATTGATCCGGCAATCGATAACGGCAGGATCTATTCAGAAACGGAGGTTTTATGAGCACAATTAAGCTGGTCGAGCTGGGAAGAGACTTCCTCAGCAACAGGATTAGTGCTGAACAGTTTTGCGAAGATATCGTTATCGAACGGGACAGGTTATGGGGAGTGAGAGAGCCGGATAAGGCAGTAGATCGCTGCGGAGAGGAACTTTTCATGGCCGCTGACTGCTATGACCCTGAACCGGATCGCAGCAAAGGAGAGCTGAATGAAGCTGAATTAAGGGCGGAAGTGAAAGCCCTGCTGGAGCAGTTTAACCTGCTCTGAGCCATCTTCGTTGTGACCTGCCTGGGGCCGTTAGGCCGGGCGGGGTTTATGCGGGTCTGATATAGCTAATTTCATTGACGTACCAGGTTGCCTCGCCGATCGGTGTGTGAACCAGCGCGACATCGCCCACCTCTTTTTTCAGCAGCGCGCGGGCCATTGGCGAGTCGATCGAGATGTAGTCGTTACGGCCAAAAATTTCATCATAGCCGACGATGCGAAAGCGCTTAATGTCGCCGTCATCGTTTTCGATCTCTACCCAGGCACCAAAGAAGACTTTACCATCCTGCTGCGGTGAGTAATCCACAATGCGCAGTTGCTCAAGGCACTTAGTGAGGTAACGGACGCGACGGTCGATCTCGCGCAGGCGCTTTTTGTTATATTGATAGTCTGCATTTTCGCTGCGATCGCCAAGGCTGGCCGCCCAGGTGACTTTTTTGGTCACTTCAGGGCGATCTTCCCGCCAGAGAAAGTCCAGTTCCTGCTTCAGCCTGTCGTAGCCTTCGCGGGTGATCAGTTTAGTTTTCATCGTTGGCCCATTTTCTCTGCTGCAATCTCTCAGGTTATTTTGTGGTGTGCTGCGGGCAGATGCAAATTCATTACGGCGTATCGGCCGTGCGTTACTGTTTGTTTGCGTTGATTATTCGTGCCTGCGCTTCTCTGCCTGCGGCCAGCCCCGGTGCTGCTTTTTTGATTCAGGTTAAAGATAAGCTGCTGTTTAATATGCTTTGTAACAATTTCGGCTACAATATAAACCATTATTGACTGTTACATTCAGGCATCTTTTTTAAGAATAATGGCTCAGGCAATTGCGCCTTTGGGAGTAACGAAATGCAAGAAAATTACAAAATCCTGGTCGTAGATGATGATATGCGGTTACGTGCACTGCTCGAACGCTATCTGACCGAGCAGGGCTTCCAGGTACGCAGCGTGGCCAACGCCGAACAGATGGATCGCCTGCTGACCCGTGAGTCCTTTCATCTGATGGTACTGGACTTAATGCTGCCGGGAGAAGACGGCCTGTCAATTTGCCGCCGCCTGCGCAGCCAGAGCAACCCGATGCCGATTATTATGGTTACCGCCAAGGGCGAAGAGGTGGACCGCATCGTCGGGCTGGAAATCGGGGCGGATGACTATATTCCAAAACCCTTTAACCCGCGTGAACTGCTGGCTCGCATTCGCGCCGTGCTGCGCCGTCAGGCCAACGAACTGCCGGGTGCGCCTTCCCAGGAAGAAGCCGTTATCGCTTTCGGCAAGTTCAAGCTGAATCTCGGGACGCGTGAAATGTTCCGCGAAGACGAGCCTATGCCATTGACCAGCGGTGAATTCGCCGTACTGAAAGCACTGGTAAGCCACCCGCGTGAGCCGCTGTCGCGCGACAAGCTGATGAATCTGGCCCGCGGTCGCGAATACAGCGCCATGGAGCGATCCATTGACGTGCAGATCTCTCGCCTGCGCCGCATGGTGGAAGAAGATCCCGCTCACCCACGCTATATCCAGACCGTCTGGGGTCTGGGCTACGTATTCGTTCCGGACGGCAGTAAAGCATGAGGCGGATCCGCTTCTCACCCCGTAGTTCCTTTGCGCGCACGCTGCTGCTGATTGTTACCCTGCTGTTCGTCAGCCTGGTAACGACCTATCTGGTGGTGCTGAACTTTGCCATTCTGCCGAGCCTTCAGCAGTTTAACAAAGTGCTGGCCTATGAGGTGCGCATGCTGATGACCGACCGGTTACAGCTTGAGGACGGTACGCAGCTTGAGGTGCCGCCGGCATTTCGTCGTGAGATCTATCGCGAGCTGGGTATCTCGCTGTATACCAATGCAGCGGCGGAAGAGAGCGGATTACGCTGGGCGCAACATTACGAGTTTCTCAGTCAGCAGATGGCGCAGCAGCTGGGTGGCCCGACCGACGTCCGCGTGGAGGTTAACAAGAACTCCCCGGTCGTCTGGTTGAAAACCTGGCTGTCGCCGGATATCTGGGTAAGGGTGCCGCTGACGGAGATCCACCAGGGTGATTTTTCACCGCTGTTCCGCTACACGCTGGCGATAATGCTGCTGGCCATCGGCGGTGCCTGGCTGTTTATCCGCATTCAGAACCGCCCGCTGGTGGAGCTGGAGCACGCCGCGCTTCAGGTAGGGAAGGGGATTATTCCGCCGCCGCTGCGCGAGTACGGCGCTTCGGAGGTGCGTTCGGTCACCCGGGCCTTCAACCAGATGGCGGCTGGCGTTAAGCTGCTGGCCGATGACCGAACGCTGCTGATGGCCGGCGTCAGCCATGACCTGCGAACCCCGCTAACGCGTATCCGCCTGGCAACGGAGATGATGTCGCAGGAAGATGGCTATCTGGCAGAGTCGATCAACAAAGACATTGAAGAGTGCAATGCGATTATCGAGCAGTTTATTGATTATCTGCGCACGGGCCAGGAGATGCAGTTTGAACGGGCCGATCTCAATGGTGTACTGGGCGAGGTCGTGGCGGCAGAGAGCGGATATGAACGCGAAATTGATAATGGCGTGATGCCGGGTGAGCTGATGCTGGACATCAACCCGCTGTCGATTAAGCGCGCAGCCGCGAATATGGTGGTCAACGCCGCGCGCTACGGCAACGGCTGGATCAGAGTCAGCAGCGGTAGCGAGCTTCAGCGGGCCTGGTTCCAGGTTGAAGATGACGGCCCGGGCATCCATCCCGATCAGCTTAAGCACCTGTTCCAGCCCTTTGTGCGCGGCGACAGTGCCCGCAGCACCAGTGGCACCGGCTTAGGCCTGGCGATTGTGCAACGCATTATTGATGCCCATCAGGGGACGCTGGATATTGGGGAAAGCGAACGGGGCGGGCTGCGTATTCGCGCTTATCTGCCTCTGCCTGATAACAGCGCATTACCGCCAGCGGTCAGCAGTAGCTGAATCCTGGTCTTAACCGCAATAAGAGAGGCCGTTTATCCAAACGACCTCTCTTTTTTTTACAGCTGGGGTCCGGCGGGGATCAGCGCTTCACCGGCAGGGGTGTCGGTATATTTATCGAAGTTTACGATAAACCGCTGAGCCAGATCGCGGGCTTTACCCTCCCACGCCTCCGCGCTGTCGTAAGCGTTTCGGGGGTCCAGGATCTGTGCATCCACGCCCGGCAGAGAAGTCGGCATAGCCAGATTAAAAATCGGCAGGTTCTGCGTCTCTGCATCGGCTAACTGCCCGCTGAGGATAGCGTTGATTATCGCGCGCGTATCCTTGATCGAGATGCGTTTGCCGCTGCCGTTCCAGCCGGTATTGACCAGATAAGCCTCTGCGCCTGCTGCTTCCATTCGCTTCACCAGCACGTCGGCATACTGAGTAGGATGCAGCATCAGGAAAGCCGCGCCGAAGCAGGCGGAGAAGGTCGGTGTCGGTTCGGTAACGCCGCGTTCCGTACCGGCCAGCTTGGCGGTAAAGCCGGAAAGGAAGTGATACTGAGTCTGGTCCGGCGTCAGGCGTGAAACCGGCGGCAGAACGCCGAAGGCATCCGCGGTGAGGAAAATCACTTTCTTAGCGTGGCCCGCTTTTGAAACCGGTTTTGCGATGTTTTCAATATGATTGATCGGGTAGGAGACGCGGGTGTTTTCCGTCTTGCTGCCATCATCATAATCCACTGAACCATCGGCGCGAACGACCACGTTCTCCAGCAGCGCATCGCGGCGTATTGCCTGATAAATTTCCGGCTCGGCCTCGGCAGAAAGCTTAATGGTCTTGGCGTAGCAGCCGCCCTCAAAGTTAAACACGCCGTCGTCGTCCCAGCCGTGTTCATCATCCCCAATCAGCTTTCGCTGAGGATCGGTAGAGAGGGTCGTTTTACCGGTGCCTGAGAGGCCAAAAAAGACCGCCACGTCGCCTTTCTCGCCAACGTTGGCAGAACAGTGCATCGAGGCGATGCCCTTAAGCGGCAGCAGATAGTTCATGACCGCAAACAGCCCTTTCTTCATTTCGCCACCGTACCAGGTACCGCCGATCAGCTGGATACCCTCGGTGAGATTGAAAGCCACAAAGTTCTCAGAGTTAAGACCCTGCTGCTTCCAGTCGGGATTAGTGCATTTCGCCCCGTTCATTACCACAAAATCAGGGACAAAATCGCTCAGCGCTTCATCGTCCGGGCGGATAAACATATTTTTGACAAAATGCGCCTGCCAGGCCACTTCAGTAATAAAACGAACGCACAGACGGCTATCCGGATTTGCACCGCACCAGCTGTCAACGACAAACAGACGCTTTCCGGAGAGTTGCTGGGTGACTAATGACTTCAGAGACTGCCAGGTTTCGTCGCTGAGCGGCTGATTGTCATTTTTACCCTTGCCCTGATCGTTCCACCACAGCGTATCGCGGGTGGTATCGTCGCGAACGATATACTTATCTTTCGGCGAGCGGCCGGTAAAATCACCGGTATCAACGGCAATCGCACCGGAATTCGTTTCAATACCGCGCTCGTAGCCGGTCAGACCGGGGCGAGTTTCTTCATGGTAGAGCGTTTCGTAATCCGGATTATAAATAATCTCAACCGTATCCGTTATGCCATAAGCGATGAGGTCCTGCGGGGTCAGGTCTCGCATAGTACTGCTCCTTTTCGGCTCTGTTCTGCAAAAGAGTGTAGGATAATTTTTATCCGTTGACCGTGACGGGGCGCGCGCCTGACCGGATCCCGGCCAATACGCACGCGCGCAGTTTACACTTGTCTTGTCGAAGGGAAAGTAGCAGGGTGCAGAAATGAGAGGCAGGGCGTGAATCTTACGAAAAATTAATACATTGCGCCTAAAAATATGCCACCGACTCGGGTAAAGTCGATGGCATCATGCGCTTTCAGCCAGGGTGGAGCGGATGCAGAAGAGCGTTAGTGAAGACGGTCACTATCGCCCGCGCCAGCGTCATTGCGGATGGCCGCAATATCTACGGCATCGTAGAGGTAGTTTTTGCCGCAGTAGTCGCAGTGCATATCAATCTTGCCATCTTCAGCCAGCATCTGGTCAACTTCAGCGACGGGCAGGGTGCTCAGAACTTCACCACAGCGCTGATGAGAGCAGGAGCATTTGAAGCAGACATCCTGAGGATCGTACAGCGTCACCTCTTCCTGATTATACAGACGCCACAGCACTTCCTGCGCGGGAAGGTTAAGCAGCTCTTCTGTTTTAATCGTCCCGGTTAAGGTGGTCAGATGCTCAAAGTCATCGGTTTTCGTCTCCTGCGCGGGCAGAACCTGAAGCAGGATCCCTGCCGCGCCCGGCTGACCTTCTGCCTCGCCGGTGCGGATAAACAGACGCGTTGGCAGCTGCTCGGAACGCATAAAATAGTCTTCCAGGCATTCCGCCAGCGTTTCTCCCTCCAGCCCCACTACGCCCTGATAACGCTCACCCTCATCCGGGGAGAGCGTTATTACCAGGTAACCGTTACCCACCATCTCTTTCAGGCTGCTGCCGGGGGCGATATCGCCCTGCATGCGCGCCACGCCGCGCATTTCCTGCTTGTTATTGCCGTTAATCACCGCCAGGTTGAGAGGGCCATCGCCCTGAAGCTGAACGGTAATATTACCGGCAAACTTCAGCGTGGCGGTAAGCAGGCTGGTAGCAACCAGCAGCTCGCCCAGCACCTGTTGAACCGGCTGTGGGTAATCATGCCCGTCGATGATGTCGCGCCAGGTGGTGGAAACGCTGACCAGTTCACCACGCACGGCGTAGTTTTCGAACAGATAGCGGTGCAGTTGGTCTTGATGAGCCATAGTTCTCTCTCGTTAACGACGGGTTATTCGTCGCCGGTATTTTTAAATTTCATTAAGTCCCGGCGCTCTTTTTTATCAGGGCGACGGTCGGGATGAGGCATACTCAGCGCATTCATTTTTCGCGCCAGCGCTATTTTTTCCCGTTTCTCAATACTTTGTGCCGTTTCGGCGTACATCTGCTGGGCTTCTGATGCTGGACGGCGCTGGTCATTGACCAGGCGCACTACCACCGTACGTTCATCATTGCCCTGACGGAGCGTCAGTTCCGCATCGGGCTCAACAATCTTGCTGGGCTTGCTGCGCTGACCGTTATAGTGAACCTTACCGCCTTCGATCATCTGGCGCGCAGCGGCGCGCGTCTTATAAAACCGCGCGGCCCACAGCCATTTATCGAGCCGAACCGCCTCTGCGGGTTTCTCTTTCATCGCAGCTCCTTTTCGGGAATAACCTTATGTATGGGTGGAAAGCCAGAATTCAAGGCGTGTCTTCAGCGGTTAATTGCTGACGCGGTCGGGCAGGTCAGAAGGGGATCAAGAGACGTGCCACCGTTAAAAATAGCATAAAAGTGGCAGGCTCAGAACTGCGGGCGAAAGCTCTGGGTGCTGTTCAACGTAGGATTGAAGCACTTGTCATAATAATTCTGAATGGCGTTAATCCGCAAGCGGTTGCGGTGCATACGCCGCAGCGCCAGCAGGCTATTAACAATAAAACTCAGCGCGACGACTAACAGCAGCAGGGTTGTTCCCAGATAGCGGAATAGCGTAATGGTATCGGGGGCGCTATGCAGGGCGATATGCCAGGTGCCGTTAGCATCGGTGCTGATGTTAGTCACAATCCCGCTGGCGGAGAAGGGGGTATGCAGCAACATACCCGAAAGACGCTGCAACTCCGGCCACTGATCCGGGGCGTTATAATCAAACAGTGAGATATTCGGAGCCTGCTGGCTAACCAGCTGACGACCTTCGTCGCTGAGGATCAGAAAGCCGCCCGGCGGTGGGCTGTTCAGCGATTCGGCAGCGCGGCGCGTTTCCCGGTAGAAAAACGAAGACGTGGCCGTATTCACCAGATTCTCCAGGGCTTCCGCGCTTACCGGACGCAGCAGCACGTTCATGCCGTTTAGCGAACCGGAATCGGCGCGCTGAACCAGCGTTTCCCAGTCTTTGGCATTACCCAGGTTAACCAGCGCGTTCTTCAGCCTCACGCAGTCCTGATCCTGGCTACACAGCTCCTGCGTTCTCAGCACAATGTCCGAAAAGTCATCCAACAGGATCATACCGGACTTTTGAATGGCGGTGGCAAGCTGCGGATTAAGTTTAGGGTCGGGACTACCCTGTGGATGCAATTGAAGACTGGTGGTATTGAGCAGCGCGGTCGCCTTATCAATAATATCTGACTGCGGCTGTGGCAGCGGCGGTGAGTTATTCCAGTACACTGCCGAGCAGTCAAAAGGCATAAACGCATAGCTGCGGTTACCCTGGTAGGTAGTGGGGATGGAGCACATGCCTCTGCCGCTAACTTTCAGACGGTCGCCCACGCGCAGTGGGATTTTTTCCAGATCGTTAACCGAGGTAACCTGAACGCTCTCGGTTCCTTTGAGCCAGGCCATGCTCAGCTTTAACGGCATACTGAGCGGAACCCACGCGATCAGCAGGGCCAGCACCAGCAGGGAACCTGCCGCCAGCACCACGTTTTTGCGCCAGCGCTGAACCGGGAAGTGGCGGACCTCATCCTGTAGCGAAAGAAACCGACCCTGGCGCACGACATGGCGGTTCAGGTAGATATCGACTTCCGTCTCTTTCCCAAAATCGTGGGTAATGTAAGGCTGCCAGTGGGCGGGATAAATCAGGTCGATGATGCCCAGGGAGATATTGCCAATCTGCCCCTGATTGGATTCGCCAAACAGACCCCAGCGCTTTGGCGCGCCGCGCAGACAGTGGATCTCACGCAGATCTTTTTCAGAGGGGCGACGATAAAGTGACCAGGCGCTGACCAAAATGATGACCACCGCGGCCAGGTTAAGCCAGGGCATCATGAGCAGCGGGCCAACGAGGCTGACAAAAAAGAGCATCAGCGCGACACCGATAGCGACGGCCTCCCGCGTACCATCAGGTCGGCTAAGCGCATACTCCTCCGGCGTCTCTTTACGTACGCTCAGGAGCTCAATATGCTCACTCTCTTCTTTGCGGATCGACGCATTTTGCGCCAGTGGCCGGGCTGCTGCTGCTGCCATCGCTGGCTGCTCGTAGATGTAGTTCACCAGCGAGTGGCCATTAAGCGAGATCACCAGAGGGATGGTCTGGGTTTTGATCAGTTCGACAAAGTTTTCTTCGGCAATGTACTGTTCCCACTGCGGCGGAAGATGAACCTCAACGGCATCAAGATAGTATCGCCAGTTGTGCGGCTCGTCCGTGGACAACCCGTAGCGGGTTATTGAGCGCGTGACGGGATAGACATTGTTGCTTTGAGAGGTCAGTACCAGCGGATCTATCGCAGGGCTGGCACCGGAAGACAGTGAGGCGTCACGATTTTTAGCCAGTGAGGCGATATAGCGCTCAATGCCTTTACGTTCGTCATCATTCAGTTTACGAAAGGGGGGACTAATGAATGGCAGTGGTTTCGCCAACGGCGGACGATGCCGCATAGCGTACCAAAAGAAACAACCCGCCCCGACTGAGCAGGCCAGCATTACAGCCAATATGATGACTATTGTGCTCATGCTTCCCTCATTCCTGCCACTCTGCTCCCGTCGCTATTCTGGTGGTTACCTGCCTGGTACATATTGCTGGTGATATTGTGGCGGGTTTAGACGGCGCTGGCAATCCGCTGAGTATATAAAAATAGCACACAAAATCATTAAATTAGAATTATATTGTATAAGTCCCGTACCAGATCCTACCAATCTACAGGCAGGGTAAGTATCGGCGTATTCCTATTTTTGACTGATATGATTGACATTTTTTAAATCTTTTCAGTGTCTCGTAAATCATATTTGTTATAACCGCGGAAAATAATCTGTGCAATGATTGGCATACTCTTTTTGCTGCCGCACAATGGGAAGCCGGTACCCTGTACCGACACTCGCGGGCTGTTAAGCCCATTTTTAGGCGTTCCGCTGGGGCCACTATGACCAGACAACTACAGAAACCCGACATCCTTAATGTTGAAGCCGTGGCACGTTCGCGCCTGTTTACCGTCGAGGCCGTAGATCTGGCGTTCAGTAATGGAGCCCGACGCGTTTACGAGCGGATGAAGCCCTCCGATCGCGAGGCCGTAATGATTGTGCCAATCATTGGCGACGATCTGATCCTAATTCAGGAATATGCGGTGGGGCTGGAGTGTTACGAGCTGGGCTTTCCGAAAGGCCTGATCGATCCGGGTGAAACCCCGTTTGAGGCGGCAAATCGCGAGCTGAAAGAAGAAGCTGGGTTTGGTGCGCACAGGCTGGAAACGCTGGCAAAGCTCACCATGGCGCCTTCCTATTTTTCCAGCAAAATGAATATCGTTGTGGCTGAGCAACTTTACGAAGAGAAGCTGGAAGGAGATGAGCCGGAGCCGCTTCCGCAGGTTCGTTGGCCGTTAAATAACCTGCTGGGTCTGCTGCAGGAACCAGATTTCCGCGAGGCGCGCAACGTCAGTGCGCTTTTCCTTGTTCGTGAATGGCTGGTTAAGCAGGGCCGTCTGCGCTATTAAAGCAGCCCGCCTTTTTGACCTGACGCGGGTTAGCGCGGTCAGGAAGGCAGAGGCAGCGTCCAATGCAGGACCAGGACACTCCGTTGTCATGGTCCTGCATTAACTCAGAACAGCTCGTGGCTCTGACCGTTGTCCATAAGCGTGGTTCCCACGTCATGGACGGAGTACTCGGTTGGCTGGGTGCCGTTTATAAAGTACTCCTGACGCGTATTCCCGCCGCCGTTAGCCAGCTTGCCGGTACTGCGATCGATAGTCACCGTTACCACGCCTTCCGGCGGCGTCAGCGGCTGTAGCGGAACGCCATCAAGCGCTGCTTTCATATATTCGTCCCAGGCCGGTTGCGCACTCTTTGCCCCTCCCTCATAACCTGAAATTTGATCCTTAATTGCACCGGAAGCGGTGGTACGTCCCAGATCGCGGCGGTGATCGTCAAAGCCAATCCATACCGACGTCACCACGCCAGGCCCGTAACCGGAGAACCAGGCATCCTTGGAGCTGTTGGTGGTCCCGGTTTTACCGCCGATGTCGTTACGTTTCAGATCGCGGCCCGCTCGCCAGCCCGTGCCCATCCAGCCCGGTTCACCGAAGATGTTGGAGTTCAGCGCGCTTTTAATCAGGAACGACAGCGGCGTATTGATCACGTGCGGGGCATACTGCTGCTGACCATCCTGCGCGGCCTGTTGTTGAGAAACCTGCTCAAGCTGTGGCTGCGGCACGGCGGTATTGCTACCGACCTGCGAGATAGTCGGATTTTCCACGCTGTCTTCGCTAAGGGCGACGGCCTTTTGCGTATCGCCGTAAATCACCGGCAGATTGCATTCCGGGCAGGCAATTTTAGGTTTCTCTTCGAACAGCGTATTGCCCTGTTCATCCTGAATTTTACTGATGAACCACGGGTCAACCAGGAAGCCGCCGTTAGCCATTACTGAATAGCCTCTGACCATCTGCAACGGTGTGAAAGAAGCTGAACCCAGCGCCAGAGATTCTGTGTGAACGATATTCTGCGCCGGGAAGCCAAAGCGTTGCAGATACTGTGCGGCATAATCAACGCCCATCGCGCGCATTGCGCGAACCATCACCACGTTTTTCGACTGTCCCAGCCCCTGACGTAAGCGGATTGGGCCATCGTAGGTCGCCGGTGAGTTTTTGGGACGCCAGTCGGCGCCTGCGCCAGCATCCCAGCGGGAAATCGGCACATCGTTCAGAATGGAGGCCAGCGTCAGACCGCGATCCATGGCGGCGGTATACAGGAAGGGCTTAATGTTCGACCCGACCTGGCGCAGCGACTGCGTGACGCGGTTGAATTTACTCTGGTTGAAATCGAATCCACCGACCAGCGCGCGAACTGCACCCGTTTGGGGATCCAGCGAAACCAGCGAGGAGTTTACGTCAGGCACCTGCGCAATCCACCAGTCGCTATCGACCTTACGAACCCAAACCTGCTGGCCGGGCTGAACGACATCGGTAACGGACTGAGGCGTACGGCCCTGGACCGTGTCAGATTTATACGGACGCGCCCAGCGCATGCCGGCCAGGCCAAGCGTCACGCTGCTGCCATCGCGCAGGGTGGCAGTGGCCTCCTCACGGGTAGCATCAGTGATAACGGCGGGGATCAGCGGCCCATATACTGGCAGCGCCTTGAGCGTTTTCAGGATTTCGCTGTGTCCCCAGCTCTGCTCACCTACTTTCCATAAAACGTTAGCCGGGCCACGGTAGCCGTGACGCATGTCATAGGCGATGACGTTGTCCTGCACCGATTTCTGCGCTGCCAGCTGTAGCCTGCGCGTAATAGTGGTAGTGACCCTGAATCCGTCGTTATAGGCATTTTCGCCGTAGCGTTTGATCATCTCCTGGCGCACCATTTCAGTCAGATAAGGCGCGGAAAAGGCAATTTCAGGTGCATGATAGATGGCGGTAAGCGGGGTGCTGCGAGCCTCTTCATACTGTGACTGGGTAATGTAGTGCTGGTCGAGCATGCGACCCAGCACCACGTTACGGCGCTGCAGCGCTCTGTCATGTGAATAGAGCGGGTTGAACGTTGACGGCGCTTTAGGCAACCCGGCAATCATCGCCATTTCACTCAGGGAAAGCTGATCGACATTTTTGCCAAAATAGACCTGAGCGGCCGCGCCAACGCCGTAGGCACGGTAGCCGAGATAGATTTTGTTCAGATAAAGTTCAAGGATTTCATCTTTACTCATCATCTGCTCAATGCGGATGGCGAGGAAAGCCTCCTTGATTTTACGCATCAGGGTACGTTCAGGGCTGAGGAAGAAGTTTCTGGCCAGCTGCTGAGTAATGGTACTTGCACCCTGGGACGCGTGGCCAGACACCAACGCGATACTGGCTGCACGAAAAATACCAATGGGGTCAACGCCGTGATGCTCGTAAAAACGGCTGTCTTCGGTCGCGATAAAGGCTTTTACCATCACCGGCGGGATCTGCTGCAGTTTTAACGGAATGCGTCGCTTCTCACCGTACTGGGCGATCAGTTCGTTATCGGCGCTGTAGATCTGCATCGGCGTCTGAAGACGGACGTCTTTCAGCGTGGCCACGTCCGGCAGCTGGGGCTCTATATATTTGTAAAGGCCATAGATCGAGCCTGCTCCCAGCAGAATGCAAAGCACTGCAAGGATTAAAAAATACTTTACGAACTTCACCTGATATTTTCCACTTTATGTCGATCGGGCAGTTTATAAACAATCGCGCGGTAGTATAAAGGCAAGCCAGAAGCTTGGATACGTCCTTTTAATCACTGACGATATGGAGATCGCGCCTGATGGCATTTCAGACATGGCAAGTCGGCCTGGATATTCAGAACGGGCAGCTTTGCGCCCTCGGCATTCAGCGCCGTCGCAACGGCTGGCAACTTCGTCACTGGTGGCAACATGCTCTGCCGCAAGATACGTTAACCCACGGGCTGCTGCAACGTCCGCAGGCGGTTATCGCTCTCCTGCAACGCTGGCGCAGACAGCTTCCTTACCATATTTCTCTGCGTGTAGGATTCCCGCCCCAGCTGGTGCTACAGCGCCATATTGACCTGCCGCCTGTCCAGCTACGCGAACCAGAGCGTAGCAGCTATATTACCGCAGCGGCCAGTCGATTTTTCCCAATTGAGCTGGAAAAGCTGGCGTTGGATTACCGGCAGCCGACGGGCAGCGCGTCACAGTTCTGCGTCACCGCTGCCCGGCGTGAGGCGCTGCAAAACTGGCTGGACTGCCTTGAACAGGCGCGGCTTACGCCTCAGGTCATGGAGCTATCGCCGTCCGCGCTTTTTGCGCTGTCGCAAACGCTGTCACTCGATCCCGCCGTGACCCTGATTCATCGACTGGCCGATCACTGGCTATGGTTTGCGCCCCAGCGTGCAGGGCAGCGCTGGGGATGGTGTTCGCGCGAAGAGGCCAATGACTTCAGTGCGCTCCGGACACGTCATTTTGCGCAGGAGGCCGCTTTTTATTACAGCACGGTGGAGCAGGATGCGCTGCCTGATGGCGCTAAGTGGCTTAATCCCCTGGATGCGATCCCCCTTAAACAGGCGCCGCTGCCCGTTTACCCGGGTGCGTTTAGCCTTGCGGCGGGGCTGGCGCTGAGGCCGGAGGATAGCTAATGAGCTGGGTCAATTTACTGCCCTGGCGTGCGCAGCGCGACAGAAAGCGGCTACGGCGCGAGGGCTGCCTACTGGCTATGCTGATGCTCATAGAGGTTTTCTTTGCTCTGACCATTGCCGGAAAACGTGCAGAGAACCTCCGGCATGAGAAAACGGTAGCTCTCTGGCACCGGGCGAATCAGCAGGCTACTGAGTTACAAACGCGCACGGCGGCTCGCGTTCAGTATAAGCAGTCGCTGGCGCTGCGCCTCGCTGCCCGGCAGCAAAAGCAGCAGCAGATATCGCGCTGGTATGATTTTCTGCGCAATCTGCCCGACGCGATGCCTGATGAACTCTGGCTGAGCGGACTGAGTAAAACGCTGGATACGCTGGTGCTGATGGGCTTCTGTCGGGAACCGCGTGAAGTAGATGCCTTTCGTCAACGGTTACAGGCTTTAGATCTCTTCCGCCGGGTTGGTACGCAGAGTCTTCGTCGGGATGACAGCGGCCGGATACAGTTCAGCCTGCTGGCCGTGCTGCCAGATAAGCCGCCTGTCGATGAGTAATACGCTGCTCTTCCGCTGGATTACCCTGCCCTGGCACTATCGCCTGATGCTGTTTTTACTGCTGGCAGGGGGATTATCCATCGCGACAGACCGGGGCTATAGGGCACCTGCCGATCGTCAGAGTGCCGCGCTGGCGGCTCAACAGCGGAAAGAGACGCGGCGTTACCCTACGATTCTGCGCAGCATTGCCAGCAGCGGGTCGCTGAACCTGCTGGAGGCGAACATTTCCCAGCTCGAGGCTGCCCTGCTGCCGGTCGAACCAGACCGACGCTTTTCACTGGTTGCACTGTTGGAAATGGCGGGAGGTGAGCTGCGGCTATGGCAGCCCGATGCCACCGGCGCTGCGCTGGTGCTCAGCCTTAGCTGGCCGCAGGTACAAAAGGTACTGGCCTATTTAAGCGGCCTGCCCGGGGCCGCTGAGCTGCCGCATTTCACCCTGAAGCCTGAGGAAGAGCGGCTACTATTCCACCTGGGGCTGGTACTTAACGATGCAGAATAATGTGCTGCATACCACGCTACGGGCATTGTCGCTACTGATCCTGTTTCTCTCATCGGGTCATGCCGCGCGCGATCCCTTTGTTCCCGTGGGCAGCGATGCCTGCCGGTCACTGCCTGCGCCGCCTCAGCACTGGCAGCTGGGCGGTATCATTGGCCGTGAGGGGGACTACCGCGCGTGGCTGGTTTTTAACCCCGAACGATGGGTGGTGCGAACGCCGGATGAGCGGCTGGATCAGCACTGGCACCTGGACGCGGTTAGCGCGTTGAGTATTACCGTCACTCCGGTGCCTGGGTGTTTGCCGCCGAGGGAAGTCAAACTAAAAGGACGACTTTATGAAATGGCAGATGATCCTGCTACTCCTGTTATGCAGGCCGCTTTACGCTGAACCGGATACGCTCTCGCTGGCTTTTGATCGGGCGCCCATCGCGCAGGTGTTGCAGGCGCTGGCCGACTGGCAAAAACTGAACCTGATGGTGGCACCTGGCGTAGAGGGGGTCGTTTCGCTTCGACTACAGGATGTGCCCTGGCAGCAGGCACTGGCGCTGGTGGTGAAAATGAATAAGCTAACCGTAGAGACAGAGGATAATGTGCTGCTGGTTTATCCGGAAAGCTGGCTGCAGGATAATTATCAGCGGCAGAAAGCGCGTCAGGCAGAGGCACAGAGTGCGCTGCCGCTGGAGACGCTGTCGCTCGCGTTGCTGCATGCCGATGCCACGGTGGTAAATAACAGTTTGCAGGCAGGTCGCGACAAACTGATGACGCCGCGCGGCAGCGTGACGGTAGATTTACGTACTAACAGCCTGCTACTGCGTGATACGCAGGCAGCGCTGGACTTGACGCGCCGCTGGGTCAGGGCGCTCGATCAGCCGCTGGAGCAGGTCGAGCTTTCAGCACATATCGTGACCATCAGCGAAGAGAGCCTGCGCGAGCTGGGAGTACGTTGGGGCATGAGCGGTGAAGAGAAGATAAATAGCGCGCTTCGCGCCAGCCAGCTGAGAGTCGATCTGGCCGTGACCAACCCGGCCATCGCGGCAGGCTTTACCGTTGCCCGTCTGAACGGCAGGCTTTTAGATCTGGAGCTCAGTGCGCTTGAGCAGGAGAATAAGGTGGAAATCATCGCCAGCCCGCGCTTGCTGACCTCCCATCAGCAGCCCGCCAGCATTAAACAGGGCACTGAAATACCCTATGAAGTCTCCAGCGGGAGCAATGGTAGTACCACCGTTGAGTTTAAAGAAGCGGTACTGGGGATGGAGGTCACGCCAGTCGTACAGCCAAACGGTCGGATTTTACTCAAGCTACACATCAGTCAGAACGTGCCGGGGAGTATGATGCGCAGTGGTGAGGGGGAGTATCTGGCGATTGATAAGCAGGAGATACAGACCCAGGTTACGCTCCGGGACGGGCAGACCCTGGCTTTAGGGGGCATTTTTCAGCAACACAGTTTGAAGGGGCAGCGGAAAGTTCCGTTAATGGGAAGCATCCCTGTGTTAGGCTCTCTGTTCCGTTACGATTCCACTGAACAAAAGCGGCGAGAATTAGTGATCTTTATCACACCGAAGTTGATTCGTGACGAGTAATGCTTTTTTTGTACCAAACTGAGGAGCCAGGTGCTTTTTTCCCTGATTGGTATCATATGCGTTTGACGCAAGAGCCGAATTAGCTTACAAGGTTTAGCGATTTTTGATTTATGGGCCTGGTTTTGGCTTGAGAGAATGCATTTAACCCGTTTTTTATCGTGCGCAACCGGCGTAGCCGATGCAGTGACATCGGGCTGATAAATGAAGCGGACTGAACGCGTAACAATGAGTACGCAATGGGCAAGGTCAATTTAATCGGTTGCCAAAACACCTTCAGTGTTGAGATAATTTTCTTCTGACTCTCGCACTATCGCTCATGAGGTTTCAGTTCATGTCCTGTCCGGTTGGACGGGGTATCATTAACGAATTGTCTTAGTAATACCGAAAAAATGGCAGAGAAACGCAATATCTTTCTGGTTGGGCCTATGGGTGCCGGCAAAAGCACTATTGGGCGTCAGTTAGCTCAGCAACTCAATATGGAATTTTTCGATTCCGATCAAGAAATTGAGCGACGTACCGGAGCGGATGTGGGCTGGGTGTTCGACGTCGAAGGCGAAGAAGGCTTCCGCGATCGCGAAGAAAAAATCATCAACGAACTGACTGAGAAGCAGGGCATTGTGCTGGCTACCGGTGGCGGTTCAGTTAAATCACGCGAAACGCGCAATCGGCTTTCTGCTCGCGGCGTAGTGGTGTATCTGGAAACAACCATCGAAAAGCAGCTTGCCCGTACGCAGCGTGATAAGAAACGGCCCTTACTGCAGGTGGAGTCTCCGCCGCGTGAAGTGCTGGAAGAGCTGGCTAACGAACGCAATCCGCTTTATGACGAGATTGCTGACGTGACGATTCGTACCGATGACCAGAGCGCCAAAGTGGTCGCGAATCAGATTATCAATATGTTGGAAAAAAGCTGAAGACGGCTTAAACCCGTTCGCGGGCCAAAGTAAAAAGGTGATACCGCTTCATGGAGAAGATTACCGTCACTTTGGGGGAGCGAAGTTACCCCATTACCATTGATGCTGGATTGTTTACCAATCCGGCTTCCTTTTGGCCGCTGCAGGCGGGCGACAGGGCTATGGTCGTCACCAATCAGACGCTGGCTCCGCGCTATCTTGCCCCGCTGTGTAACCTGCTTGAAAAGGCTGGCGTAAAGGTGGATCAGGTTATTCTCCCCGATGGCGAACAGTACAAAACGCTGGCAGTGATGGATCAGGTATTCACCGCGCTGCTGGAAAAAAACCACGGGCGTGATTCCACTTTGATTGCCCTGGGCGGCGGAGTGATTGGCGATCTGACCGGTTTTGCGGCTGCCAGCTATCAGCGCGGCGTTCGCTTTATTCAGGTTCCGACCACGCTGCTCTCTCAGGTCGACTCCTCTGTTGGCGGCAAAACCGCCGTCAATCACCCGCTCGGCAAAAATATGATCGGCGCTTTTTATCAGCCGGCTTCCGTTGTTATTGATATCGACTGCCTGCGCAGCCTGCCGCCGCGTGAGCTGGCATCAGGCCTGGCCGAAGTTATCAAATACGGCATTATTCTTGACGCTGAGTTTTTCAACTGGCTTGAAGAAAACCTGGATGCGCTGCTGACGCTGAACAGCAGGGCGCTGGCTTACTGTATCCGCCGCTGCTGTGAGCTAAAAGCAGAGGTGGTGGCCGCCGACGAACATGAGCACGGACAGCGTGCCTTGCTCAACCTCGGACATACCTTTGGACATGCCATCGAAGCCCATATGGGCTACGGTAACTGGTTGCACGGTGAAGCCGTTGCCGCCGGGATGGTTATGGCCGCCCGCACCGCAGAGCGCCTGGGTCAGTTTTCCACTGCAGATACCGACCGGATCATTGCTCTGCTCAGTCGTGCCGGCCTGCCGGTAACGGGGCCGGAGAGCATGGCGACTACCGACTATATGCCACATATGCTACGTGATAAGAAAGTGCTGGCGGGTGAACTTCGTCTGGTGCTACCGCTGGCTTTAGGCCGTGCGGAAGTGCGCAGTGGAGTGAGCCACGATCGGGTTCTTGCTGCGATTAATGATTGTCAGAATTCAGCTATCTGAAGAGTTTGACTGGGTTTCGACCCGACGTGATATTTAAGTTTATCGCCGTTCATAGGGTAGTGAACCGCGTCGCCGCGCTACTGGAGGAGGTTATATGGACGAGTTTAAACCGGAAGACGAACTAAAGCCTGACACCAGCGACCGCCCCACGCAGCGGTCTCGCAAACGATCTGCCGCCCCTAAGGCACCGGTTTCACGTCAGCATATGATGATGGGGATCGGTATTCTGGTTTTACTGCTGCTGGTGATTGGCATTGGATCTGCCCTGAACTCGCCTAAAGAGGGCGGCAATCAGCATGCGCAGCAGCCAGCGACATCAGGATCGCAGCCTGGCACCCCGGGCAGCGGCGGGGATAAAAACATCGACCTCTCGGGCTCTTCCTCCATGAGCGGCCAGTCTGGCACGCCTGCGCCCGATGCAGCAAACACCAGTGCGGCTAACACCAGTGCAGCGGACAGCAATGCGGCGGTAGCCCCGGGTCAGCCAGCGACAGCCAACGGACCACAGGAGATCAGCGCACCGCCGGTCTCTTCAACGCCCACGCAGGCACAACAGACGCAAACGCCACCAAACCAGCAGCGTGTAGAGCTGCCGGGCGATCTCAACAGCGCCCTGGCGAATCAGCAGGGCCAGGTGGATGCCGCGACGCAGGATTCGCAGAACAACGGTAGCTCTCTGCCAACCACAGCGGCTACGGTCGCTGGCGGCCAGGTCTCGCACCCGGCCGTGAGCCAGCCCGCTCAGCCACGTCATGTACCGACGCATGTAAACAAACCTGCGGCAGTGCATCACCGGCCAGAAAGCAAACCGGTTGCCAGAGAGAGTAAGCCGCACGAGGCGGCGCCGCGTCATAGCGTTTCGGAAACGCCTAAGGCGACCGCAGCGCATCCGGCAGCCTCAACGTCAACGCCTGGCGGCAACTATACGCTTCAGCTGAGCAGCGCATCACGCGCCGATTCGTTGAATGCCTGGGCGAAAAAGCAGAATCTCAGCGGCTACCACGTCTATAAAACGACGCGTAACGGTCAGCCGTGGTTTGTCCTGGTCAGCGGCTCATATGCCACACCAGCGGAAGCTAAACGGGCAGTATCTTCACTGCCAGCCGAGGTGCGCGCCGGTAACCCCTGGGTCAAGCCGGTGAGTCAGGTGAAGAAAGAGTCGCAGAATTAGCCTCGGGATACCCGATTTTAAGTTGAAGTGAGTCAGCGCGCAGAGATGCGCGCTGATGAATTAAAGCGCAGATATGCTGTCGGTGTAACCGCAGCCAGAAGAGTAATTGTAATAAACGACGGCATGAAAAAAAATCGCGCTTTTTTAAAATGGGCGGGGGGAAAATTCCCGCTTCTTGATGATATACAACGTCATCTCCCCGACGGAGACTGTCTGGTTGAGCCTTTTGTCGGTGCGGGATCCGTATTCCTTAACACCCACTTTCCGCGCTATATCCTGGCCGATATCAACAGCGACCTGATTAACCTCTACGATATCGTCAAAACTCGTGCGGGTGAATTTGTCGCCGATGCCCGCCAGCTGTTTACCCCTGAATCAAACGATGCTGAATTCTACTATGCACGTCGTCTGGAGTTTAACCGCTGTCAGGATCCCTATCGCCGTGGCGTGTTGTTTTTGTATCTGAATCGACACTGCTACAACGGGCTGTGCCGCTATAATCTGAGCGGCGAGTTTAACGTGCCCTTTGGCCGCTATCGCAAACCCTATTTCCCCGAGGATGAGCTCTACTGGTTTTCAGAGCGTGCGCAAAATGCGACCTTTGTCTGTGAATCGTACGATGTTACTCTTAGTCGGGCGCCTCAGGGTTCGGTGGTGTACTGCGATCCTCCTTATGCGCCGCTGTCGGCCACGGCGAACTTTACCGCTTATCACACCAACAGCTTCAGCATGCAGCAGCAGGCACATCTGGCGGAGCTGGCCAATAAGCTATCTTTTGAGAGCCGTATTCCAGTACTGATCTCTAATCACGATACTCCAATGACCAGACTTTGGTATCAGGCCGCCGAGCTGCATAAAATCAAGGCCCGGCGATCGATTAGCCGCAATGGCGCCGGTCGTAATCAAGTGGATGAACTGCTGGCGCTGTTTGTCAGCGGCTGACCTTAACTGCTGTACGTGCCTGCCAACGGGCGCGTGAAATGGGAGAAACGGATGAAACAGTTTTTACTCGCCCCCTCAATTCTGTCTGCCGATTTTGCCCGCCTGGGTGAAGACACGGCGAAAGTGCTGGCAGCCGGTGGAGACGTTGTGCATTTCGATGTGATGGATAACCATTACGTGCCCAACCTGACTATGGGACCCATGGTGCTGAAAGCGCTGCGCGATTACGGTATCACGGCCCCTATCGACGTGCATATGATGGTGAAGCCGGTCGATCGTCTGATCCCGGATTTTGCTAATGCCGGTGCCAGCTATATCACCTTCCATCCTGAAGCTTCCGAGCACCTCGATCGTTCTCTGCAACTGATTAAAGAGCACGGCTGTAAAGCCGGGCTGGTGTTCAATCCGGCCACGCCGCTCAGCTACCTTGATTATGTTATGGATAAAGTCGACGTCATTTTGCTGATGTCGGTCAATCCGGGTTTCGGTGGCCAGTCCTTTATCCCCGGTACGCTGAATAAGCTGCGGCAGGTACGCCGCCTGATCGATCAAAGCGGCTATGACATTCGGCTGGAAGTCGACGGTGGCGTAAAGGTTGAAAACATTGCTGAGATCGCTGCGGCGGGCGCGGATATGTTTGTTGCCGGATCGGCCATTTTTGGTCAGCCGGATTACAAAAAAGTCATTGATAACATGCGTAACGAACTGGAGAAATCACGTCATGGCTCATTTCACTAACGTTCGCGCGCTGGCCTTTGATCTGGACGGGACGCTGACGGACAGTGCTCCCGGACTTGCCTACGCGGTTGACGCTGCGCTGACTGCACTTAATTTACCCGCCGCGGGCGTGGAAAGGGTGTCCACGTGGATTGGTAACGGGGCCGATGTGCTGATTGAGCGCGCATTAACCTGGGCGCTGGGGCATCAGCCGGAAAGCGCCGTCATTGCCGACGCGCGCGTTCTGCTCGACAGGCACTATGCCACGACCATTGAGAGCGGCAGTAAGCTGTTCCCCGGCGTGAAAGAGGGCCTGGCCGCGCTGGCGGAAAAAGGCCTGCCGATGGCGATCGTGACGAATAAGCCGACGCCATTTGTTAAGCCCCTACTGACGTCGCTCGGCATTGCTGACTACTTTAGCCTGATTATTGGCGGTGACGATGTTGCGGTGAAAAAACCGCATCCGGCCCCGCTGTTTCTGGTGCTAGGCAAGTTTGGCCTGTTGCCTGAGGAACTGGTCTTTATTGGCGATTCACGCAACGATATTCACGCAGCCCAGGCCGCCGGGTGTCCCAGCGTTGGCATGACCTGGGGCTACAACTACGGCGAGCCGATAGCAACCGCGCATCCTACCGTGGTACTTGACCATTTTAACGATTTGTTGCCCACGCTAGGGCTGTAATTATCAGGACGAAAAAACATGAGCAAACCCATCGTATTTAGCGGCGCACAGCCTTCCGGCGAACTGACCATCGGTAACTATATGGGGGCGCTGCGTCAGTGGGTCAATATGCAGGACGACTACCACTGTATCTACTGCATTGTCGATTTACACGCCATCACCGTCAGGCAGGATCCGGCCGCGCTGCGTAAGGCGACTCTGGACACGCTGGCGCTTTACCTCGCCTGCGGTATCGACCCGAAAAAAAGCACTATTTTTGTGCAGTCACACGTCCCTGAACACACTCAGTTGAGCTGGATCCTGAACTGCTACACCTATTTTGGCGAGCTTAGTCGCATGACCCAGTTTAAGGATAAGTCGACGCGCTACGAAGAAAATATCAACGCCGGACTGTTTGACTATCCGGTGCTGATGGCCGCCGATATTCTGCTTTATCAGACCGCGCAGGTGCCGGTCGGGGAAGATCAGAAGCAGCATCTCGAGCTGAGCCGCGATGTTGCCTCACGTTTTAATGCGCTTTACGGCGACGTTTTCCGGGTACCTGAGCCGTTTATTCCGACTTCTGGCGCGCGCGTGATGTCGCTGCTCGAGCCGACTAAAAAGATGTCTAAATCTGACGATAATCGCAACAACGTCATCGGTCTGCTGGAAGATCCTAAGTCGGTTGTGAAGAAGATTAAACGTGCGATGACCGACGGCGATGAGCCGCCGGTGGTGCGCTATGACGTGAAAAACAAGGCGGGCGTTTCTAACCTGCTGGACATCCTGTCCGGCGTAACCGGTAAGAGCATCCCCGAGCTTGAACAGCAGTTTGCAGGCCAGATGTACGGCCACCTGAAGGGCGCCGTGGCTGATGCCGTTTCAGAGATGCTTGGCGATCTCCAGGCGCGATACCATGAGTTCCGCAATGACGAAGCCCTGCTGGAACAGATTATGCGTGACGGCGCGGCGAAAGCCCGGGCGCAGGCGCAGGAAACGCTGAAGAAGGTATATGAAGCCGTCGGCTTTGTTGCTCAGCCATAATCCTGCCCTCCGGCCAGCAGCAGAATGCACGCTGCTGGCCAGTCCTCCCCCTGCGTATCTTCTCAATCCCCCGCGTATTTTGTGCAGGCTGAACCTCTCACGCGTATGTATAAATATCTGCCGCGCAGTGTGTGCAGGCTGAACTTCTCACGCGTAGGTATAAATTTCTGTCGCACAGTTTGTGCAGGCTGGTCCTCTCCCGCATGCGTATGAACATTTCCCACGCGGTATAAGCAGGCGACCTGGCGGCTAAAACCAGCTGAGCCTTTCGCGCAAACTGACGACCTCACCCACGATAATCAGCGCGGGGCTGCTAACGCGGCAGGCCAGTGAGTCCAGTTCAGATAGCAACCCGCTGATGACGCGCTGCTGAGGAGACGTCCCGTTTTCCACCAGCGCCACCGGCATAGCCGCCGCCATCCCGTTTTCGATCAGTCGCTGGCGGATCTCTCCTGCCTGAGACAGCCCCATATAAAACACCAGGGTCTGCTGACCCGCGGCCAGATTATGCCAGTCCAGCGTGCCGTCAGCCTGCACGTGGCCGGTAATCAGCCGGACGCTTTGTGCAAGGTCACGGTGGGTAAGGGGAATGCCGCTATAGGCGGAACAGCCTGAGGCGGCGGTAATACCGGGCACCACGGAAAAGGGGATATTCGCCTGCCGCAGTGCCTCCAGTTCCTCGGCACCGCGGCCAAATATAAAGGGGTCGCCGCCCTTCAGGCGGACCACCCGCTTGCCCTGCTGCGCCAGTTGTACCAGTAGCAGATTAATTTCTTCCTGTGGAACGCAGTGGCTGCCCGCGCGTTTGCCTACAAACAGGCGTTCCGCATCGCGCCTGATAAGCTCAAGGACTCCCTCTGAGACCAGTCGGTCGTAGACCACGATATCCGCCTGCTGGATCTGTTGCAGGCCTTTCAGCGTCAGTAAGCCTGCGTCTCCCGGGCCTGCGCCCACCAGCACCACTTCGCCCCGGTGCTCCGGCTGCTGCTGAAAAAGTGCCTCGGTGAGCTGTTCCGTGCAGGATGCGTCGCCGCTTGCCAGCGACTGCGCCAGCCTGTTATGGCTGAAAAGCTTCTCCCAGAAGCGTCTGCGCTGCCCCATCTCACTGAACTGCCGTTTAACCCGCTGGCGAAGCAAACCGGCATGATCTGCTATTTTCCCCAGATGCTGGGGCAGCAGAGATTCAATTTTTTCACGCAGCAGGCGGGCCATCACCGGTGCGCGTCCGCCGCTGGAGATCGCAATCATCAGCGGCGAACGATCGACCACGGAGGGCATAATGGCGCTGGCCTGATCGGGCGCGTCAACAACGTTGCAGAATATCCGTCTGCTTTCTGCGCTGGCGTTCACCCGTTGATTAACGCCGGCGCTGTCGGTTGCAGCAATGGCCAGCCAGCAGTCATCCAGCATGGCAGGCGTGAAGGCGCCTTCTATAAGCCTTAGTTTGCCCGCCTGCTGCCAGTGGTGAAATTGTGGGGAGAAGGCGGGGGCGCAGACCCGCAGGTCGGCACCGGCCTTCAACAGGAGTCGGGCTTTCCGTTCGGCGACCTCACCGCCGCCCACCAGCAGGCAGCCCCTGCCGCGAAGCTGGCAAAAAAGGGGAAAATAATCCATTCAGACGGCGACCTCGACGAAGCCATCACGCACGCGGGCGGGCCATGACGCAATTGAGCGGCTTTCATCTTCCATACAGAGGCCATCACTCAGCCGGAACCGCTGCTTCTTAAGCGGGCTGGCTACCCACAGCGCCTGCTGGTGTTCAGCGATAATGCCGCGTGACAGTACGCTGGCGTTGGCAAAGGGATCAATGTTGCTGAGGGCGAAAACCTCATCGTCCGGGCGGGGACGAAAGAGGGCGATCTGTTGCTCGCCGACCCGCGCGCAGACGCCAGTTGCGGGGAGAATTTGTTCCAGTTCACAAATGCGGTGCCACTTACTCATAGCTTTTCCTCCAGAACCCTGACCGGCAAGCGCTCTTCCGCCCGCGCCGGCCGGTGCTGGTCACGTTCGGCGATGACCTGAACCAGCGGGTCACGGCTGCCATCATTGATAAAGTGTGCGAAGCGGCTATGCTGGCTGACATCGTCGACCGTTTCTTTCCATTCACAGCGGAAACCGGCACGTAGCTGGCTCATTTCGGCTTCCAGCTGGGCATTAAGCCCCAGGCTGTCGTGGATAATCACCTGTTTCAGGTAGTCGATCCCACCCTCAAGGCTCTCCAGCCACAGGGAGGTACGCTGTAATTTATCGGCGGTGCGGATATAGAACAGCATAAAACGGTCGAGATAGCGGATGAGCGTGGCGCTATCCAGATCGGCTGCCAGCAAATCAGCATGGCGTGGCTTCATACCGCCGTTCCCGCAGAGATAGAGGTTCCAGCCCTTCTCGGTGGCAATGATCCCCACGTCTTTGGCCTGCGCCTCGGCGCACTCGCGGGTGCAGCCCGAGACGCCAAACTTCATTTTATGCGGCGTACGAATGCCCTTATAGCGGTTTTCCAGTTCTACGCCGAGGCTGACGCTGTCGCCAACGCCAAAGCGGCACCAGCTGTTGCCAACGCAGGTTTTCGCCATGCGCAGGGCCTTAGCGTAGGCGTGGCCGGTTTCAAACCCGGCGGCAATCAGTTCAGACCAGATGGCGGGCAGATCGTCCTTTTGTGCGCCGAACAGACCGATACGCTGCGAGCCGGTAATTTTGCTGTAGAGGCGGTAGCGTCGGCCAATTTCGCCGATGGCGATCAGCCCCTCAGGCGTGATTTCGCCCCCCGGGGAGCGCGGGATCACCGAATAGGTCCCATCCTTCTGGATGTTGGCGAGGAAGATATCGTTACTGTCCTGGAGCGGCGTGTGCTGCGGAGTGAGCACGTATTCATTCCAGCATGACGCCAGCAGTGATGCGACCGTTGGTTTACATATCTCGCAGCCGTAACCGCTGCCGTGGCTGGCCAGCAGCTGCCCGAAGGTCCTGATCTCCTCCAGGCGAATCAGGTGGTAAAGTTCCTGCCGGGAGTAGGGGAAATGCTCGCAAAGGTGATGACTGACCGCGATCCCCTGCTGGCTCAGTTCGGCATTTAGCACCTGAGTAATTAGCGGCACACAGCCACCGCAGCCGCTCCCCGCTTTGGTTTCCGCCTTGAGCGCGGCAAGGGTATGACAGCCCCGCTTAACGGCCTGTACCAGCGCGCCTTTAGTCACGTCAAAGCAGGAGCAAATTTGTGCCGTGTCCGGCAGTGATTCCACCCCGGTAGCCGGTTTATCGCCCGCCCCGGCTGGCAGGATCAGCGCCGCAGGATTTTCCGGTAGGGGAATGCCATTAAGCATTAGCTGAAGCAGATTGCCATAGTCGGCGGTATCTCCCACCAACACCGCCCCGAGCAGCGTTTTGTTATCCGCGCTGACCACCAGTCGCTTATAGATTTGCTGATGTTCATCAAGCCAGATATAGCTTCTTGCGCCTTCCGTCCGTCCGCGCGTATCGCCAATCCCCCCCACTTCAACGCCCAGGAGCTTCAGCTTCGCGCTCATGTCCGCGCCGGTAAAAGCGCTGCTGTTGCCCAGCAAGCCTTCACAAACCACCTGCGCCATTTTATAGCCGGGCGCAACAAGGCCAAAGGCCCGACCCTGCCAGGCGGCACATTCGCCAATGGCATAAATATCGCCATCGGAGGTGACGCACTGGTCGTCAATCATAAAGCCGCCGCGCGGTGCCAGCGCCAAATCACAGCTTTTGGCCAGCGCGTCCTGCGGGCGAATACCGGTAGAGAAGACGATAAAATCCACCTCCAGCGCGCTGTCGTCACCGAATAGCAGCCTTTTGCCGCCTGCTGGCGTATCAAGGATCTCGCGGGTACTTTTGCCGGTATGAACGTGAACGCCCATCGCCTCAATTTTTTCGCGCAGCAGTGCGCCCCCGAGGGGATCGAGCTGCTCGGCCATTAGCACCGGCGCATACTCAATCACATGGGTTTCAATCCCGAGATCACGCAGAGCACCCGCCGCTTCCAGCCCCAGCAGGCCACCGCCCACGACGGCACCGTGCTGACTTTGGCGGGCGCGCGCCTCAATGGCATTCAGATCGTCGATAGTACGGTAGACGTAACAGTTTTTGCCGCTGGCTCCCTGTATTGGCGGAACCCAGGGGCGGGATCCGGTCGCCAGCACCAGCTTATCGTAGTGCACTTCGCGGCCTGCGCTGGAACGGACGATTTTCCTTTCACGGTCAATCTGGATGACGCACTCCTCCAGCAGCAGGTCAATATCGTGCTGCTGGTAAAACCCTTCGCGAACCAGCGACAGCGCGTCAACGGTATGATGGGTGAAATAGGCTGAGAGATGGACCCGATCGTAAGCGACCCAGGGTTCTTCACAAAAAACGGTAATAGCAAACTGGCCTGGTGCGGCTTTCTCTGCCAGCGCTTCAATCAGGCGGTGGCCAACCATGCCGTTGCCAATGATGACGAGTCGGGTGCGCATTTTTGCCTCACATTGCAAACGAATGCCGCTACCTTAGCGTGCTAAAAAGCGCGCTTATTGATGCATATCAATCCGTTTTCCAAATACCTCTTAATAGGTATGCCAATGATTTGATGGGTTTTTTTATAAGTTAGCGGAATCCTTCGGGTTTATGTGACTTCCCTGCGAGGGTGGGGCGAACGCTGGCTGTGCATAGTGTGGAATCAGTGATAGGGTTAAAACTGTGATTGCTGACCCCGGGAGTACATCAATGCAGGCTGTTAATTTGAAAAGAATAAACCATGTCCGACTGCCCTGGCGCGATGGACTCTGGCAAATCGAAATTCAGGACGGCAACATTGCACGTATTGCGCCGCAGGCCCGATGTGCCCCGCATCCGGAAGCGCTGGATGCCGAAGGCGGGCTGGCTTTCCCCCCCTTTATCGAACCCCACATTCATCTTGATACCACGCAAACGGCGGGAGAACCTGCCTGGAATCAGTCAGGTACGCTGTTTGAGGGGATTGAACGCTGGGCGGAGCGAAAGGCGCTGCTGAGCCATGAGGATGTCAAACAGCGCGCGCTTCAGACGCTAAAGTGGCAGATCGCCAACGGTATCCAGCATGTCCGCACCCACGTCGATGTCTCGGATCCCAGCCTCACCGCACTGAAGGCGATGCTTGAGGTCAGGCAGGAGATGGCCCCCTGGGTGGATATTCAGATTGTGGCTTTCCCTCAGGAAGGCATTCTCTCCTATCCCAACGGCGAGGCGCTGCTTGAGGAGGCCCTGCGACTGGGGGCAGATGTGGTGGGTGCCATTCCTCACTTCGAGTTCACCCGTGAATATGGCGTGGAGTCACTGCATAAAACCTTCGCGCTGGCACAAAAGTATCAGCGCATGGTGGATGTTCACTGCGATGAAATCGACGATGAGCAGTCCCGCTTCGTCGAAACCGTTGCGGCACTGGCGCTTAAGGAGAAGATGGGGGAGAGGGTGACGGCCAGTCATACCACCGCGATGCACTCCTACAATGGTGCCTATACTTCGCGCCTGTTCCGCCTGCTGAAGCTGTCAGGCATCAATTTCGTCGCCAATCCGCTGGTGAATATCCATTTGCAGGGCCGCTTTGATAGCTATCCGAAGCGCCGCGGCATTACGCGGGTGAAGGAGATGCTGGAGGCCGATATTAACGTCTGCTTCGGGCACGATGATGTGTTTGACCCCTGGTATCCGCTGGGAACCGCCAACATGCTCCAGGTGCTGCATATGGGACTGCACGTCTGTCAGCTTATGGGCTACGCGCAAATTGATGCCGGTATCAATCTCATTACCCATAACAGCGCCAGAACGCTACAGCTGAAGGATTATGGTATTCAAAGCGGTAACAGTGCCAATATGGTGATCCTCCCGGCAGAGAGTGGCTTTGACGCACTGCGTCGTCAGGTTGCGGTACGCTATTCCATTCGACAGGGAAAAGTCATTGCTGAAACGCAGCCGGCACAGACCACGATTCACCTCGGGGAGAGTGAGCAGGTGGATTTCCGTCGCTGAGCATCGTCGATAGTCGCTGAGCATCGTCGGTAATCGTGTGGATTTCCGATGCTGAGCGCATCGTCGATCGCGCTAACGGTGTGGGTGACTGAACTGGCAAGCCTTGCGGCCTGCCAGGGGTTTATTATCAGTGGGAACCGGTGTGCGGGTGCTGCTTATGCTTGCTAACAAAGCCCAGCAGCAGGCACATCACAAATACCACCGCATAGAGACCGTTAGCGGTTAGCAGCGCCGCATGCGCGCCGCCTTTCTCAACAATTGGACCGGTCACGACGAAGGTCAGCATGGTTCCGACGGTGCCGCAGGTCAGGATGAAGTTGACCAGCTTAGGTGAGGAGACCCGGGTTTGCAGAGAGCCGAGGGTAATGATGGTGGTATAGATTGCGCTGGAGAAGAAGCCCAGGCTGATCATTATCCACTTCAGCATTGCGGCATTCTCGCTGCTGACAAACCAGTACATCAGCAGCGTAGCCGCCAGCGCCAGCACGGTCAGAATACGCTGCGGGTCAAAGAAGCGCAGTATGGCGCTGAAAATCCACATGCCTATCATGTATGACGTCCAGAAGTTACCGACCAGACCACCCGCCTGTGTAATGTCCATCCCCATGCTTTTGGTGGCATACTGCGGCACCCAGCCGATAAAGCCCAGCTGGCCCAGGATATAGCAGAGGGCGGCAATCGACAGGAACAGCACGCCGATACCCCATTTCTCTTTTTCAACCGTCTGGTGATTCGCGGATTTTTTGCCCAGCACCGGAAACTCGAAGCAGAGCGCCAGAATAAAGATCGCGACGTAAATGACGCCGATACAGGCATAAACCCAGTACCAGGGAAGCGACCGCGCCAGAATAGCGGCAGCAATAATCGGGAAGATGGTTCCGGCCATGCTGAAGAAGGAGTCGGTAAACAGCAGGCGCGATCCGCGCTGACGCCCTTCATACAGATGGGTGATGAGGAATGTCCCGATGGACATCGTAATCCCGCTCACCACGCCCAGCACAAACATACAGAGCGAGAATATGCCCAGGCTGTGACTGTTCATCAGCCCCAGCACCGCCAGCACCATCAGCACAAAGCCGAACATCAGCTGACGCTTCAGCGGGATAATCTCCATCAGCCAGGCGTTGAGAAACACCGCCGCGAGAATGCCCGCATTAAGGAAGGTAAAGGTGTTGCTCATCTGCGCAACGGGGAGATGAAAGTAATCAGCAATATTTTCCAGTACCATACCGGTGACAATTACTACCGCGCCGGTAAGCGCATAGGAAAAAAAGCTGATCCAGGTGAGACCGATTCGATCGCGATTAGTCATAGTGGGAGCCTGCATGTTAAAAAGATCCTGGTACGCAAAAACGACGTAATTTTCGGAAGTGTAGCGATATTCGTGATCGGCTTAAATCAATAATGAAACATTTATTTTCATATTCATTGGATCCGTGATGAATATCACTCCACGCCTCAGAGGAAAACGGTTGCGCAGTGACATTTCGCACGTAAATAAAAGTAAAACGCTGGCGCGTAACTAACCGCCTCTTTACAATCAATTTTGTTTTTCTGACCACCGCCCTCAGAAAGGAATTTTCCATGTTAAAACGCACTTTGGCAGCCGTCGCTACCGTACTGGCACTCTCCTCACTTTCCGTATCTGCACTGGCTGCGAAAGGGGATACCCATGTTCTGCTGACGACCTCAGCGGGAAATATTGAACTTGAACTGAATAATCAGAAGGCACCCGCCTCGACGAAGAACTTTGTCGACTACGTTAACAGCGGCTTCTATAACAACACGCTTTTTCATCGCGTGATCCCTGGCTTTATGGTGCAGGGCGGCGGCTTTACCACCGATATGCAGCAAAAGCCCACCAGAGCGCCGATTAAAAACGAAGCGGATAATGGCCTGCTGAACAAACGCGGTACCGTCTCCATGGCCCGCACCGCTGACAAAGACAGCGCCACCAGCCAGTTCTTTATCAACGTTGCCGATAACGCTTTTCTCGATCATGGTCAGCGTGACTTTGGCTACGCGGTATTTGGTAAAGTCGTTAAAGGTCAGGATGTGGCAGACAAAATTTCCCAGGTTCAGTCACAGAACGTCGGCCCTTATCAGAATGTCCCGGTTAAGCCTGTCGTTATCCTTTCAGCTAAAGTGCTGCCTTAACGGTTTCGACCTGCGTTCTGCGTTCCTTCCCGCCCGCGCTCTCAGGGCGGTAAGCGCGGCCTTCAGGCCGCGTTTTGCTATCCAGAGCAAAGTGATAAACGGACAGGGGGAAAATGCGTAGAATAGCGGCGTCTTCATCCGGCCCGGAGCCTCCATGCTGCTGCTTATTGATAATTACGACTCTTTCACCTGGAATCTCTACCAGTATTTCTGCGAGCTGGGGGTGGACGTGTGTGTCCAGCGCAATGATGCGATGACGTTAGCGCAAATTGACGCGCTGCGTCCGCAGCATCTGGTTATCTCTCCCGGGCCCTGTACGCCCAACGAAGCGGGTATTTCCCTGGCGGCTATTCGTCATTTTGCCGGCAGGATACCGATCTTAGGCGTCTGCCTGGGGCATCAGGCCATTGCCCAGGCGTTTGGTGGCCGGGTTGTTCGCGCCCGCCAGGTGATGCACGGCAAAACGTCACCGGTTGAACACCGTGACGGCGGCGTGTTTGCCGGACTGAATCATCCCCTGACCGTCACGCGCTACCATTCACTGATTGTTGAGCAGGCATCGCTACCCACAGAGTTTGAAGTCACGGCCTGGACGCTGCGCAACGGCCAGCCCGATGAGATTATGGGGCTTCGCCATCGTGAGCTGCGGCTGGAAGGGGTGCAATTCCATCCGGAAAGCATTCTTAGCGAGCAGGGGCATCAGCTGCTGGAGAATTTCCTTAAGCCGTAAATTAAGTTGCCTTTGAGTGGTTTTTTATGCATATTTTGTGACTAATATTTCACTTTCATGCAACGAAACAAATGGGGTCACCGATGGCAGCGGACAAATCAGCGGTAACGCGCGCGACGTTTGATGAGGTTATTTTGCCTGTTTATGCACCCGCGCAGTTTGTGCCGGTCAGGGGCAAAGGCAGCCGCGTCTGGGATCAACAGGGCAAAGAGTATATCGATTTTTCCGGTGGTATCGCGGTGACCGCGCTGGGCCACTGCCACCCTGCGCTGGTTGAGGCGTTAAAAACCCAGGGCGAGACCCTGTGGCACACCAGCAATGTCTACACCAACGAGCCTGCGCTGCGTCTGGCCAGCAAGCTGATTGCCGCCACCTTTGCCGACCGCGTCTTTTTTGCTAACTCCGGTGCGGAAGCCAATGAAGCCGCCTTTAAGCTGGCGCGCTACTATGCTGCCAAACGCCATTCGCCCTATAAAAGTAAAATTATCGCCTTTCACAACGCCTTTCATGGTCGCACGCTGTTCACCGTGTCCGTCGGCGGGCAGCCGAAATATTCCGATGGCTTCGGGCCTAAACCTGCCGATATCGTCCATGTTCCCTTTAACGATCTCGCTGCGGTGAAAGCGGTCATTGACGACCATACCTGCGCTATCGTAGTGGAACCGATCCAGGGCGAGGGCGGAGTGATGCCCGCTACCCAGGCATTTATGCAGGGGCTGCGCGAACTGTGCGATAAACATCAGGCGCTGCTGGTGCTGGATGAAGTGCAGAGCGGCATGGGCCGCAGCGGCAAGCTGTTTGCCTGTGAGCACTATGGCGTGGTGCCTGATATCCTCACCACTGCCAAAGCCCTGGGCGGCGGCTTCCCGGTCAGCGCGATGCTCACCACCGATGAGATAGCGTCAACCATGTCGCCGGGCGTCCATGGCACCACCTATGGCGGTAATCCGCTGGCCTGCGCCGTGGCAGAGGCCGCGCTGGATATCATCAACACCGAATCGGTGCTGAGCGGTGTGGAAGCGCGTCGCGAGCAATTTGTTGCGGCGCTAACCGCGCTGGACGCCAGGCGGCCGGTCTTCAGTGATATCCGGGGCAAGGGGCTGCTGATCGGGGCCGCACTCAGGCCGGAGCATGCCGGTAAGGCGCGGGATATTCTTCATGCCGCAGCGGATGAAGGGGTGATGGTCCTTAACGCGGGAACGGACGTGCTGCGCTTTGCGCCTTCGCTGGTGATTGAGCCTGCCGATATTGAAGAGGGCATGGCCCGCTTTGCCAGGGCGGTAGAAACAGCGCTATTCTGACGGCATGAAGCATGAAGCATGAAGCATGAAGCATGAAGCATGAAGCATGAAGGGAGATTATTGGATGGCTGAAAACCCCGCGTTATGCTTGCCTGCTCTCCTCCCGCTTCTCTCTGTGCTTGCTGCCTTTCGTTTCAGGCGCTTTTTTTAAGCGGCGCGACAGCCAGCGTCCATGATGGGGTCTGTCGCGCCAGGCCAGCGAAGAGATGGTATGCATAATCCTGAGGTGATCGAGTATCTGCCTCAGGTGTCGCTCCAGAATCGTTATCGGTCCCTGTTCAAACTCTCCCTGTACATCCTCCAGCACGTTAGTATCCGAGCCGGGACCATCATACTCCAGCCGCTGCTGGCAGCGCTGAAGGGCGATTTCACAGCTTTGCAGGTAGCGCTCGGCCAGCGCCGGTGTAAGCATCGTATGTTCACGGGCGAGGATGGTCATCGCGTTGATATGCTCGACAATAAACTGACTGTGCGTCACCCACAGCTTCATGTCTGCCAGATAGTTTGAATCAAACCCCGGTTCCTGCATGGCCTGATTAAGCGAGTTGAACACCGCATTATGCGCCTGGTTGGCGCGCATACGCTGGTAAGCCAGCCTGACCGGATTCTGCTCGCTGCCAAGCAGCATTTGCAGCGCATCCTGGTAGGTGCCCAGCGCGTCGTGGGCATTTTGCCGCAGCAGCCCGCTTTGCCACTGGGGCCACAGCCAAATCATGCCGCCAAAGGCAATCATGCATCCCATCAGCGTATCCATCAGCCGCGGCAGCAGGAAGTCAGCGCCGTTCAGCGAGAGCAACTGTAGCGAGTACACGGCGGTGACGGTAAAACCAATCATCGCCCAGCCATAGAACTTGCGGATAACCAGGTAGCTGACCAGCGTGATAACCAGCATTATCGACAGCACCATCGCCTCAGGCGCGTGGAGGCGCAGGGCGACGGCGGCGATAATCAACCCGGCCAGCGTACCGAGTGCACGGTGCTGGATGCGTACGCGGGTGGCGCTGTAGCCATTCTGGCTGACAAACATCACCGTCATCAGGATCCAGTAGGGCTTGGGCAGGTCGAAAAACATCGCCAGGGTACTGGCGAAGGTGAGCATCACGGCAAAGCGGGCGGCGGTGCGCAGGGCGGCAGACTTCAGCGACAGATAGCTTTTGCAGGCGGCCAGCAGCGGCAGGCGGCGCTGGCGATCGGCCATCAGGTCGCGCTGATATAAAGGGCGCTGCGTGCGCAGGACGCGCGCAATACGGCTGAAGTGGTAGTAGCAGAACTGTCCCACCGGATTATCCCGGCTTCGACGGGCGATTTTTTCAAGTGCGCCGAGCGGCTTGTCCATCACAAAGCGCTCCGGCAGCCGGTGGTAGAGAATATCATCGGCCAGCTCCCGCAGTCGAGCGGCGATGGTTTGCGCGTTCCAGCGAATGACCGCTTCAGCATGGCTTTTTTCGACCAGCTTCTGCACCTCTTCAGGCTGATGCAGGCTGACGGAGATATGCTCCTGCAAATCCAGTGCGACCTGAAACGCGCGGATGAGACGTTTATGATGGCTGTCGCGGTTGGCGGCCAGCATATGCATCTGCTGATAGCAGATGCCGATCAGATCGACGGCTTTTTGCTGGCGGGCCAGCAGCGGCGGCAGGGCTTTTTCAGGATCGGTCAGACGGGTGAGCAGGGTATATTTGGCTTCACAATAGTCGGCCAGCTCGCGGTATAGCAGGCTGAGGGTTTCGCGCATCGGCTGCTCTTTCCACAGCCAGAACCAGAACCAGTTGAACACCCCGTACCAGATCGTCCCCAGCACGTAGAGCAGGGGCGGCTCCCATATCGGCATGCGACCGGCCAGACTCAGGGTGAAGATGGCGGCGATAAGCGATCCGGGCAGCAGCCTGGCATGCAGTGGGCTGATTTCACCCGTGACGCCCAGCAGCATTGCCATAGCAAACAGAATCGCAGGCAGGGGAACGCTGTGCTCACCCAGGTACTGGATCAGAAAGCTACTAAAGGCAAACAGGCTTCCGCCCACGATAAGGCGTTTGAAAAAGCGCTTATGCGGCGTATCCAGACCGGCGTTATTGCAGCATGCGGGTACCAGGGAGAACAGCAGTCCCTTTTGCAGATCGCCCAACAGCCATCCAATCGCTACTGGTAAACAGAGCACCAGCGTCTGACGCAGGGCATAGTTAACCTCAGGATGATAAATCAGTCTGCGCCACATCGCTCCATACCAATAAAAAAGGCGCAACGGGAGGTTGCGCCGGGGGGATCAGAGCCGGTTAGCGCGTGCCATAAACTACGATAGTTTTACCGTGTGCGGAGATCAGATTCTGATCTTCCAGCATTTTGAGTATGCGGCCCACGGTTTCGCGCGAGCAGCCCACAATCTGACCAATTTCCTGGCGGGTGATTTTGATCTGCATCCCATCCGGGTGAGTCATTGCATCCGGCTGCTTAGCCAGATTCAGTAGCGTCTGCGCGATGCGACCCGTCACATCGAGGAAAGCTAAATTCCCCACTTTCTCAGACGTCACCTGCAGGCGACGAGCCATCTGCGAAGAGAGTCGCATCAGAATATCAGGGTTAACCTGAATAAGCTGACGGAATTTCTTATAGGATATTTCAGCCACTTCACAGGCGGTTTTCGCCCTGACCCATGCGCTACGCTCCTGACCCTCTTCAAACAGGCCAAGTTCACCGATAAAGTCGCCCTGGTTGAGGTAAGAGAGGATCATCTCTTTGCCTTCCTCATCCTTAATGAGCACCGCTACTGAACCTTTCACGATGTAGTAAAGCGTTTCCGCTTTCTCACCCTGGTGAATTAGCGTGCTTTTGGATGGATACTTATGAATATGGCAATGTGACAGGAACCATTCAAGAGTCGGGTCTGTTTGCGGTTTGCCGAGAACCATTCGCGATTATCCTCTGTTGTCATCATGCCTAAACACAGGGGCAGAGTTCCCTGTCAGGCGTTGAAATAGTGACGCGTTTCCCCTCAGGGAAATTATCCCGAACCCTGTCGCAGGCCTGGGTCGTTATGTTGTGCCGTTTCGTCATGCTTGTAGAGTACGAACGAAATTATTACAGCTTTGTTTGTAGCACAGCTTGGAACGAGTGTCTTGTGTTGTCTCGCTTCAGCATAGTGTGAAAATTGTCGCATTGCCGTTTTTGTTGCCGAAGCGTAATCTGGCGTTAACTGAATGACTTAGAGGGATTTGTTATGCAAGCACGTGTTAAATGGGTAGAAGGGCTCACCTTTTTGGGAGAATCCTCATCTGGACACCAGATTTTAATGGACGGCAATGCGGGCGATAAGGCACCCAGCCCAATGGAAATGGTGCTGATGGCGGCCGGCGGGTGTAGCGCCATCGACGTGGTGTCAATCCTGCAAAAGGGGCGCCATGACGTGGCTGACTGCGAGGTCAAACTGACTTCCGAACGCCGGGAAGAAGCACCCCGTCTGTTCACCCATATCAACCTGCACTTTATTGTCAGCGGTAAGGGCCTGGAGGAGAAAGCCGTTTCCCGCGCCGTCGACCTGTCGGCAGAAAAGTATTGCTCCGTTGCCCTGATGCTGGGCAAAGGCGTTGAAATCACCCACAGCTTTGAAGCGATCGAAATTTAACATTCCATTAGCCCCAGCCTGTGGGGCTAATGCGCAGTGGCCCAGACTGTTTTTTTCTCTGTGCTTAACGCACGGTGTCTCAGACTATCTTTTTCCCCTCAATCAGACGCCTGACCAGCGGCCCCATTATCAGCTCCATCGCCAGCCCCATTTTGCCGCCCGGCACCACCAGCGTATTGATCTGAGAGATAAACGCGCCCTGCAGCATCGACAGGAGATAGGGGAAATCAATATCCTCCAGCGCCTGGAAGTGGATAACCACAAAGCTTTCATCAAGCGATGGGATACCGCGTGCCGCAAACGGATTGGAGGTATCCACCGTAGGTACGCGCTGAAAGTTGATGTGGGTGCGCGAAAACTGCGGGGTAATATAGTTGATGTAGTCCTCCATCGAGCGTACCACGGAGTCCATCACCGCCTCGCGGGAGTGCCCCCGCTCGCTGGTGTCGCGGACCAGCTTTTGGATCCACTCAAGGTTGACGATCGGTACCACGCCGACCAGCAGATCGACATTCTCCGCAACGTTATGCTGCGGCGTCATTACGCCACCGTGTAAACCTTCATAGAACAGCACGTCAGTCGGCTCGGGCAGCGGCTGCCAGGGCGTAAAGGTGCCCGGCACCTGGTTCCAGGGTACCGCTTCATCGTAGGTGTGCAGGTATTTACGCGACTGGCCGCTGCCGCTGCGGCCATATTCGGCAAACGTGTGCTCCAGCAGGGCAAAATCGTTAGCCTCGGGGCCGAAATAGCTGATATGGCGGCCCATATCACGCGCTTTACGAATAGCCATATCCATTTCAGGACGCGTAAAGCGGTGGAAGCTGTCACCTTCAACTTCAGCGGCATGGAGGTTTAGCTGCTGAAAAATTTTGCGGAAGGCCAGGCTGGTAGTCGTGGTTCCCGCACCGCTGGAACCCGTTACGGCAATCACAGGATGTTTGGCTGACATGGCTAACGACTCTCTGAGAAAAACGCATCAAGGCGGCATTGGTAACACGATTTGCGTCCGGGTGTCACGCCCGGTCACGATCGCTAACCGGTAATCCTGCCGCGCGGCATAATATTCACCGTCTCGTGGAGTTCGGACCAGACCAGTACGGCTTCACCACTGATAAGCTGACGGCGTACGTCCTCCACTTTCTGCGTCAGCGAGCGCTCCTGCTCGCCGTAGTCGGTGCCTTCTCTCAGCACGAAAGATTCAATCAGGTTATCCAGCGTCTCTGCGTCCAGCTCTTTCCAGGGAATAATCACGTTAGTTGTCCAGCCAGGTTGAAAGCCATTCGGGGATACGCTGCTCCAGCCACATTTCGGGGCTGCGCAGGGTCCCCCCAACAAATCCTACATGCCCGCCGTGCCGGGTGAGCTGATACTCCACCGACGGGGGCAGCAGGTCAGGCGCGGGGATAACCTCATCAGTCATAAAAGGGTCGTCCCTGGCATGAATAATCAGTAGCGGCTTGCGTACGCCGGGCAGCAGCGGCATGGCGCTACAGCGTTGATAATAGTCCGTCGCGTCAAGAAAGCCATGGGCAGGCGCGGTGATGGCGTTATCGAAGTCACGCAGCGTTTTTAATGCTTCCAGCCCGGGCAGGTCAACCGGCAGCGTACCCGGCCATGCACGTAGCTTTCGCCCGGCATTTTGCTTTAGCAGGTTTAGCAGGTAGCGCTGGTAAACGCGCGACAGCCCCTGCTCCAGCTTCCTGCTGCACGGCTCAAGCATCAGCGGCGCGGAGACCACCACTGCGGCATCGATCAGGCAATCTTCTCTCTGCTCTCCCAGCAGGCAGGCGAGCATATTTCCCCCCAGCGAAACGCCAACGGCCGCAGTTGGGACGCGACCCCATTCGTCGCGCAGCCACTGCATAAAATAGCGCGCATCGCCGGTTTCGCCCGAGTGGTAAATCCTCGCCAGGCGATTTGGTTCGCCGCTACAGCCGCGAAAATGCATAACGACGCCCAGCCATCCGCGATCGCGGAATACCTGAAGCAGCCCGTGCGCATAGGGACTGGTAAAGCTGCCCTCCAGCCCGTGAAACAGGACCACCCTGGGCTTATGCCGCGCCAGCGCCGGATTTTCACTCCAGGCCAGATCGACGAAATCGCTGTCCGGCAGAGTCAGCCGCTGCCAGTGGGGCTGTAGCGTGATACGTCGGCGAATCAGCCGGGGCAGAAGCGTTTGCAAATGCGCATTACTCATGCCCGGCAGGGCATTAAATGGGCTCGCCGGGGGGCGATTAAAATTCATATTCAAAATGCTTGTAGGATCTCTGTCACATTGTTAGCTTCAAAGCGTCTGCTTTTTTCAGGGGGTGAGGAGCACCCATATCATATGGAACTGAATTTATTTTTATCCATGCTCGGCTTTCTGTGGGTTGCTGCGATCACGCCAGGCCCTAATAATATGTTACTCACCGCCTCCGGCGCCAATTTTGGTTTTTTGCGCTCGCTGTGGCTGATAATCGGCATCATGATCGGTATGCAGGTCATGTTGCTTCTGGTGGCCTTCGGCGTCGGCGGATTGATTCTGCTTTATCCCTCCCTTCACCTTATCCTGAAAATTGCCGGTAGCGCTTATCTTCTCTGGCTGGCATGGAAAATAGCAACCGCGAAGTATGAAAAACTGGACCCCGGCGACGGCCCGGCTTCACCGATGCCATTCTGGCAGGGTGGGCTGTTGCAGCTGGTTAATCCAAAAGCCTGGCTGATGGCGCTGGGTGCGGTGGCAAGCTTCAGCCTGGCCGGTGAGGCCTATCGCGGTTCAGTCATCGCCATCAGCGCGGCGATGGCACTGGTGAATGCGGTTTCCGGCGTTATCTGGCTGGGTTTCGGGACGCTGATTGGGCGTATCCTGCGCAGCCGCCGGGCCTGGACGATTTTCAACGTCTTTATGGGCTTACTGACCGCCGCCTGCGTGCTGCTGATTTGGCACTAAATCACTGCGCGGAATAGCGCTGCACCTTGTTGCTGCTATTGAGTTTAACGATCAGAGGGAAGATGAGCAGGGGGGGCAGGCGGGGGAGCGACATAAACCCGCCGCTACCCTGAATAATGCGCTTAAGGTCCGGGTAAAATGTGATCCAGACGATACTAATGGATATTAGCCAGAGTCTGATTGAGGCCTGTAATCATTGAGGGGGCCACAAGCTCCGTTAATAAAAACGCATTATAAATTCATTGAAAGTTCATCGGAAATTCATTGAAAGTTCATTGAAGATATTACTAAAAAAGTTTTTAATCTCAGTTCAGGTCTGGCTCACCCAAAGCGACGCCATTGGTGCGTATACCCGGTCGATAATCAGAATAAGGCCAGTTGAATTAAAAATAACGCAGTGCTAGCTTCACTTAACTTTTCCGCTATCCCCCTGGGGGTATTATGCACTCGCGTATTAAGCATCTCGATGGGATGCGTGGTTTAGCTATTCTTCTGGTCATCGGTTACCATGCCTATGTGCGATGGGAGGCGTTATTACCCTATTCCCATATTACAAAGCATATTCCTGTTTTCTCTTTCGGCTGGCTTGGCGTTGAACTGTTTTTTATGATTTCGGGATTTGTCATATTTATGACACTGGACAAATCCGACAGTTACCTCAGCTTTCTTAGAAAACGCTGGCTGCGTTTATTTCCGGCGATGCTCATTGCCAGCCTGCTGCTTTACCTGGCGGGGGGCCTGTTCCCGGAATGGACAGACATCGCGCCCCATGCAAAAAATCTGCTGCCCGGGCTAATTTTCATCAATCCTGAAACGCTTTCACAAATTACCGGAATAGAATTTAAGTCGTTAGCAGGTTCTTTCTGGTCGCTGTACGTTGAAGCGCTGTTCTATGTGATTATCGGTGCCGTCTATTTTACCCTGGGAAGACGGTACTGCTTACCCGCGCTGCTGGTACCGATGCTGCTTTTATCGGCCTCTTCGGTTCTGAAGTCTTTAGGACATCCCGGTTTGATCGATGTTATTTCAAAGTTTGGCTTCATTCATTATTCATGGTTTATGGTGGGTTGTCTGGTTTATGAAAGGATGCACAATCGCGATAAATTGTTTCACTACGCGTTAGTCATATTCGGGATGCTAATCAACTTCAGCTATTACGTGAAAAATGCGGGAGCGATAACTCTGCTTCCACTGCTATTAGTTATGGTGTTTTTCATTGCCAGTTTTTATTCAAAATGGCTGGAGAGAATACTGTCCGTGCGATTCCTGACGGCGATGGGCTTTGCCAGCTATGCCTTCTATTTACTTCATGAAAACCTGATGATCGGTTCGCTGATTAAAATTAATCGCTACATTACCAACGAGTGGGTGATGCTGCTGATGCCCATTGTGGTGGCGACCGTACTTTATTACATTGCGTATCTGATCAGTCAATATGCCGAACCAGCGCTAAGAAACAGGTTGAGAAGCCGGAGAGTGCCCGCAGCAAAAGCAGGTACAGGAGCGTAAATTACCTTTTGGAGTCTGACGTCCAATGGAACGGAAACGTACGTTTAAAACGTAACATTATGATTTTAAATTTATAAAGTAACAGGTTATCCAGACAGGTTTATGTTGATTTCATCACCGGGTTGATTAACCCCAAAAATGCCGAAAGCTCAATGTGTACTGGCGTTTACTAAAAGAGTAAACATAGCCCGACGTTTGCTTTATTCGCCGAATCTGCTTAAAAAATACATTTAGCATACAGTTCCGTATGGTTGGGTTTCAAACCGCCTTATTAGTGCGTTTACTGTAGTCTTGCCGCCGTGTTGGCAACACTTTTATCAGTGGTCAGCCTCTCTGGTTCACTGTGGTGTCTAATCACTTTGCGAAAAAAGCGTAATGCAGCAGCATCGCGTTTGGCGATCAGCAGTAAGTCGATGGTCTGGCCTTCAGTGTCGACGGCCCGCTACAGATATTTCCACTGCCCTTTAACTTTGATGGCTTAATGAGAGCAAAGCTGCAAAATGCAACATCTGGCTTTTTTTGAACTGATCTAAGTAGAAATCACTTATCTATGAAAGGTTCGCCGTAGCCATGACCCATTGATGATTCAGTGATATGTAATGTGGTCGGCTAAAAACGACCACATTACGTTTTATTAATTTTTATTTTTTCGTAAAAATACCATTTTCCACTATGTGACTATCTTTTCCAAGTGTCAGGCCGGCATTTGGATAGGCATGTGCGACGGCACAGAGATCCTTGCCTGCGGTAATGCGTGACCCAGTTACATCTGTGTTTTCTTGTTTACCGTTTACGCTGAATACTGGATTATAGGTAGTTAGTTTTGCGTGAGGTACGCAGTTACGTTTTGAAGGATCGGATGGCTCGCCGTTGAATGGAAGCCATTCATCAAAAAACGTCGCTTTTCGCCATAACATTCCCCAGGATTTTGGGGTCATATATTCTCCTATAGTGATCCGTTCGCCGGTACTACTGTCCGTTATTGTACCCAGCCATTTATTGTAACCTGAATCACCGCTTTCTTCTTTTTCAATATTAAGCCAATATTTTCTCCCCTCTTCAAATTCGTAAGCCACACGACAGGAAACGCCCTTTCCTCCATCAGCGTCAGAATTACAGCTTGCAGAAGTAGATTTAGCACCATCACCAAATACACCGAAGACGGCAATATTTGATTTCTCCTCTGCACGGGGCTGGATCCCTATGTATCCCTGATGGTTTCCTTCATAAAAGATATACGTATTTGCCCAGAAATACCCTTTCTGTTTAGTCATGCTGTCAACCTGAATTCCCACCGTCATAGAATCATAGTTATGTCCACTCGGGGCTTCATAGAATATCGTAGGATCAGCGTGAACGATGCCTGCCGAAAGGATTAGTGCAAATAATGAAAATTCAAATTTCATATTCCCTCCTTTTGTTACAACCATATAAATATTTAGATACTCCGGGTTTATTTTTTAAGGTTTCGTCAGCAGAAATTTTATTACTTTAATGAAGGTTTCTTATGATTCCCTCAGCTTGATTATGGTGCTAATTAAAATGCTACAATGGCCTCTGCTTAATGACTCGCTCTATTATTCGGCGTACTGAAATATAGCGGATGCGTGATGGTTAAATTCCAGGTGCGGATGCCATCCTCTTTACAGATATAGAGGTCTTACGTGCGACATCCGGATAAACGATTCGGCGGCTATCAATCAAGCTCCCAGCGGGAACGTTTGTGCAGTAACGCATGGTATAAATAAACCGTGCACTGCTAATTTTTCATTAAGAATAAATTCAACCTCAGTATCTTATAAAACCTGGTAATACGCCCTGCTTATTATGGCTACTAATAATATTTTAATTGGGTTGTGACAGAATACCTGATTGCTGTCAGACGATATTCTCCATACCCCCACGTACATACAGAAATGCTGTTTCAATGGGACTGCCTTTAACTTCAGTGCACTGTAACGCTAACTGCAGGCAAAGACGGGATCGCTGGAATGCTAAACAATGCAAGCCCTTATTTACTGGCAAATAGTAAAACCCCGCCGCCATTGCCCATAGATACTACAGTACGAACTAAAGTTACTCATCTTAAAATATCTCTGTTTTTATGAAAATAAAAATTACATTTATTATCAATGAGATAAATTTGTTTCTATGAAAAAAAGGTATGAGGCAGGTTTTTACATGTCTACAAATAAATATAATTTGCCCGGCGTAAGGATTAATACATAAACATGTAAGATTGCGCTCTGGCCGTTGCCATATCTACTCTGTAAAAATCTAGTACCATGCGACCGGCTATATTCTGAAAACACCGGGGTTGAAATTTTTTATGCATAATCAGCCACGTACATTTAGGTACAAAGAATACATGATCATCATTTGTGGCTGTCACTATTTTGCGAAAAGTGGGCACTGCCAGTCGGAGAAAAACTATACTTTTCTTTTGCTGACCGAGTAGGTAACAAAACCACTGTTTCTGCCAGAATATCTCAGCGATGAAAAACTGCGCCATAACATTCGGGCCGCTAATCTGGTGATTTTCACAATTGAAAGACGCTGACCCAGGTTTTTAAGGAACCGGAAGCTGAGGGGAGGGCCAACGGAAGGTCATAATGAATTGTCATCGATTAGGACCCTGATGAGAGATGCTTTCGAGGTTATCGTTCGCTAAGCGGATACTTATATCCAGTATGTTTACATTCCATTGGCTCCCGAACTCTCTTTTCTGCAAAGCTATCCCGCTTTTCTTCTAAGCAAAAATAATTATAAGCGATACTTTTTAATTACTTTATTGCCATTGTCGCTGTCGGTTACAAAGAGGTTATTCAACGAATAACAATGACAACCGGAGCAGGGCAATGGCGCATAAATTCTCATTATCACTGATTGCAGCGGCACTTTCACTTTCGGCATTAACGGCGCAGGCCGTCGACGTCACCGTGGCGTATCAGACTTCGGCAGAGCCCGCTAAGGTGGCGCAGGCCGATGGCACCTTCGCCAAAGAAAGCGGGGCGCAGGTGGACTGGCGTAAGTTTGACAGTGGTTCAAGCGTCGTGCGTGCGTTAGCCTCCGGTGACGTACAGATTGGTAATATCGGCTCCAGCCCCCTGGCAGTAGCCGCCAGCCAGCAGGTGCCGATTGAGGTTTTCCTGCTGGCGTCGCAGTTAGGGAATTCCGAGGCGCTGGTGGTGAAAAAGTCCATCAACAGCCCGAAGGATCTGATTGGTAAGCGTATCGCCGTTCCCTTTATCTCCACCACCCACTACAGCCTGCTGTCAGCGCTGAAGCACTGGGGCATTAAACCCGACCAGCTACAGATTGTTAACCTGCAGCCACCGGCTATCGCAGCCGCCTGGCAGCGCGGCGATATCGACGGCGCTTACGTCTGGGCACCTGCCGTAAACGAACTGGAGAAAGATGGCCGGGTCCTGACGGATTCCGCGCAGGTCGGCAAATGGGGATCGCCAACGCTCGATGTCTGGGTGGTGCGCAAAGATTTTGCGGAAAAACATCCTGACGTGGTCACCGCATTTGCCCGCAGCGCACTCGCCGCACAGAAAGGCTACCTTGATAATCCGGATCGATGGCTGAAAGAGGGCGGTAACCTCAGCAAGCTCTCCCGCCTGAGCGGCGTACCGGAGCAGCAGGTGCCGGACCTCGTGAAGGGCAATACCTATCTCACCGCACAGCAGCAGGTGCAGGAGCTGGCTCAGCCGGTAAATAAGGCCATTGTCGATACGGCGAAATTTCTGAAGGATCAGGGCAAGGTTCCGCAGGCGTCCAGCGATTACAGCAGCTATGTCACCGACCGGTTTGTTAAGCAAATTGCTGAGTGATTAAGGGGTTCCCATGCTTGCAGTCTCACATCTGACCGCCCGTTATGACGGTCATCCTGCGCTGGAAGATATCAATCTCTCCATCGCCTCCGGGGAGCTGGTGGTGGTGCTTGGGCCTTCAGGCTGTGGCAAAACCACGCTGCTCAACCTGGTCGCTGGTTTTCTTCCGGCGGAGTCCGGCAGCATCACGCTGGACGGTAAAGTCGTTACCGGTCCGGGGGCGGAACGCGGCGTAGTGTTCCAGCACGAAGGGCTGCTGCCGTGGCGGAACGTGCTGGATAACGTTGGTTTTGGCCTCCAGCTGGCGGGCGTGGCGAAAAATGTGCGACGCGATCGGGCCAGGGCAATGCTCAGAAAGGTGGGGCTGGAGGGCGCGGAAAAGAAATTTATCTGGCAGCTCTCCGGCGGAATGCGTCAGCGGGTGGGCATCGCCAGAGCGCTGGCGGCCGACCCGCAGCTGCTCCTGCTGGATGAACCTTTCGGTGCGCTGGATGCGTTTACCCGCGAACAGATGCAGGAGCTGCTGCTGAATCTCTGGCGCGACAGCGGCAAGCAGGTGTTGCTGATTACTCATGATATTGAAGAGGCAGTGTTTCTTGCCAGCGAGCTGATCCTGTTATCGCCGGGGCCGGGAAGAATTATCGAGCGGCTCTCTCTGGACTTTGGCCGCCGTTATGCACGCGGTGAGGCCTGCCGGGCGATTAAGTCCGATCCGGCGTTTATCGAGCGCCGGGAGTATGTTTTAAGTCGTGTATTTCAGCAGCGTGAGGTCTTTTCATGAGTATTGTCACCAGTGAAAACACCCGCGCCGACCGCACCCGGCTGCGCTGGCCTTTCAGTCGGCAACTGACCCTTAGCGTCGTGACGCTGCTGGTACTGCTATTCCTGTGGTGGGGCGTCACCTCACTGAAGCTGATTGCGCCGCTGTTTCTCCCTGCACCGCAGCAGGTCTTTCATCAGCTGCTGACCATTGCCAGTTCAAAGGGTTTTATGGATGCCACTCTGTGGCAGCACCTTGCGGCCAGCCTGACGAGGATTGTTATCGCGTTGCTGGCAGCGGTACTTATTGGCGTACCGGTAGGGATAGCGATGGGGCTGAGTGAAACCGTGCGCGGCATCCTCGATCCGCTGATTGAGCTTTACCGCCCGGTGCCGCCGCTGGCCTATTTGCCGCTGATGGTAATCTGGTTTGGCATTGGCGAAACGTCGAAAATTTTGCTGATTTACCTGGCCATTTTCGCCCCCGTGGCAATGTCGACGCTGGCCGGGGTGAAAAGCGCTCAGCAGGTTCGCCTGCGTGCCGCCCAGTCACTGGGTGCCAGCCGCTGGCAGGTTTTATGGTACGTCGTACTGCCGGGCGCGCTGCCGGAGATTTTAACCGGCCTGCGTATCGGGCTGGGCGTGGGCTGGTCAACGCTGGTCGCGGCAGAGCTTATCGCCGCCACGCGCGGGCTGGGATTTATGGTGCAGTCAGCGGGTGAATTCTTAGCGACGGATGTGGTCCTCGCGGGTATCGCCGTTATCGCCCTGATTGCCTTCACACTTGAGCTGGGCCTGCGCAGCGTGCAGCGCCGTTTAACCCCCTGGCATGGAGAAAATTTATGAACGAACGTCTGACGATTACCGCGCTGGGCCCGTATATCGGCGCACGGGTTTCAGATATTAATCTGGCCCTGCCGCTAAGCGATGCGCAGTTTGAGCAGCTGTATCACGGACTCATCCGCCACCAGGTGCTGTTTTTCCGCGATCAGCCCGTGACGCCGCAACAGCAGCGCGCCCTGGCGGCCCGCTTTGGCGATCTGCATATCCATCCTGTTTACCCTCATGCGCCGGACGTAGAGGAAATTATCGTGCTGGATACTCACGATAATAATCCACCGGATAATGACAACTGGCATACCGACGTCACCTTTATCGAGACGCCGCCAGCCGGGGCGATTCTGGCCGCGAAACGGCTGCCGGAAAGCGGAGGGGATACGCTGTGGGCCAGTGGGATTGCCGCTTACAATGCGCTTTCTGAACCCTTCAAACAGTTACTGAGTGGTTTGCATGCTGAGCATGATTTTAAGAAGTCGTTTCAGGAGTACAAATACCGTAGCAGCGAGGAAGAACATGCGCGCTGGAAGCAGGCAGTGGAGAAAAATCCGCCCTTACTGCACCCGGTGATCCGCACCCATCCGGTCAGTGGGAAAAAGGCGCTGTTCGTCAATGAAGGCTTTACCACCCGCATTGTCGATCTCAGTCAGAAGGAGAGTGATGCCCTGCTTAACTTCCTGTTTGCCCATATCACTAAGCCGGAGTTTCAGGTGCGCTGGCGCTGGCAGGAGAATGATATCGCCATCTGGGATAATCGCGTGACGCAGCATTACGCCAACGCCGATTATATGCCCGCCCGGCGTATCATGCATCGCGCGACGATCCTGGGCGATAAGCCGTTTTAATGAACGGCTAAAAGTGGCTAACGCCGTGATGCGGGCGATTAGCCATTTTACCCGAGCATCCCTTCCAGACGCTCCTGCGCATCCAGCCATGTCATTTCGCACGCTTCCAGCGAGGATTTCGCTTCCGCCTGCTGTTTTAATACCGCGGTCAGATCTGCTTTGCGCGCCTGTTCGTAAAGGGTCGGGTCGGCGAGTTTGTCTTCGGCATCCGCCAGCTGCGCGTTCAGCTTTTCCATCTGCTTTTCCAGCTTTTCAATCTCTTTGCGCAGCGGCTGCGTCTGGGTACGGAGCTCCGCTTCGCGGCGTTTCTGATCTTTCCTGGCCTGCGCGCTGTTACCGCTCTCCTGTTTAGGCTCAGCGGTCGCCGATTGCCTTTGCAGATCGCTCAACCACTGCTGGTAATCTTCCAGATCGCCATCAAAAGCCTCGACGTTGCCGTCGTGCACCAGATAGAGGTCATCCGTGGTCGATCGCAGGAGGTGACGGTCGTGCGACACCACCACCAGCGCCCCTTCAAAATCAATCAGGGCTTCGGTCAGCGCCTGGCGCATATCGAGATCGAGGTGGTTGGTAGGCTCATCCAGCAGCAGCAGGTTCGGGCGCTGCCAGACAATCAGCGCCAGCACCAGACGGGCTTTCTCTCCGCCGGAAAACCGCTCGGTTTTTTCCGTCACCTTGTCGCCCTGGAAACCAAAGCCGCCCAGGTAATCACGCAGCTGCTGTTCAAGGACCTTTGGCGCCAGGCGTACCAGATGCTGGAGGGGGGATTCATCTGCGCGTAAGAATTCGAGCTGATGCTGGGCGAAGTAACCCAGCTTAATGCCTTTCGCCAGGCCGATATTGCCCTTAAGCGGTGCCAGTTCGCCCGCCAGCATTTTAATCAGCGTCGATTTGCCCGCGCCGTTGCGACCCAGCAGGCCAATGCGCGAGCCGGGCACCAGGTTGAGCTTGATCGAATTCAGGATGATGCGATCGCCATAGCCCGCCGTGACTTTTTCCATATCCAGCAGCGGGTTCGGCAGGCTTTCCGGTACCCGAAAGCTGAAGGTAAAAGGGTTGTCGACGTGGGCGGGGGCGATCATCTCCATGCGCTCCAGCATTTTGATGCGGCTTTGCGCCTGCTTAGCTTTACTGGCCTTCGCTTTAAAACGGTCAATAAAGCTTTGCAGATGGGCAACCTTCGTCTGCTGGTTCTCGAAAAGCGACTGCTGCTGCGCCAGGCGGGTCGCCCGCTGGATCTCGAAGGCGCTGTAGTTGCCGGTATATTCGTAAATGGACTCTTGTTCAATATGCAGAATTTTGTCGACTACCGGATCGAGGAAGTCGCGGTCGTGCGAAATCAGAATCAGCGTGCCCTGATAGCTTTTCAGCCAGCGCTCAAGCCAGATGACCGCGTCGAGATCGAGGTGGTTAGTCGGCTCATCAAGCAGCAGCAGGTCGGAACGGCAGATCAGCGCCTGGGCCAGGTTGAGGCGCATCCGCCATCCGCCGGAGAAATCACTCACCGGGCGCTGTAGCTGTTCCTGAGAGAAGCCCAGCCCGTTAAGCAGGCTGGCGGCGCGGGACTGAATGGTCCAGGCCTGGAGCGCATCAAGCTTGCCGTGCAGTACGGCAATGGCGTGGCCGTCGTTGATCTCGTTGGCGTGAGCCAGCTCGGCTTCAAGCTGACGGTATTCGCGGTCGCCGTCGATAACATACTCAATGGCGGGCACCGACAGTGCCGGTGTCTCCTGGTTTACCCAGGCGAGCGACCAGTTGCCTGGGTAGCTGAAGCTCCCCGCGTCGGCGCTTATCTCGTTCTTAAGCAGCGACAGCAGCGTGGATTTACCGCAGCCATTTTTACCGACCAGACCCACCTTTTGACCGGGGTTAATGGTGGCATTGGCGTTATCCAGCAGTACGCGGACACCGCGTCGAATTTGTAACGAGGAGAAGACAATCATAAGCGCCGTAATATGTAGAATATGTTAAATTGAGCCATCAATTGGATTTCGGAATCCTGGATTCCGTTGCGTCGAGCATGGTAGCGGAATTTGCCCGCCGTGACGACGATTTGGAGGGGAATGATGTTGCAGCCGCCTAAAGTTTTGCTGCTTTATGCCCACCCGGAATCACAAGACTCGGTTGCTAATCGCGTTTTGCTGGAGCCGGCCCGGCTTTTGCCACAGGTCACGGTGCATGACCTTTATGCGCACTACCCCGATTTTTTTATTGATATTCATCGCGAGCAGCAGCTATTGCGCGAACACGACATCATCGTCTTCCAGCACCCCCTGTACACCTACAGCTGCCCTGCGCTGCTGAAGGAGTGGCTGGATCGCGTGCTCTCTCGCGGCTTTGCCAGCGGCCCAGGCGGCAACGTGCTGGAAGGAAAGTACTGGCGCAGCGTGATCACCACCGGCGAGCCCGAGGCGGCCTATCATCAGGAAGGGCTGAACCGCTATCCTATGTCGGACATTATGCGCCCGTTCGAGCTGACCGCCCAGATGTGCCGGATGCACTGGCTGACGCCGATGATTATCTACTGGGCGCGGCACCAGACACCTGAAGTCATGAAAAACTATGCGCGAGCGTATGCACACTGGCTCGCATCCCCTTTACCCTATGGAGGTATCTGAATGGAAGGACAAACCCTCCTGACGGCCGGCGTGGTCTATCTGTTTGCCGCTGTTGTTGCGGTACCTCTGGCCGCGCGGCTGGGTATTGGGGCGGTGCTGGGCTACCTGCTGGCGGGTATTGCGATTGGTCCCTGGGGGCTGGGCTTTATCAGCGACGTGGAAGAGATCCTGCACTTCTCCGAGCTGGGCGTGGTTTTTCTGATGTTTATTATCGGGCTGGAGCTGAAACCCTCCAAGCTTTGGGAACTGCGCCGCTCCATCTTTGGCGTGGGCGCCGCTCAGGTCATTTTCAGCGCGGCTATCCTTGGCGGGCTGCTATGGCTGACGGACTTTTCGTGGCAGGCGGCAACCATCGGCGGTATCGGGCTGGCCATGTCCTCGACGGCGATGGCGCTCCAGCTGATGCGGGATAAAGGCATGAACCGCAATGAGTCGGGCCAGCTCGGCTTTTCGGTCCTGCTGTTTCAGGATCTGGCCGTTATCCCGGCGCTGGCGCTGGTCCCGCTGCTGGCAGGAAGTGACAGCGGGCATACCGACTGGATAAAGATAGGCATGAAGGTGCTGGCCTTTGCCGGCATGCTGGTCGGAGGGCGCTATCTGCTGCGGCCAATATTCCGCTATATCGCGGCATCCGGCGTTCGTGAAGTTTTCACCGCCGCCGCCCTGCTGCTGGTGCTGGGTTCGGCGCTGTTTATGGACGCGCTCGGCCTTTCCATGGCGCTGGGTACGTTTATCGCGGGTATCCTATTGGCCGAAAGTGAGTATCGTCACGAGCTAGAAATTGCCATCGATCCCTTCAAGGGCCTGCTGCTGGGGCTGTTTTTTATCTCGGTGGGCATGGCGCTCAATCTGGGCGTGCTTTATACCCATATCATCGAAATTCTGATTGGCGTGGTGTCGCTGGTGGCGGTGAAAGCGGGGGTGCTCTATCTGCTGTCGCGGATTTACGGCCTGCGCAGCTCCGAGCGCCTGCAATTCTCCGGCGTACTCAGCCAGGGCGGCGAGTTTGCCTTTGTGCTGTTTTCAGCGGCCGCAACGGCCCACCTGTTTAGCGGAGACCAGATGCCTCTGCTGCTGGTTACGGTAACGCTCTCAATGATGACCACGCCGCTGTTGCTGCAGGGCGTGGATAAAATCCTTGAGAAACGCTTCAACGAGCCGGATGAAAACGAAGAGAAACATTTTGTCGAGGATGATAAGCCCCAGGTGATTGTGGTGGGATTTGGTCGTTTTGGGCAGGTGGTTGCGCGATTGCTGATGGCCAATGAAAAACGGATCACGGTACTTGAGCGCGATATCAGCGCGGTCAGCCTGATGCGCAGGTACGGTTATAAAGTATACTACGGTGATGCTAAGGAGTTAGAGCTGCTGCGCGCCGCCGGGGCTGAAACGGCGCAGTCAATAGTGATAACCTGTAACGGGCCGGAAGATGCCATGGAGATAGTCCATCTCTGCCAGCATCATTTTCCGCATCTGCAAATTCTGGCCCGGGCAAGAGGGCGCGTGGAGGCCCATGAACTTCTTCAGGCTGGCGTCACGCAGTTTTCCCGTGAAACCTTTTCCAGTGCGCTTGAGCTGGGGCGTAAGACCTTAATGACGCTGGGCATGCATCCCCATCAGGCTTTTCGTGCTCAGCAGCATTTTCGCCGACTGGATATGCGTATGCTGCGTGAGCTGATGCCGAATCATGCGGACAGCCAGCAAATTTCGCGCGTGAAGGAGGCCCGTCGCGAACTGGAGGATATTTTTCAGGCAGAAATGCGGCATGAGAAACGCCAGTTTCACGGCTGGGACGAATATGAATAGGACATGTTATGCGTAAACGATTTATTGCCGGAGCAACCTGTCCAAAGTGTCAGGCCAAAGATACGCTGGCGCTGTGGAAAGAGAATAATGTTGATGTCGTAGAATGTGTTAAGTGCGGGCATCAGATGCGAGAAGCGGATAAACAGGCCCGGGGCCAGGTTCGCGAAAATGAACAAGTGATAGGAATTTTTCATCCTGAGTAGCGTTATGGCTCAGCTTTTTTTAAGCTGTATCCTACAGCGGCGTTGAAATTCGTTACTATCGACGCAATTTAAAGCCTTACAGGTTGGCAAAAGGCCAACATTAAAAGGGCTCAAAGCTCTCAACGGTTAGGAGTAATCATGAAAGTAGCAAAAGACCTGGTGGTCAGCCTGGCATACCAGGTACGTACAGAAGACGGTGTGTTGGTTGATGAGTCTCCGGTGAGCGCACCGCTGGACTACCTGCACGGTCATGGTTCCCTGATCGCCGGCCTGGAAAAAGCGCTGGAAAACCACGAAGCGGGTGACAAGTTTGAGGTGAACATCACCGCAGACGAAGCCTATGGTCATTACGACGACAACCTGGTTCAGCGCGTACCGAAAGATGTTTTTATGGGCGTTGACGAGCTGCAGGTTGGCATGCGCTTCCTGGCGGAAACCGATCAGGGCCCGGTGCCGGTGGAAATCACCGAAGTTGAAGACGAGCACGTAGTGGTTGACGGTAACCATATGCTGGCGGGTCAGAATCTGAACTTTAACGTTGAAGTGGTCGCCATTCGTGAAGCCACGGCTGAAGAACTGGCCCATGGTCACGTTCACGGTGAAGACGATCATCATCACGATCACGATCACGACCATGAACACGGTAAAGGTGGTTGCGGGACTGGCGGCTGCGGCTGCCACTGATCGTCTTATGACAATCATTAAAAAGGGGCTTCGGCCCCTTTTTTGTGTCTGTCACAGCGGTTGGGCGTGCGCTTAGTAGTGCGGAGGTGGAGTCTCTTCCGACTGTGAGGCGATCATTGAGGGTGCCGCTGATTTCAGCTTATCGGTCAGCAGACGCATCTGTTCGCGCAGTCGGGCCATCTCCAGCTCATGTTGAATCACCGTTTGATTCAGCTCTTCAATGGTATGCTCCTGAAAGGCCAGCCGACTTTCCAGCATCTCCATTCGCTCTTCAAACAACGCCTGTTGCATACTTTTTCCTCTCATGACGGCTTTGCGGCCTGGATTGCCCGAATCGTCTGATTCTAACGGTAAAGATGAGCCCGAAGTAGGGATAATCGCCTTAATTTCTGCCGGATGGTTGAAAACGGCTCTGTCCGACTGCATCTCAGTGGTGAAACTTTCGCTCAGGATAGCGGTCGGAAGTTAACTTAGTTCTCATTGCGAGATTGTGTAATTTTCTCGCGCACAGTTATAGTACGGGCTCAGTTCTGTACACGATTTCCGGGGCGAGAGGCTTCGGTTTTGGAGAAATGGATGAAATCACTGTTTAAAGTCACACTGTTAGCCACCACAATGGCCGTTGCGCTGCATGCACCGCTGACAATGGCCGCTGAGGCCACCCCGGCTCAACAGGCACCACAACAGGCACCGCAGCCGGCACCGAAGAATGACGCCTTTAAAAATGACGACCAGCAGTCAGCCTATGCGCTGGGCGCATCGCTTGGCCGTTACATGGAAAACTCCCTCAAGGAGCAGGAAAAACTGGGCATCACGCTGGATAAACAGCAGCTGATCTCCGGCGTTCAGGATGCTTTTGCTGGCAAGAGCAAGCTCTCCGATCAGGAAATCGAACAGACTCTGCAGGCGTTTGAGACGCGCGTGAAGGGTGCCGCTCAGGCGAAGATGGAAAAAGATGCAAAAGAGAATACCCAGAAGGGTGATGCTTTTGCCACCAAATTTGCTAAAGAAAAAGGCGTGAAGAAGACCGAGTCCGGCCTGCTGTATCACGTTGAGAAAGAAGGTACCGGTGATATTCCTAAAGACAGCGATACCGTGGTGGTGAACTACAAAGGTACGCTGATCGACGGCACCGAGTTTGATAACTCTTACACCCGTGGTGAGCCTCTCTCCTTCCGTCTTGATGGCGTAATCCCTGGCTGGACAGAAGGTCTTAAGCACGTCAAGAAAGGCGGCAAGATCAAGCTGGTCATCCCACCGCAGCTGGCTTACGGTAAAAACGGCGTGCCGGGTATTCCTGCGAACTCCACGCTGGTGTTTGACGTTGAGCTTCTTGACATCAAACCTGCTGCTAAAGCAGACGCTAACGCTGAAAAACCAGCAGAATCACCTGCTGCTACCCAGTCTAAGTAATCCTCCGACCGCCACACCTTGTGTGGCGGTTGTTTCCCTTTCGTTACCCCTGCTTTCATCCCATTCTTTGCGTTCCCCTGCATTTCATGACAAAGGTCAGGACAGATGTTTCTGATATTTGGTAGACTGCCAACCGTTTAACTTCTTCAGAATGAGTCTGCCCTGGCGCTGTGCGACAGGCTCTTGCAACGGGTGGTGTCTTAATGTCTGGTACAACATTTACCGGTGATGTGACAGAGCTGGAGCTGCTGGAGCATCGTCCATTTGAACAGTCCGACTTTGATATTCTGAAATCCTATGAAGCCGTGGTAGACGGGCTGGCGATGCTCATTGGCTCTCACTGTGAGATCGTGCTGCATTCGCTGGCGGACCTGAACTGTTCAGCAGTCAGGATTGCCAACGGTGAACATACCGGGCGCAAGGTGGGTTCACCGATTACCGATCTGGCGCTGCGTATGCTTCATGATATGAGCGATGCGGAAAGCAACGTTTCAAGAGCCTATTTCACCCGCGCGAAAAGCGGCGTACTGATGAAATCCGTGACTATTGCCATCCGCAATGGTCAGCATCGCGCTATTGGCCTGCTGTGTATCAATATGAACCTGGACGTTCCCTTTTCACAGATTATGGCCACCTTCATGCCTCCTGAAACGCAGGACGTGGCATCATCGGTCAATTTTGCCTCTTCGGTTGAAGATCTGGTCATGCAAACGCTGGAGTTCACCATTGAAGAAGTCAGCGCCGATCGTAATATTTCGAACAACACCAAGAATCGTCAGATTGTCCTGAATCTCTATGAGAAGGGCATCTTCGACATTAAAGATGCGATCAATCAGGTTGCTGAGCGTTTGAATATCTCCAGACATACCGTTTATCTCTATATCCGCCAGTTTAAAAGCGGCGATATCCAGAGTCAGGATCGCTAATGCGCTTTACGCTTCTGGTCACCGGGCCGGCTTATGGCACACAGCAGGCTTCCAGCGCTTATCTGTTTGCTCAGGCGCTGCTACGCAGTGGCCATAGCCTTGAGAGCGTCTTCTTTTATCGTGAAGGTGTACTGAATGCCAGTCAGCTGACGTCGCCCGCCAGTGATGAATTTGACCTCACCCAGGCCTGGCAGGCGCTGCATCAGCAGCACGGTGTGGCATTGCATATCTGTGTCGCGGCCGCGCTGCGACGCGGCATCGCCGATGTGCAGGAAGCCAAAAGTCAGGGGCTGCCCGCCGCAAATCTGGCTGAGGGCTTTGAGCTGACGGGACTGGGCGCGCTGGCTGAAGCGGCGCTGGTTGCCGAGAGGATGGTACAGTTCTAATGAAGCGCATTGCTTTTGTTTTCACCCAGGCGCCACACGGCAGCAGCGCAGGACGTGAAGGGCTCGATGCCGTACTGGCTACCTCCGCGTTAACGGACGAGATCGCGCTCTTTTTTATCAGCGATGGCGTTTTACAGCTTATGCAGCAGCAGCAACCCGAAAAAATTCTTTCGCGCAATTATATCGCGACCTTTGGCGTGTTGCCTCTGTACGATATTGAGCGCTGCTATGTCTGTTCTGCCTCGCTGGCCGAGCGTGGCATCCCGGCTGATTTCACGGCAATCCTGCCGACCGACGTGCTCAAACCCGAGCGATTGCGAGCCGAGCTGGCAAAATACGATCGCGTTATATCGTTCTGAGGACGCTATGCTACATACCCTGACTCACTCCCCTTTTCAGAGCGATTTCAGCGCGCTACTCCGGTTGCTGGCTGAGGGAGACGACCTTCTGCTACTTCAGGATGGGGTTCTTGCCGCGCTGGAGGGGAGCCAGGCGCTTGAATTAGTGCTGCGTGCCCCCATATCCGTTTACGTGCTCGAAGACGACGTCAGTGCGCGCGGGCTTTCTGGTCAAATTTCGCCCAGAGTAACCGCGGTGAGCTATACTGATTTCGTCGCGCTGACGGTAAAAAACTCATCACAAATGACCTGGTAATGAATGATATCCTGGTTATTTCTTGACACCTTTTCTGCTCAGCCCTAAAATTCCGCGTCCTCGTTATACCACGAGGCGATTTATCACGTGTTTACGAAGCAAAAGCAAATCCCAGGAGCTATTTGATGGCAACAGTTAACCAGCTGGTTCGCAAACCACGCGCACGCAAAGTTGCAAAGAGCAACGTGCCTGCGCTGGAAGCCTGCCCGCAGAAACGTGGTGTATGTACTCGCGTATATACTACTACTCCTAAAAAACCGAACTCCGCACTGCGTAAAGTATGTCGTGTTCGCTTAACCAACGGTTTTGAAGTTACCTCCTATATTGGTGGTGAAGGTCATAACCTGCAGGAACACTCCGTGATCCTGATCCGTGGCGGTCGTGTAAAAGACCTGCCAGGTGTGCGTTACCACACCGTTCGTGGCGCGCTGGACTGCTCAGGTGTTAAAGACCGTAAGCAGTCACGCTCCAAGTACGGCGTGAAGAAGCCAAAGGCTTAATGGTTCTCCGTTAAGTAAGGCCAAACGTTTTATCTTAAATGTCATAATAAACTCGTAGAGTTTTGGACAATCCTGAATTAACAACGGAGTATTTCCATGCCACGTCGTCGCGTTATTGGCCAGCGTAAAATCCTGCCAGATCCTAAGTTCGGATCAGAGCTGCTGGCTAAATTTGTAAATATCCTGATGGTAGACGGTAAAAAATCTACTGCTGAATCAATCGTCTATACCGCGCTTGAGACCCTGGCTCAGCGTTCAGGTAAAAACGAGCTGGAAGCCTTTGAAGTAGCCCTGGACAACGTCCGCCCAACCGTGGAAGTTAAATCCCGTCGCGTTGGTGGTTCTACTTATCAGGTTCCAGTTGAAGTCCGTCCGGTTCGTCGTAATGCTCTGGCAATGCGTTGGATCGTTGAAGCTGCTCGTAAACGCGGTGATAAATCAATGGCTCTGCGCCTGGCGAACGAACTTTCTGATGCTGCAGAGAACAAAGGTACTGCAGTTAAGAAACGTGAAGACGTTCACCGTATGGCCGAAGCCAACAAGGCGTTCGCTCACTACCGCTGGTAACAGCTTCGTAGTTGTTATTAACCCAGCGGACGTCCCAGTGACTGAACCGCTGGGTTTTACTAACTTAGAACGTCCGAGAATCAGAGGAATCAAATGGCTCGTACAACACCCATTACACGCTACCGTAACATTGGTATCAGTGCACACATCGACGCCGGTAAGACGACCACCACCGAACGTATTCTGTTCTACACCGGTGTAAACCACAAAATCGGTGAAGTTCATGATGGCGCAGCCACCATGGACTGGATGGCGCAGGAGCAGGAGCGTGGTATTACCATTACCTCCGCTGCGACTACCGCTTTCTGGTCTGGTATGGCTAAGCAGTTCGAGCCGCACCGCGTTAACATCATTGACACCCCCGGACACGTTGACTTCACCATTGAAGTAGAACGTTCTATGCGTGTTCTCGACGGCGCAGTAATGGTTTACTGTGCGGTTGGTGGTGTGCAGCCTCAGTCTGAAACCGTATGGCGCCAGGCAAACAAATATAAAGTTCCACGCATCGCGTTCGTTAACAAAATGGACCGCATGGGTGCTAACTTCCTGAAAGTTGTTGGCCAGATTGAATCACGTCTGGGCGCAACGCCGGTCCCTCTGCAGCTGGCTATTGGCGCAGAAGAGAAATTTACCGGTGTTGTTGACCTGGTCAAGATGAAAGCCATCAACTGGAATGACGCTGACGCAGGCGTGACCTTCAACTACGAAGAGATCCCAGCTGATATGCAGGAACTGGCAGAAGAATGGCGCCAGAAAATGATCGAAGCCGCAGCTGAAGGTTCTGATGAGCTGATGGAGAAATTCTTTGGTGGCGAAGAGCTGACTGAAGAAGAGATCAAAGCTTCCCTGCGTAAGCGCGTACTGAACAACGAAATCATCCTGGTTACCTGTGGTTCTGCATTTAAGAACAAAGGTGTTCAGGCGATGCTGGATGCAGTAATCGAATATCTGCCGTCACCGACTGACGTGACTGCGATCAACGGTTTGCTGGATGATGGCAAAGATACTCCAGCCGTTCGTCACTCCGATGACGACGAGCCGTTTGCTGCGCTGGCGTTTAAAATTGCTACCGACCCGTTTGTAGGTAACCTGACGTTCTTCCGCGTGTACTCCGGTATCGTTAACTCCGGTGACACCGTGTATAACCCGGTTAAATCTGCTCGTGAGCGTCTGGGCCGTATCGTACAGATGCACGCTAACAAACGTGAAGAGATCAAAGAAGTTCGCGCAGGGGACATTGCTGCGGCGATCGGTCTGAAAGACGTGACTACCGGTGATACTCTGTGTGATCCAGACAATGTGATCATTCTGGAGCGTATGGAATTCCCTGAGCCGGTAATCTCCATCGCGGTAGAACCAAAAACCAAAGCTGACCAGGAAAAAATGGGTCTGGCTCTGGGCCGTCTGGCTAAAGAAGACCCGTCATTCCGCGTATGGACTGACGAAGAAACTAACCAGACCATTATCGCCGGTATGGGTGAGCTGCACCTCGACATCATCGTTGACCGCATGAAGCGTGAATTCAACGTTGAAGCGAACGTCGGTAAACCTCAGGTTGCTTACCGTGAAGCGATTCGCGCGAAAGTTACCGATATCGAAGGTAAACACGCCAAGCAGTCTGGTGGTCGTGGACAGTACGGTCATGTTGTTATCGACATGTACCCACTGGAGCCGGGCGTTAACCCTAAAGGTTACGAATTTGTCAACGATATCAAGGGTGGTGTGATTCCTACTGAATACATCCCTGCGGTTGACAAAGGTATCCAGGAGCAGCTGAAATCAGGTCCTCTGGCTGGTTATCCGGTAGTTGATCTGGGCGTTCGTCTGCACTTTGGTTCTTACCATGACGTTGACTCCTCAGAGCTGGCGTTCAAACTGGCAGCTTCTATTGCGTTCAAAGACGGCTTTAAGAAAGCAACTCCAGTACTGCTTGAGCCGATCATGAAGGTTGAAGTAGAGACGCCGGAAGAGAACACCGGTGACGTTATCGGTGACCTTAGCCGTCGTCGTGGTATGCTTAAGGGACAGGAATCAAACGCTACTGGCGTTCAGATTCACGCTGAAGTTCCATTATCTGAAATGTTCGGATATGCAACTCAGCTGCGTTCTCTGACTAAAGGCCGTGCTTCATACTCGATGGAGTTCCTGAAGTATGATGATGCGCCGAACAACGTCGCTCAGGCCGTTATCGAAGCTCGTAGCAAATAAGCTACAGTTTTAAAATATTGATCCTATGCTCTCACCGCAGCGTGAGAGCATTAAAGTAAGGAATATCGTCGTGGCTAAAGAGAAATTTGAACGTAACAAACCGCACGTCAACGTTGGTACTATCGGACACGTTGACCACGGTAAAACTACCCTGACTGCAGCAATCACCACCGTTCTGGCTAAAACCTACGGCGGTTCTGCACGCGCATTCGATCAGATCGATAACGCGCCAGAAGAAAAAGCACGTGGTATCACCATCAACACCTCTCACGTTGAATATGACACCCCGACTCGCCACTACGCGCACGTTGACTGCCCGGGCCACGCCGACTATGTGAAAAACATGATCACCGGTGCTGCCCAGATGGACGGCGCGATCCTGGTTGTTGCTGCGACTGACGGCCCAATGCCTCAGACCCGTGAGCACATCCTGCTGGGTCGTCAGGTTGGCGTTCCTTTCATCATCGTGTTCATGAACAAGTGTGACATGGTTGATGACGAAGAGCTGCTGGAACTGGTTGAAATGGAAGTTCGTGAACTTCTGTCTGCCTACGACTTCCCTGGTGATGACCTGCCAATCGTTCGCGGTTCTGCACTGAAAGCACTGCAGGGCGAAGCTGAGTGGGAAGCTAAGATCATTGAGCTGGCTGAGCATCTGGATAACTACATCCCAGAGCCAGAGCGCGCAATTGACAAGCCGTTCCTGCTGCCAATCGAAGACGTATTCTCCATCTCCGGTCGTGGTACCGTTGTTACCGGTCGTGTAGAGCGCGGTATCATCAAAGTTGGTGAAGAAGTTGAAATCGTTGGTATCAAAGATACCGTGAAATCAACCTGTACCGGCGTTGAAATGTTCCGTAAGCTGCTTGACGAAGGTCGTGCAGGCGAGAACTGTGGTGTTCTTCTGCGTGGTATCAAGCGTGAAGAGATCCAGCGTGGCCAGGTTCTGGCTAAGCCAGGTTCAATCAAGCCACACACCAAATTTGAGTCAGAAGTTTATATTCTGTCCAAAGATGAAGGCGGCCGTCATACTCCGTTCTTCAAAGGCTACCGTCCACAGTTCTACTTCCGTACAACTGACGTGACCGGTACCATCGAACTGCCAGAAGGCGTTGAGATGGTCATGCCTGGTGACAACATTCAGATGATTGTTACCCTGATCCACCCAATCGCAATGGATGACGGCCTGCGTTTCGCCATCCGTGAAGGTGGCCGTACCGTTGGTGCGGGTGTTGTTGCTAAAGTTATCGCTTAATTGTCGAGACTTGTAATAGCGGCGTTTACGCCGCTATAGCAAAAAGAGAGAGCACTTCGGTGCTCTTTTTTTTTTGCCCTGGTGAAAGGGCAGGGGGCCAGGATAGTGCGGGAAATCAACGACGTATTCTCTCACTGGTCGCAGGGGCGATAACTTTCCAGCGCTATTTCCCGCCGCCCCCGGCCCAGCTTTTCCCCCTTTGAACCAGAAACAGGTTGCTTTACGGGCTGAGCTACGTATAATGCGCGGGCCTGTCAGAAATGACGGCCCGGTTCAATCTGAACCGCAGGAGAGCGAATAGCGACCCTGACAATACTCCCAATTGGGGAGTTATGTGCAGACGATTACACTCCCCCATCAATCGTAATGGGTGCGGGTAGTAATTTTTTTCGTTTATAAATAATTGGAGCTCTGGTCTCATGCAGAACCAAAGAATCCGTATCCGTCTTAAAGCGTTTGATCATCGTCTGATCGATCAATCAACTGCGGAAATCGTTGAGACTGCCAAGCGCACTGGTGCGCAGGTACGTGGTCCCATCCCGCTGCCGACCCGCAAAGAGCGCTTTACCGTTCTGATCTCTCCGCACGTCAATAAAGATGCGCGCGATCAGTATGAAATTCGCACTCACAAGCGTCTGGTTGACATCGTTGAGCCAACTGAAAAAACGGTTGATGCTCTGATGCGTCTGGATCTGGCTGCAGGTGTTGACGTGCAGATCAGCCTGGGTTAATCAGGTCATTGAGCGATTGAGAGGTTGAAACAATGATTGGTTTAGTCGGTAAAAAAGTGGGCATGACCCGTATCTTCACTGAAGATGGCGTATCTATCCCAGTAACCGTGATTGAAATTGAAGCAAACCGCGTGACTCAGGTTAAGAGCCTGGAAAACGACGGCTACACTGCTATCCAGGTAACTGCCGGTGCTAAAAAAGCTAACCGCGTAACGAAACCTGAAGCAGGCCACTTTGCTAAAGCTGGCGTAGAAGCTGGCCGTGGTCTGTGGGAATTCCGTACCGCTGAAGGTTCAGAGTTCACCGTAGGTCAGAGCATTAACGTTGATATTTTCGCTGACGTGAAAAAAGTTGACGTTACGGGCACATCTAAAGGTAAAGGTTTTGCCGGTACTGTTAAGCGCTGGAACTTCCGTACTCAGGATGCTACCCACGGTAACTCCTTGTCTCACCGCGTACCGGGTTCTATCGGTCAGAACCAGACTCCGGGCAAAGTGTTTAAAGGCAAGAAAATGGCAGGCCAGATGGGCAACGAACGTGTAACTGTTCAGAGCCTGGACGTGGTACGCGTTGACGCTGAGCGCAACCTGCTGCTGGTTAAAGGTGCTGTACCCGGTGCTACCGGTTGCGACCTGATCGTTAAACCAGCTGTTAAGGCGTAAGGGGATAGCAATGGAATTAGTATTGAAAGACGCGCAAAGCGCGCTGACTGTTTCCGAAACTACCTTCGGTCGTGATTTCAACGAAGCGCTAGTACACCAGGTTGTTGTTGCTTATGCAGCAGGTGCCCGTCAAGGTACTCGTGCTCAGAAGACCCGCGCTGAAGTAACTGGTTCCGGTAAAAAACCGTGGCGCCAGAAAGGTACCGGCCGTGCGCGTGCAGGTTCTGTAAAGAGCCCAATCTGGCGTTCAGGTGGTGTGACCTTTGCTGCGAAGCCTCAGGACCACAGTCAAAAAGTAAACAAAAAGATGTACCGCGGCGCGCTGAAAAGCATCCTGTCCGAACTGGTACGTCAAGAACGTCTGATCGTTGTTGAGCAGTTCTCTCTCGAAGCGCCTAAAACTAAGCTGCTGGTAGAGAAACTGAAAGATATGGCGCTGGAAGACGTGCTGATCATCACTGGTGAACTGGAAGAGAACCTGTTCCTGGCCGCCCGTAACCTGTACAAGGTTGACGTTCGTGATGCAGCAGGTATCGACCCAGTTAGCCTGATCGCCTTCGACAAAGTCGTTATGACTGCTGACGCAGTTAAGCAAGTTGAGGAGATGCTGGCATGATCCGTGAAGAACGTCTGCTGAAAGTCGTGCGCGCGCCGCACGTATCTGAAAAAGCGTCTGCTGCGATGGAAAAAACCAACACCATCGTTCTCAAAGTTGCTAAAGATGCGACCAAAGCAGAAATCAAAGCCGCTGTGCAGAAACTTTTCGAAGTGGAAGTAGAGGTTGTTAACACCCTGGTTGTTAAAGGGAAAGTTAAACGCCACGGACAGCGTACTGGTCGTCGTAACGACTGGAAAAAAGCTTACGTCACCCTGAAGGAAGGCCAGAATCTGGACTTCGTCGGCGGCGCTGAGTAAGTCGGAGGAGAAGAACAATGGCAGTTGTTAAATGTAAACCGACATCTCCGGGTCGTCGCCACGTAGTTAAAGTGGTGAACCCTGAGCTGCACAAGGGCAAACCATTCGCCCCGCTGGTAGAAAAAAACAGCAAATCCGGTGGCCGTAACAACAATGGTCGTATCACTACCCGTCATATCGGTGGTGGTCACAAGCAGGCTTACCGTATTGTTGACTTCAAACGCAACAAAGATGGTATCCCGGCAACCGTTGAACGTCTTGAGTACGATCCGAACCGCTCCGCGAACATCGCGCTGGTTCTGTACAAAGACGGCGAGCGCCGTTACATCCTGGCCCCTAAAGGCCTGAAAGCTGGCGACCAGATTCAGTCTGGCGTTGATGCGGCGATCAAAGCAGGTAACACCCTGCCGATGCGTAACATCCCAGTGGGTTCTACCGTACACAACGTAGAAATGAAACCAGGCAAAGGCGGTCAGATTGCTCGCTCAGCTGGTGCTTACGTGCAGATCGTTGCGCGTGAAGGTTCCTACGTTACCCTGCGTCTGCGTTCTGGTGAAATGCGTAAAGTCGAAATTGACTGCCGCGCGACCCTGGGCGAAGTCGGTAACGCTGAGCATATGCTTCGCGTTCTGGGTAAAGCCGGTGCAGCTCGTTGGCGCGGTGTTCGTCCTACCGTTCGCGGTACTGCGATGAACCCAGTCGATCACCCGCACGGTGGTGGTGAAGGTCGTAACTTTGGTAAGCACCCGGTTTCACCGTGGGGCGTTCAGACCAAAGGTAAGAAGACCCGTAGCAACAAGCGTACTGATAAATTTATCGTACGTCGCCGTAGCAAATAATTTTAGAGGATAAGCCATGCCACGTTCTCTCAAGAAAGGTCCTTTTATTGACCTGCACTTGCTGAAGAAGGTAGAGAAAGCGGTGGAAAGCGGAGACAAGAAGCCTTTGCGCACCTGGTCCCGTCGTTCAACGATCTTCCCTAACATGATCGGTTTGACCATCGCTGTCCATAATGGTCGTCAGCACGTTCCTGTTTTTGTTTCCGATGAAATGGTCGGTCACAAACTGGGTGAATTTGCACCGACCCGTACTTATCGCGGCCACACGGCTGATAAGAAAGCCAAGAAACGCTAAGGCAGGAGGAAGAGATGGAAACTATCGCTAAACATCGCCACGCTCGTTCTTCTGCGCAGAAGGTTCGCCTGGTAGCAGATCTTGTACGCGGTAAGAAAGTGTCGCAGGCTCTGGACATTTTGACCTACACCAATAAGAAAGCGGCTGTACTGGTCAAAAAAGTTCTGGAATCTGCCATTGCTAACGCCGAACACAACGATGGCGCTGACATTGATGATCTGAAAATCACGAAAATCTTCGTTGATGAAGGCCCTAGCATGAAGCGCATTATGCCGCGTGCAAAAGGTCGTGCAGATCGCATCCTGAAGCGCACCAGCCACATTACTGTGGTTGTGTCCGATCGCTGAGACTCTGGAGACTAGCAATGGGTCAGAAAGTACATCCTAATGGTATTCGCCTGGGTATTGTTAAACCCTGGAACTCTACCTGGTTCGCAAATACCAAAGAATTCGCTGACAACCTGGACAGCGACTTTAAAGTACGTCAGTTTTTGACTAAAGAACTGGCAAAAGCGTCCGTATCTCGTATCGTTATCGAGCGCCCGGCTAAGAGCATTCGTGTGACCATTCACACCGCTCGCCCTGGTATCGTTATCGGTAAGAAAGGCGAAGACGTAGAAAAACTGCGCAAGGTCGTAGCTGATATCGCTGGCGTACCTGCACAGATCAATATCGCCGAAGTCCGTAAACCGGAACTGGACGCTAAATTGGTTGCTGACAGCATCACTTCACAGCTGGAGCGTCGTGTGATGTTCCGTCGTGCTATGAAGCGTGCAGTACAGAACGCAATGCGTCTGGGCGCTAAAGGGATCAAAGTTGAAGTTAGTGGCCGTCTGGGCGGTGCTGAAATCGCGCGTACCGAATGGTACCGTGAAGGCCGCGTGCCGTTGCACACCCTGCGTGCTGACATTGACTACAACACCTCTGAAGCGCACACCACTTACGGTGTAATCGGCGTTAAGGTATGGATCTTCAAAGGCGAGATCCTGGGTGGTATGGCTGCTGTTGAACAACCGGAACCGGCTGCTCAACCTAAAAAGCAGCAGCGTAAAGGCCGTAAGTAAGGAGAGTCGCTGATGTTACAACCAAAGCGTACAAAATTCCGTAAAATGCACAAAGGCCGCAACCGTGGTCTGGCTGCCGGCACGGATGTTAGCTTCGGTACTTTCGGTCTGAAAGCTGTTGGCCGTGGTCGTCTGACCGCTCGTCAGATCGAAGCAGCACGTCGTGCTATGACCCGTGCAGTTAAGCGTCAAGGTAAAATTTGGATCCGCGTATTCCCGGACAAACCAATTACCGAGAAGCCACTTGAAGTGCGTATGGGTAAAGGTAAAGGTAACGTTGAGTATTGGGTTGCCTTGATCCAGCCTGGTAAAGTCCTGTATGAAATGGACGGCGTGCCGGAAGAGCTGGCCCGTGAAGCATTCAAGCTGGCAGCAGCAAAACTGCCTATCAAAACCACCTTTGTAACTAAGACGGTGATGTAATGAAAGCAACAGAGCTGCGTGAAAAAAGCGTTGAAGAGCTTAACACTGAGCTGCTTAACCTTCTGCGTGAGCAGTTTAATCTGCGCATGCAGGCGGCATCAGGCCAGCTTCAACAGACTCATCTGTTGAAGAATGTGCGCCGTGATGTCGCGCGCGTTAAGACTTTACTGACTGAGAAGGCGGGTGCGTAATGACCGATAAAATCCGTACTCTGCAAGGTCGTGTGACTAGCAACAAAATGGAGAAATCCATCGTTGTCGCTATCGAACGTTTTGTGAAACACCCTATCTACGGTAAGTTCATCAAGCGTACGACTAAACTGCACGTACACGACGAGAACAACGAATGCGGTACTGGCGACGTGGTTGAAATCCGCGAATGCCGTCCGCTGTCCAAGACTAAGTCCTGGACGCTGGTTCGCGTTGTAGAGAAAGCGATTCTGTAATAGAATTAGCCCTCTTAAAAAATAAGATAAACGGCTCGATTGAGCCGTTTATTTTTTCTACCCTTATGCGAGAAGCGGTGTTATAATGCTGCGCCCTCAATTATGGGGCTTTTAAACGACCTGAATCAGGTCCCGAAGTAGTAGTTGACATTAGCGGAGCACTAAAATGATCCAAGAACAGACTATGCTGAACGTCGCCGACAACTCCGGTGCACGTCGCGTAATGTGTATCAAGGTTCTGGGTGGCTCGCACCGTCGCTACGCAGGCGTAGGCGATATCATCAAAATTACCATCAAGGAAGCAATTCCTCGCGGTAAGGTTAAGAAAGGTGATGTGCTGAAAGCGGTAGTGGTGCGCACCAGGAAGGGTGTTCGTCGCCCGGACGGTTCTGTCATTCGCTTCGATGGTAATGCATGCGTTATTTTAAATAATAACAGTGAGCAGCCAATCGGTACGCGTATTTTTGGGCCGGTAACTCGTGAACTTCGTACTGAAAAGTTCATGAAAATTATCTCTCTGGCACCAGAAGTACTCTAAGGAGCGAAAAATGGCAGCTAAAATCCGTCGCGATGACGAAGTTATCGTGCTGACCGGCAAAGATAAAGGTAAGCGCGGTAAAGTTAAAAGTGTCCTGTCTTCTGGCAAGGTCATTGTTGAAGGTATCAACCTGGTGAAGAAACATCAGAAGCCGGTTCCGGCTCTGAACCAACCAGGCGGCATCGTTGAAAAGGAAGCTGCTGTGCAGGTTTCTAACGTTGCGCTTTACAACACTGCCACCGGTAAGGCTGACCGTGTAGGCTTTAGATTCGAAGACGGCAAAAAAGTCCGTTTCTTCAAGTCTAACAGCGAAACTATCAAGTAATTTGGAGTAGTACGATGGCGAAACTGCATGATTACTACAAAGACGAAGTAGTTAACAAACTCATGACTGAGTTTAGCTACAATTCTGTCATGCAAGTCCCTCGGGTCGAGAAGATCACCCTGAATATGGGTGTGGGTGAAGCGATCGCTGATAAGAAACTGCTGGATAACGCAGCAGCTGACTTAGCAGCAATCTCCGGTCAAAAGCCGTTTATCACCAAAGCACGCAAATCAGTTGCAGGCTTCAAAATCCGTCAGGGCTATCCGATCGGCTGTAAAGTGACTCTGCGTGGCGAGCGCATGTGGGAGTTCTTTGAGCGTCTGATTTCTATTGCTGTTCCACGTATCCGTGACTTCCGTGGCTTGTCCGCTAAGTCATTCGACGGCCGTGGTAACTACAGCATGGGCGTTCGTGAGCAGATCATCTTCCCAGAAATCGACTATGACAAGGTCGATCGCGTTCGTGGTTTGGATATTACCATTACCACTACTGCGAAATCTGACGATGAAGGCCGTGCTCTGCTGGCTGCCTTTGACTTCCCGTTCCGCAAGTAAGGTAGGGTTACTTCATGGCTAAGCAATCGATGAAGGCACGCGAAGTCGTTCGCGTAAAACTGGCTGATAAATACCGCGCAAAACGCGAGGAATTGAAAGCTATCATCTCTAGTGTGAACTCATCCGACGAAGAACGTTGGAATGCTGTTCTTAAGCTGCAGACTCTGCCGCGTGATTCCAGCCCGTCCCGTCAGCGTAACCGCTGCCGCCAAACTGGTCGTCCGCATGCTTTCCTGCGGAAGTTCGGGTTGAGCCGTATCAAGGTCCGTGAAGCCGCAATGCGCGGTGAGATCCCGGGTCTTAAAAAGGCTAGCTGGTAATTGTCACCAATTGAATCACGGGAGTAAAGACAGATGAGCATGCAAGATCCGATCGCGGATATGCTGACCCGTATCCGTAACGGTCAATCCGCGAATAAAGTAGCGGTCACCATGCCTTCCTCCAAGCTGAAAGTGGCAATCGCCAACGTGCTGAAGGAAGAAGGATATATTGAAGAATTTAAAATCGAAGGCGACACCAAGCCAGAACTGGAACTGACTCTTAAGTATTTCCAGGGCAAGGCAGTGGTAGAAAGCATTCAGCGTGTTAGTCGTCCAGGTCTGCGCATTTACAAACGCAAAGACGAGCTGCCAAAAGTTATGGCAGGACTGGGTATCGCTGTTATTTCTACCTCTAAAGGTGTCATGACCGATCGTGCAGCGCGCCAGGCTGGTCTTGGTGGCGAAATTATCTGCTACGTAGCTTAACGGAGGAAAGAATGTCTCGTGTTGCTAAAGCACCTGTCGTCATTCCTGCCGGCGTAGAGATAAAACTCGACGGTCAGGTTATTTCGATTAAAGGTAAAAACGGCGAGCTGACTCGTACTATCAACAAAGCTGTAGAAGTTAAGCATGCTGACAACACCCTTACTTTCGCTCCACGCGAAGGTTTTGCGGATGGTTGGGCGCAGGCTGGTACTTCTCGTGCACTGCTGAATGGTATGGTTATCGGTGTTACCGAAGGCTTCTCTAAGAAGTTGCAGCTGGTTGGTGTAGGTTATCGTGCGGCCGTTAAAGGCAACTCCGTGAGTTTAGCTCTTGGCTTCTCTCACCCTGTTGACCACGAGCTGCCAGCGGGAATCACTGCTGAATGTCCTTCTCAGACTGAAATCGTGCTCAAGGGCGCTGATAAGCAGCTGATTGGACAAGTTGCAGCTGATATACGCGCCTACCGTCGTCCTGAGCCTTATAAAGGCAAGGGTGTTCGTTACGCCGACGAAGTCGTGCGTACCAAAGAGGCTAAGAAGAAGTAAGGTAACACTATGGATAAGAAATCTGCTCGTATCCGTCGTGCGACCCGCGCACGCCGCAAGCTCAAAGAGCTGGGTGCAACTCGCCTGGTGGTACATCGTACCCCGCGTCATATTTACGCACAGGTAATTGCATCAAATGGCTCTGAAGTCCTGGTCGCTGCTTCTACAGTAGAAAAAGCAATCAGTGAGCAACTGAAGTACACAGGAAACAAAGACGCCGCTGCAGCTGTTGGTAAAGCAGTTGCTGAGCGCGCAATCGAAAAAGGCATCACTGGTGTTTCTTTCGACCGCTCTGGTTTCCAATATCATGGTCGTGTCCAGGCACTGGCAGATGCTGCCCGTGAAGCTGGCCTACAGTTCTAAGGTAGAGGTGTAAGATGGCACACATCGAAAAACAAGCTGGCGAACTGCAGGAAAAGCTGATCGCGGTAAATCGCGTATCTAAAACCGTAAAAGGTGGTCGTATTTTCTCCTTCACTGCTCTGACAGTGGTAGGTGACGGTAACGGTCGCATCGGTTTTGGTTACGGTAAAGCGCGTGAAGTTCCAGCAGCGATCCAGAAAGCGATGGAAAAAGCTCGTCGCAATATGATTAACGTCGCGCTGAACAACGGCACCCTGCAGCACCCTGTTAAGGGCGTGCACACGGGTTCTCGCGTGTTCATGCAGCCGGCTTCTGAAGGTACCGGTATCATTGCCGGTGGTGCAATGCGCGCCGTTCTGGAAGTCGCTGGGGTTCATAACGTTCTGGCTAAAGCCTATGGTTCCACTAACCCGATTAACGTGGTTCGTGCAACGCTGGATGGCCTGGGCAATATGAGTTCTCCAGAAATGGTCGCTGCCAAGCGTGGTAAATCCGTTGAAGACATTCTGGGATAATTGACCATGGCTAAGACTATTAAAATTACTCAAACCCGTAGTGCAATCGGTCGTCTGCCAAAACACAAGGCAACGCTGCTTGGCCTGGGTCTGCGTCGTATTAACCACACCGTAGAGCGTGAAGACACGCCAGCAGTACGCGGCATGGTTAACGCGATTTCCTACATGGTTAAAGTGGAGGAGTAACAGATGCGTTTAAATACTCTGTCTCCGGCCGAAGGGTCTAAACACGCTGCGAAGCGTGTAGGTCGTGGTATCGGTTCTGGCCTCGGCAAGACCGCTGGTCGTGGTCACAAAGGTCAGAACTCACGTTCTGGCGGTGGCGTACGTCGCGGTTTCGAAGGTGGCCAGATGCCTCTGTACCGTCGTCTGCCTAAGTTCGGCTTCACCTCACGTAAAGCTATGGTTACGGCAGAAGTTCGTCTGTCTGACCTGGCGCGAGTTGAAGGCGGCATCGTCGACCTGAACACGCTGAAAGCTGCCAACATTGTCGGTATTCAGATTGAGTTCGCTAAGATTATCCTGTCTGGCGAAGTCGCTGCACCGGTTACGGTTCGTGGTCTGCGTGTCACTAAAGGCGCACGTGCTGCAATCGAAGCTGCTGGCGGTACAATTGAGGAATAAGTAGCAGATGGCTAAGCAACCAGGATTAGATTTTCAAAGTGCCAAAGGTGGTTTTGGTGAACTGAAACGCAGACTTCTGTTTGTGATTGGTGCACTAATTGTTTTCCGCATTGGCTCTTTTATTCCAATCCCTGGTATCGATGCCACTGTACTTGCCAAACTGCTTGAGCAACAGCGTGGCACCATCATTGAAATGTTTAACATGTTCTCTGGTGGTGCTCTGAGCCGTGCTTCTATCTTTGCCCTGGGTATTATGCCGTACATTTCGGCCTCTATTATTATCCAGCTGCTGACGGTGGTTCATCCAGCGTTAGCAGAAATTAAGAAAGAAGGGGAGGCTGGTCGTCGCAAGATTAGCCAGTACACCCGCTACGGTACTCTGGTATTAGGTATATTTCAGTCGGTCGGTATTGCTACCGGTTTACCGAATATGCCTGGAATGCAGGGCCTGGTATTAAACCCAGGCTTTGCTTTCTACTTCACTGCTGTTGTTAGCCTGGTCACCGGAACAATGTTCCTGATGTGGCTGGGTGAACAGATAACTGAACGAGGTATCGGTAACGGTATCTCAATCATTATCTTCGCGGGTATTGTTGCGGGATTGCCGCCGGCCATTGGCCATACCATCGAGCAAGCACGGCAAGGCGACCTGCACTTCCTCCTGTTGCTGTTGGTTGCAGTTCTCGTATTTGCAGTGACCTTCTTCGTTGTTTTCGTTGAGCGTGGTCAACGCCGCATTGTGGTGAACTATGCGAAACGTCAGCAAGGCCGTCGAGTCTATGCTGCACAGAGCACACATTTACCACTGAAAGTGAATATGGCCGGGGTTATCCCAGCAATCTTTGCTTCCAGTATCATTCTGTTTCCGGCCACGATTGCATCATGGTTCGGTGGCGGTACCGGTTGGAACTGGCTGACAACTATTTCAATGTATTTGCAGCCCGGACAGCCGCTTTATGTGTTACTCTATGCGACTGCAATCATCTTCTTCTGTTTCTTTTATACCGCGTTGGTTTTCAACCCACGTGAAACAGCAGATAACCTGAAGAAGTCTGGTGCATTTGTTCCAGGAATTCGTCCGGGAGAACAGACGGCGAAGTATATTGATAAAGTAATGACACGCCTGACTCTGGTTGGTGCGCTCTACATTACCTTTATCTGCCTGATCCCGGAGTTCATGCGTGATGCGATGAAAGTTCCATTCTACTTCGGCGGTACATCGCTGCTGATTGTAGTCGTTGTCATCATGGACTTTATGGCTCAAGTGCAAACTCTGATGATGTCCAGTCAATATGAGTCTGCATTGAAGAAAGCAAACCTGAAAGGCTACGGCCGTTAATCAGGCGCTTGAGAAGTTACGGAGAGTAAAAATGAAAGTTCGTGCTTCCGTCAAGAAATTATGTCGTAACTGCAAAATCGTCCGTCGTGATGGTGTCGTACGTGTGATTTGCAGCGCCGAGCCTAAGCATAAACAGCGTCAAGGCTGATTATTCGCATATTTTTCTTGCAAAGTCGGGTTGAGCTGGCTAGATTAGCCAGCCAATCTTTTGTATGTCTATGCGTTTCCCATTTGAGTATCCTGAAAACGGGCTTTTCGGCATGGGACGCATATTTGAATAGTAGGAGTGCATAGTGGCCCGTATAGCAGGCATTAACATTCCTGATCATAAACATACCGTTATCGCGTTAACTGCAATTTTCGGTATCGGCAAGACCCGCTCACAGGCTATCTGTGCATCAACGGGTATTGCAGAAAATGTTAAGATCAGTGAGCTGTCTGAAGAGCAAATCGATATTCTGCGTGATGCAGTATCAAAATTTGTTGTTGAAGGCGATCTGCGTCGTGAAGTCACCCTGAGCATCAAGCGTCTTATGGACCTTGGTTGCTATCGTGGTTTACGTCATCGTCGTGGTCTTCCAGTGCGCGGTCAGCGTACCAAGACCAACGCACGTACCCGCAAGGGTCCGCGTAAACCGATCAAGAAATAATCGGGGTGATTGAATAATGGCAAAGGCACCAGTTCGTGCACGTAAGCGTGTAAGAAAGCAAGTCTCTGATGGCGTGGCTCATGTCCATGCGTCTTTTAACAACACCATCGTGACTATTACCGATCGTCAGGGTAATGCGTTGGGTTGGGCAACAGCCGGTGGTTCCGGTTTCCGTGGTTCTCGTAAGTCGACTCCGTTTGCAGCTCAGGTTGCTGCTGAACGCTGTGCTGACGCCGTGAAAGAGTACGGTATTAAGAACCTGGAAGTTATGGTTAAGGGTCCAGGTCCAGGCCGCGAGTCTACGATTCGTGCTCTGAACGCTGCTGGTTTCCGCATCACGAATATTACTGATGTGACTCCGATCCCTCACAACGGTTGTCGTCCGCCGAAAAAACGTCGCGTATAACGCCCGTTTTTTAGGAATGTTGGAGAAAGAAAATGGCAAGATATTTGGGTCCTAAGCTCAAGCTGAGCCGTCGCGAAGGTACAGACCTCTTTTTGAAGTCTGGTGTTCGCGCGATTGATACCAAGTGTAAGATTGAACAAGCTCCTGGTCAGCACGGTGCGCGTAAACCGCGTCTGTCTGATTATGGCGTACAGTTACGTGAAAAGCAGAAAGTTCGTCGTATCTACGGCGTGCTGGAGCGTCAGTTCCGTAACTATTATAAAGAAGCTGCACGTCTGAAAGGCAACACGGGTGAAAACCTGTTAGCTCTGCTGGAAGGTCGTCTGGACAACGTTGTTTATCGTATGGGCTTTGGTGCCACTCGTGCAGAAGCACGTCAGCTGGTTAGCCACAAATCTATCATGGTAAATGGCCGCGTTGTTAGCATCGCTTCTTATCAGGTAACTCCGAATGACGTTGTTAGCATCCGTGAGAAAGCCAAAAAGCAGTCTCGCGTGAAAGCCGCTCTGGAGCTGGCTGAACAGCGTGAAAAGCCAACCTGGCTGGAAGTTGATGCAACTAAGATGGAAGGTGTGTTCAAGCGTATTCCTGAACGTACCGATCTGTCTGCGGACATTAACGAACACCTGATCGTCGAGCTTTACTCCAAGTAAAGCTTAGTACCAAAGAGAGGACACAATGCAGGGTTCTGTGACAGAGTTTCTAAAACCGCGCCTGGTAGATATCGAGCAAGTGAGTTCGACGCACGCCAAGGTGACCCTTGAGCCTTTAGAGCGTGGCTTTGGCCATACTCTTGGTAACGCACTGCGCCGTATTCTGCTTTCATCAATGCCGGGTTGCGCGGTGACCGAGGTTGAAATTGATGGTGTACTACATGAGTACAGCACCAAAGAGGGCGTACAGGAAGATATCCTGGAAATCCTGCTCAACCTGAAAGGGCTGGCGGTAAGAGTTCAGGGGAAAGATGAAGTTGTTCTTACTCTGAATAAATCTGGCATTGGCCCTGTGACTGCAGCCGATATCACCCATGATGGTGATGTCGAAATCGTCAAGCCGCAGCACGTGATCTGCCATCTGACCGATGAAAACGCTGCTATCAGCATGCGTATCAAAGTTCAGCGTGGTCGTGGTTATGTGCCGGCTTCTGCCCGAATTCATTCGGAAGAAGATGAGCGCCCGATCGGTCGTCTGTTAGTTGACGCCTGTTACAGCCCTGTAGAGCGTATCGCCTACAATGTTGAAGCAGCGCGTGTTGAACAGCGTACTGACCTGGACAAGCTGGTCATCGAAATGGAAACCAACGGCACTATTGATCCTGAAGAAGCGATCCGCCGTGCGGCAACCATCCTGGCAGAACAACTCGAAGCTTTCGTTGACTTACGTGATGTACGTCAGCCGGAAGTGAAAGAAGAGAAACCAGAATTCGATCCGATCCTGCTGCGCCCTGTTGACGATCTGGAATTGACTGTCCGCTCTGCTAACTGCCTTAAGGCAGAAGCTATCCACTACATCGGTGATCTGGTACAGCGTACTGAGGTTGAGCTGCTTAAAACGCCTAACCTTGGTAAAAAATCTCTTACCGAGATTAAAGATGTGCTGGCTTCTCGTGGTTTGTCTCTGGGCATGCGCCTGGAAAACTGGCCGCCCGCTAGCATTGCTGATGAATAACCCGATCACAGGTTAAGGTTTCACTGAGAAGGATAAGGTCATGCGCCATCGTAAGAGTGGTCGTCAACTGAACCGCAACAGCAGCCATCGTCAGGCTATGTTCCGCAACATGGCTGGCTCTTTGGTTCGTCATGAGATCATCAAGACGACCTTGCCAAAAGCGAAAGAGCTGCGTCGTGTAGTTGAGCCGCTGATTACTCTTGCCAAGACCGACAGCGTAGCTAATCGTCGTCTGGCATTCGCCCGCACTCGTGATAACGAGATCGTGGCAAAACTGTTTAACGAGCTGGGCCCGCGTTTTGCGAGCCGTGCCGGTGGTTACACTCGTATTCTGAAGTGTGGCTTCCGCGCTGGTGACAACGCTCCGATGGCTTACATCGAGCTGGTTGATCGTCCAGAAGCTCAAGCAGAAGCTGCAGCAGAGTAATCTGCTGTATGTTGGAAAAACCGGGCTTGCCCGGTTTTTTTATGTCCGAAATTCCCCTCTTCCTCTTCAAGCGTTATCCTTATATCTTCCCTTCCGTTACTGCGGGTGAATTATGTGGCTAATAGATCAGTTGGTTGAGCAGCATATTGCCGAAGCGCAAAAGAATGGTGAACTGGATGGTCTTTCGGGTAGCGGCAAAAAGCTTGTACTGGATGACGACAGCCACGTTCCCCCCGAGCTGCGTGCGGCATATCGTCTGATGAAAAATTCCGGTTATCTTCCACCAGAGCTTGAAATACGGCGCGAAGCGGTCGAGCTGGACCAATTACTGGCAGGGCTTACACCCGATGATGACAGCTATGAGCAATGTGCAAAGCGGCTGGTTTTACTGGAAATGAAACTCAGGCAGGCTGGGATGAGCACTGCATTTTTACAGGGCGATTATAGCAACCGTGTCCATCGACATTTTAAAGGAGAGGAGTGATGTTTAAAATTGGTCAGCTGGCCAAACTGGCCGATGTGACACCAGATACTATCCGCTACTATGAAAAGCAGCAGATGATGGATCATGAAATCCGTACTGAAGGTGGTTTTCGCCTCTACAGCGACAATGATTTACAGCGACTGAAATTCATTCGCTATGGGAGACAGCTGGGGTTTAGCCTTGAGGCAATACGTGAATTACTGTCGATCCGCGTGGATCCCGCGCATCATACCTGCGAGGAATCGAAGGGTATCGTGAAGAAACGTTTGTTGGAAGTAGAAGGGATGATTACTGAGCTACAGAATATGCAACGTTCGTTGAAAAGACTGAATGATGCGTGCTGCGGCACTTCACACAGTAGCCTCTACTGTTCGATCCTCGAAGCGCTGGAAAAAGGTGAAATTGCTGTAGTAGATTGATTTTTTATCCGGTGAGCTCTATATTCTTGCCGTTACTCATTAAGGAGCAAAAGATGTCAGGTTATCAACACAAAAAAGGTGTGATCCGCGATAATGCGATTGAAGCATTACTGCACGATCCTTTGTTTAAAGTCAGGATCGAAGTGAACCACAAGGGTAAGGGCAGCTTCCGGCGTAAAGACAAACACGCTAAAAAGGGTAACTGGGAGGCCAGTGGTAAAGAGAGCTTTACCACTGGCCTTCTGATTTTCCGGGCATAAAAAAACCGCCGTCGGCGGTTTTCTTAATAAGAAAGTCGTAATCAGGGCTGACCATTCTGCTGTTTCAGCAAATCGCGAATTTCAGTGAGAAGGGTTTCTTCGACACTGGGCTTCGGAGCGGGTTTTTCCACTTCCTTTTTCTTATGCAGTTTGTTCATCAGCTTGATAGCCATAAAGATGGCGAACGCGACGATAACAAAATCAAACACGGTCTGAATAAAAATACCGTACTGCATTACGACCGCGGGTGTATCGCCAACCGCAGGCTTAAGTACCCAGGCGAACGATTTGAAGTCCACTCCCCCGATTAAAAGACCCAGCGGTGGCATAATGATGTTTGCCACCAGTGAAGAAACAATTTTACCGAATGCCGCACCAATAATGACACCAACTGCCAGGTCGACAACATTGCCGCGCATGGCGAAATCACGAAACTCTTTGAATAAACTCATTGTTCTCTCCAATCCTTTACCAGATGATAAGTCTAACAAACGATCCCGTTTTTACCAGAATGAAGCGGAAAAATTTAAGCTGCCACCCCGGAGGGGGTGACAGTGAGAAGGCCGCTCGAACTGTCAGAGGAAAAAGGGACTAGGCTGAAAGAGCCTTTCAACATCTCCCACAAACTTTTTGTCGGTAAGGAACATGATAACGTGATCTCCCTGCTCAATGCGCAGGTTGTTATTGGCGATCATGACGTCATCGCCACGCACAACCGCGCCAATTAGCGTACCGGGAGGCAGTTTAATATCGTTGATTTCCCGCCCTACAACCCGGGAGGTTGTCTCATCGCCGTGAGCAATCGCCTCAATGGCTTCTGCTACGCCACGGCGCAGCGATGATACCCCGACAATATCAGCCTTACGCACATGCCCTAATAACGCCGATATTGTTGCCTGCTGCGGGGATATAGCGATATCTATGACGCTACCCTGAACCAGATCGACATAGGCCTTACGCTGGATCAGTACCATCACCTTTTTGGCCCCCATCTTTTTAGCCAGCATCGCTGACATAATGTTGGCTTCATCATCATTAGTGATCGCGATAAAAAGATCGATCTGATCGATGTGTTCCTCGGCAAGCAGTTCCTGATCGGACGCATCTCCGTAAAACACAATGGTATTCTGTAAGAGTTCAGCCAGCTCGGCCGCGCGTTGCTGATCGCGTTCAATCAGTTTTACGCTGTAATTTTTCTCAAGACGCAGGGCTAAACCGGAACCTATATTACCCCCGCCTACGATCATAATGCGCTTATAAGGCTTCTCCAGCCGCTGATACTCGCTCATCACCGCTCTGATATGCTGGCTGGCCGCAATGAAGAATACTTCATCCCCGGCTTCAACGATGGTTGAACCCTGAGGGCGAATGGGCCTGTCCTGGCGGAAAATCGCCGCCACACGCGTATCTATATGCGGCATATGATCGCGCATGACGGAAAGTGCATTCCCTACCAGGGGCCCACCGTAATACGCTTTGACTACCGCAAGGCTGACTTTGCCCTCAGCGAAATTTACCACCTGCAGTGCACCGGGATACTCGATTAGGCGGTAAATATTATCAATAACCAGCTGTTCGGGAGAGATCAGATGATCAATTGGCACCGCTTCAGGAATGAAAAGCTTATCTGCATCACGGATATAATCCGGCGCACGTATGCGGGCGATGCGGTTTGGGGTATTAAACAGAGAATAGGCAACCTGGCAGGCGACCATATTCGTTTCATCAGAATTGGTTACTGCCACCAGCATATCAGCATCTTCCGCGCCAGCTTCACGCAGTACGCGCGGATGAGAACCATGACCCTGAACCACCCGCAGGTCGTACTTATCCTGTAGCTGGCGAAGGCGAATCGCATTAGTGTCTACGACCGTGATATCGTTATTTTCGCCTACCAGGTTTTCAGCGAGGGTACCACCCACCTGACCAGCGCCAAGAATGATTATTTTCATTATGCTTCAGTCTGATTGTTGGGGCCATTAAGGGCCACGTGGAATATCGCATGGCCCAACGTTTATTTCTTTATTAACTTCGCATAGTAGAAGCCATCGCCACCGGCTGGATCGGGGAAAACTTGCCGACCCGCTAAGGTGGTATCGCCGATCTCAATATGCACAGCATCATTATGTCGCGTCATAAATGCGGCGATCTGCAAGTGGTTCTCTTCCGGCAATACTGAACAGGTGGCATAAAGTAGAGTGCCACCGGTTTTGAGATGTGGCCAGATGGCATCCAGAATATTTGCCTGCAATGCTACGAGCTCTGCGATATCACGGTCACGACGTAACCATTTAATGTCAGGATGACGTCGTATTACGCCGGTGGCAGAGCAGGGCGCATCAAGCAGAATGCGGTCAAACTGGGTTTCTCCGCACCATTCTGCCGGTGTTCTGCCATCGCCGACTCTAACGTCGGCTGACAAATTAAGTCGCTGAAGATTTTCACTGATACGGGAAAGCCGCTGGGCATCAACATCCACAGCCAACACGGTTGCCTGTGGTGCCGCTTCGAGGATATGGGTCGTTTTTCCGCCAGGTGCAGCACACAGATCCAGAATCGATTCACCATTCTGTGGATCCAGCAGTGATACACAGCCCTGGGCTGAAGCATCCTGAACCGTCACCCATCCCTCGGCGAAACCCGGCAGCTGGCTTACACCACAGGGGGCTTCAAGCCTCAGCGCGTCAGGGTGCTCAGGATGCGGGACAGCGTTTTTACCCGCATCCTGTAGAAGAGAGAGCCAGGCATCACGGGTATGATGCTGCCGGTTAACCCGCAGCCACATAGGCGGACGCTGGTTATTAGCGTCAACAATCTGACGCCATCGATCGGGCCATGCCAGCTGTAGCCTTGTCAGCAGCCATTTAGGATGGAGGTGGTTACGCTCATCGCTATTCATTGCCTCAGTCAGGGCTTCCTGCTGGCGCAGGAACTGACGCAGCACGCCGTTAATAACCCCTTTAAACTGCTGGCGTTTCAGAGCGACGGCACCTTCCACCGTTTCAGCCAGCGCGGCGTGGGCAGGTATACGAGTAAATATCAGCTGATAAAGCCCAACCATAATCAAAAAATGTATGGTGCGTTGTTTACCTGTTAAAGGTCGCTCCATTAGCTGGCCGATCAGCCACTCAAGCTGAGGAAGCGTACGCAACACGCCATAACAGAGCTCCTGAAGCAGAGCGCCATCTTTTTCCGCAAGGGACTTCTGGGCAGCGGGCAGTACATTGCTCAGGGACTGCCCCTGCTCGACCACTTTCTCAATGGTCTGGGCAGCAACGCTGCGCAAATTAGTCATTTTTTTCATAAGGGATCGCAAGTCAAAATCAGCCCGACATAAAGCCGGGCGATGTATCAGGCAAGGATATTGCCCGGAATGAACCAGTCACGGCGGGAATTGAGGAGATCCTGAACCGGCATGGCTTTTTTACCCGCAGGCTGGAGCTCTTCGATATTCAGTACGCCGTCTGCCGTTGCAACCTGAATACCCCTTTTATCAGCCTGGACTATCTCACCAGCCTGTTTATCCACGTGCGGCAGAACCGATGCTTTCCATACTTTCACCGGTTGCTCGTCAACGACAAAATAACTGACTGGCCATGGATTAAAGGCGCGAATGCAGCGTTCAAGCTGTGACGCAGATAGCGACCAGTCCAGCCTGGCTTCTTCTTTACTCAGTTTTTCTGCGTAGCTGACCAGTGCTTCGTTCTGCACCTCAGGAACGGCCGTTCCGCTGGCGAGCTGCGCGAGGGTATCCAACATGCCCTTAGGACCCAGGTCAGCGAGCTTGTTGTACAGCGAGGCGCTGGTATCCTCAGGCTCAATCGGACAGGAGAGCTTACGCAGCATATCGCCGGTATCCAGGCCGACGTCCATTTGCATAATAGTGACGCCGGTTTCACTGTCCCCTGCCCACAATGAACGCTGAATAGGTGCCGCGCCCCGCCATTTGGGAAGGAGTGAGCCATGCACGTTTATGCAGCCCAGACGAGGCATTGCCAGCACCGCCTCCGGTAAAATCAGGCCGTAGGCGACCACGACCATAACATCAGCATGAAGCTGGGCAACCCACTGCTGATTCTCTTCGGGACGCAGTGATTTAGGCTGGAAAACAGGCAGACCATGCTGCTCTGCAAGCTGTTTAACCGGGCTGGCCGTGAGCTTATTGCCACGCCCGGCAGGGCGGTCCGGCTGGGTGAAAACACCTACAACGTTGTGGCCGGATGACAGTAGCGCAGCAAGATGGCGCGCGGCAAAATCGGGTGTTCCGGCAAAAATAATTTTCAGGGAGTCAGACACGCTCTTACCTTTTTATGGCACGGGTTAATCACGCGCGCTCTGGCGATAAAGTTTTTCCAGTTTCTGACGAATACGCTGGCGCTTCATTGGCGACAGATAATCAATAAACAGTTTGCCGACCAGATGATCCATCTCGTGCTGGATACAAATCGCAAGCAGGTCATCCGCTTCAAGCTCGAAGCTAATGCCTTCACGGTTCAAAGCGCGTATTTTTACCTTCTCGGCGCGGGGAACCAGCGCGCGCTGCTCAGGAATAGAAAGACAACCCTCTTCAATACCTGTTTCGCCGCTCTTTTCAAGCATTTCCGGGTTAATCAACACCAGGCGCTCATCACGATTCTCAGAAACATCGATAACAATAATACGCTGATGGATATCAACCTGGGTGGCAGCCAGACCAATGCCTTCCTCGGCGTACATCGTTTCGAACATATCATCCACGATACGCTGGACATTAGCATCGACTTCTTTAACGGGTTTCGCGACGGTGCGTAGGCGCTCGTCAGGAAAATGTAATACCTGTAAAACTGACATAACTTTCCAGATCTGTGTTCAAGGGATTAGATGTTTATAACTCTTATTGTAGACATTTCAGGGCATGATTGACAGCATTCCTGCTCGGTTAGGGAGGGGCTGAGAGGCCTCTGACAAGGATGTAGCAATGACACCCATGGAGATTTGGTTACGCCTCTCGTGCGTTAAGGGTTTACCACGTCAGCACTGTCAGCAGATTGTTGAAATGTTGCTTCTCCAGCCAGCGGTAACAGAGAGGGAATTGGGCTTAGTCGGTTTTTCGCCAGTGCAAAAGGAAGCCTTCCTTTATTATGACCGTACCATTATTTCTGAAGCCCTTAACTGGCTTGAGCAGCCCCAACGCTATTTTATTACCTGTGCCAGTCCACTCTATCCTGAGCGGTTAAGGCAGATAGCCGACTTCCCGACGATACTCTTCGTTGAAGGCGACCCGGGGCTCCTTTCAACGCCGCAAATTGCGATTGTGGGTAGCCGTAACTGCTCGCCTTATGGCAGATGTTGGGGAACCTGTTTCGCTCAGGCGCTCGCATTAAGCGGCCTGACTATTACCAGCGGCCTGGCGCTGGGTATCGACAGCGTGGCTCATCGCGCTACGCTGGAGGTCAAAGGCAAAACGCTTGCCGTCTTAGGCAGCGGGCTGAAATGTATCTATCCCCGCCGTCATGCTCAACTGGCTAAAGATATTATCGCGGGAGGGGGAGCGCTGGTGTCTGAATTCCCTTTATCCGCGCGCCCCATGCCTTACCATTTCCCACAGCGCAACAGAATTATCAGCGGGCTCAGCCTCGGGGTATTAGTCGTCGAAGCATGTATGAAGAGTGGTTCTCTGGTTACGGCACGACTGGCGTTAGAACAAAATCGGGAAATCTTCGCATTACCGGGTGCTATTGGTAACCCGGGCAGTGAAGGCACGAACTGGCTCATTCAGCAGGGCGCACTGTTAACTGCTCATCCCAATACTATTCTTGAACAACTCAATAGTGAACTGGACTGGTTACCCGACCCTCAACCAACATATTCTGCCGACGAGGGTAATACGGCATTGCCATTTGCCGATGTGTTGACTAACGTAGGAGATGAGGTTACACCTGTTGACGTCGTCGCTGAACGTGCCGGCCAACCTGTGCCAGCCATCGTAGCTAAGCTGCTTGAGTTGGAGTTAGCAGGGTGGATCGCAGCTGTACCCGGCGGCTATGTCCGATTGAGGAGGGCAAGCCATGTTCGACGTACTAATGTACTTATTTGAAACGTATATCCATAGCGAAGCAGAAATGCGCGTTGATCAGGATAAATTGACAGACGATTTGACCGATGCAGGTTTTCATCGTGAAGACATTTATAATGCGTTGAACTGGTTGGAAAAGCTTGCAGATTATCAGGACGGCTTAGTTGCGCCAATTCTGCTCGCGACCGATCCGCTGTCTATGCGTATCTACACCGATGAAGAGAGCCAGCGTTTAGATGCCAACTGCCGGGGTTTTATTTTGTTCCTGGAGCAAATACAGGTACTTAATCTTGAAACCCGCGAAATGGTTATCGAACGTATAATGGCGCTGGATACACTTGAGTTTGATCTTGAGGATCTCAAATGGGTTGTATTGATGGTGCTGTTTAACATCCCTGGATGTGAAAACGCTTATCAAAAGGTGGAAGAACTTCTTTTCGACGTCAATGAAGGAATTGTGCACTAGGAGCTTCTCCGGTGTTTTAAAACTATGAATAAAACAGCGCTTTTCGCTGTGCGAAAAAATGAACCCTGCCCCCAATGTGGGGCAGAACTGGTTATTCGCTCCGGGAAACATGGCGCTTTTCTTGGATGCGCTCATTATCCCGAGTGTGACTACGTACGCCCTTTAAAAAAACAGGCTGAAGGGCACGTGGTAAAAGTGCTTGAGGGACAATACTGTCCAGCGTGTCACGAAGAGCTTGCGCTGCGCCAGGGACGCTACGGAATGTTTATTGCCTGCAGCCGTTACCCCCAGTGTGAGCATACTGAACTTATTGATAAGCCCGATGAAACTTCAATTAAGTGTCCTCAGTGCCAGCAGGGTCATCTGGTTCAGCGTCGATCGCGGTATGGGAAAACCTTTCACGCCTGCGATCGTTACCCTGACTGCCAGTTTTCGCTGAATGCCACGCCGGTAGAGGGGGAGTGTGAAGTGTGTCATTTTCCACTGTTAGTTGAGAAAAAGACGACGCAGGGGGTAAAACGCTTTTGCGCCAGTAAAGTTTGTGGAAAGCCAGTAACAGCAGGTACAAGCAGTGACGAATAATGTTTTAACTGAATCAGCGATCCTGTGTCTTGAGCGGCTACGTAAGGGGACCGTTATCGCCTATCCCACTGAAGCAGTATTTGGTCTGGGGTGCGATCCCGATAGCGAATCTGCGGTGGCGCAGCTTCTACGCTTAAAGAAGCGCCCTGTGGAAAAGGGGCTTATCCTGATTGCCGCTGATTATCACCAGCTCCAGCCCTATATTGATGATGCGCAGCTTTCTGTGGCGCAAAAAGAGAGAATGTTCGCGAGCTGGCCAGGACCGATAACCTGGGTTGTTCCCGCTAGTTCTCATACGCCTGCGTGGCTGACAGGACGTTTTGAGTCTCTTGCCATTCGGGTCAGCGATCATCCCCTTGTTCAGCAAATTTGCCGTAACTTTGGTAAACCCCTGGTATCGACCAGTGCGAACCTATCGGGCTTTCCGCCCTGTCGGACGGCTGCTGAAGTCGGCGAGCAGTTTGGTGTAGATTTTCCCGTTCTGTCAGGGGAAACCGGAGGGCGACTTAATCCTTCAGAAATTCGCGATGTCTTAACCGGCGAACTCATTCGTCACGGGTAACGTTATATGAAGCAGAATTTTACCGTTTTCGGTAATCCGATTAGCCACAGTAAATCACCGCGAATTCATCAGCTCTTTGCCGAACAGACAGGTCGTGACCATGCATATGGCTCCACGCATACCCCCCTGGATGGTTTTACCCACACTCTAAATGATTTCATCGTGCGTGGAGGAAAGGGGGCGAACGTAACCCTGCCTTTTAAAGAACAGGCGTATGAACTGGCTGGAGAACTTACGGAGCGTGCGGCGCTTGCGGGCGCGGTCAATACCCTAAAGTTGCTGGAGGATGGACGGCTGCTGGGGGATAACACGGACGGTATTGGGCTTCTGGCAGATCTACAACGGCAAGATCTGATCAAGTCTACGGATCGGATCCTGCTGGTTGGGGCGGGTGGCGCTGCGCGTGGCGCAATACTTCCCCTTCTCTCCTGGGGTTGTTCGCTAACGATTACTAATCGCACCGCCTCAAAAGCTCACGCGCTTGCAGAGGTTTTTGAGCATACCGGGGGGGTTATATGGAGCGACATAGAGACGCTGCAGGATAAACACTTCGATCTGATTATTAATGCGACTTCAAGCGGAATTGGCGGTGATATTCCCGCGTTGCCTTCTTCACTCATTTCGGTGCAAACGCGCTGCTATGACATGTTCTATCAAACGGGCGATACGCCCTTTATTCGCTGGTGTCGGCAGCATGGCGCAAGTCAGTTAGCAGATGGTCTGGGAATGCTGGTGGGGCAGGCGGCTCACTCCTTTCTTTTATGGCATGGAGAAATGCCGGATATCGAGCCGGTAATCGCCGTGCTCAGAGCGGAACTTCAGGAATGAATCAGGCTATTCAGTTCCCCGACCGCGAAGAGTGGAATGAAGACATAAAGGCCATTTGCTTTCCAGCTATGGTAAATGGCCTGATGATGATGTGCGCAATAAGCGGCGAATCTTTGCTTCGCCGTTTTGGTGATGGGCAACCTGCGCACGTTAGCTTTAGTCTTCATCGCTGGGATCTTGAGGAAGAAGCCGAGCAGCTTATAAAAGAAGGATCGGAAGACGATCAGGGTTGGTTCTGGCTATCCTGAGTGAGATAGTCATCTTTCCAACGGACATAATTACCTGAAGAGTAGAGAAGACCGGCGATCTCTGATTCCGTAAGTGGTCGCACCTGCCTGACCGGGCTGCCTAAATAGAGGAAACCGCTTTGCAAACGCTTTCCTGGTGGCACCAGCGTTCCCGCACCTATCATCACATCACTTTCAATGATGGCACCATCCAGCAAAATTGACCCCATTCCGACCAAAACCCTGTCGCCGATTGTACAGCCGTGCAGCATCGCTTTATGGCCAATCGTGACATCTTCCCCAATGATTAAAGGAAAACCTTCAGGATCGGTTGAAGAACGATGAGTGACATGCAGTATGCTGCCATCCTGAATGTTACTTCGTTTGCCAATATGAACGCGGTTAACGTCGCCGCGGATAGCAACCAGTGGCCAGACACTAACATCATCCTCCAGCCTTACATCTCCAATCACTATGCTTGAATCGTCGACCATTACCCGCTGACCAGTCTGGGGAAAGGTATTTTTATAGGGTCTCAGTTTTGCGGACATGGCTGTCTCTCTTAAAAGAAGGTGATCGAAGCGTAACGCCGTAAACTCTTCACAGGCAATGACTGCTAATAAATATGAAGTATTTTTGTGCGGATCGTCTTAGATCTGCGCGAAAGGAGTGAAAATTCAGCGGGCGATAAGAAAGATCGAAAAAAGGCTTGTGCTCTCAGACGGGATCCCTATAATGCGCCTCCATCGACACGGAACAACGGCTTACAGGCCGCCGGGTTGAGAGGGTCAGGAAGCTGAACCGCCGGAGAAAAACTTCCCAAAAAGAAGTTGACTCTGAAGGAGGAAAGCGTAATATACGCCACCTCGCAGCAGGCCGCCAAGGCGCCAGCCGCACCGCTCTTTAACAATTTATCAGACAATCTGTGTGGGCACTCGCAGGATTGATATCAGCGCCGCAAGGCGCAAAAAAATATCAAGTCTTAAGAGTGAACACATAATGAAATTCATTATGACGTTTTACACTTGAGCATCGCTTCACTTGTTGAAGCAAATCGAACTTTTAAATTGAAGAGTTTGATCATGGCTCAGATTGAACGCTGGCGGCAGGCCTAACACATGCAAGTCGAACGGTAGCACAGGAGAGCTTGCTCTTTGGGTGACGAGTGGCGGACGGGTGAGTAATGTCTGGGAAACTGCCCGATGGAGGGGGATAACTACTGGAAACGGTAGCTAATACCGCATAACGTCTACGGACCAAAGTGGGGGACCTTCGGGCCTCACACCATCGGATGTGCCCAGATGGGATTAGCTTGTTGGTGAGGTAATGGCTCACCAAGGCGACGATCCCTAGCTGGTCTGAGAGGATGACCAGCCACACTGGAACTGAGACACGGTCCAGACTCCTACGGGAGGCAGCAGTGGGGAATATTGCACAATGGGCGCAAGCCTGATGCAGCCATGCCGCGTGTATGAAGAAGGCCTTCGGGTTGTAAAGTACTTTCAGCGGGGAGGAAGGGAGTGAGGTTAATAACCTCGTTCATTGACGTTACCCGCAGAAGAAGCACCGGCTAACTCCGTGCCAGCAGCCGCGGTAATACGGAGGGTGCAAGCGTTAATCGGAATTACTGGGCGTAAAGCGCACGCAGGCGGTCTGTCAAGTCGGATGTGAAATCCCCGGGCTCAACCCGGGAACTGCATTCGAAACTGGCAGGCTAGAGTCTTGTAGAGGGGGGTAGAATTCCAGGTGTAGCGGTGAAATGCGTAGAGATCTGGAGGAATACCGGTGGCGAAGGCGGCCCCCTGGACAAAGACTGACGCTCAGGTGCGAAAGCGTGGGGAGCAAACAGGATTAGATACCCTGGTAGTCCACGCCGTAAACGATGTCGACTTGGAGGTTGTTCCCTTGAGGAGTGGCTTCCGGAGCTAACGCGTTAAGTCGACCGCCTGGGGAGTACGGCCGCAAGGTTAAAACTCAAATGAATTGACGGGGGCCCGCACAAGCGGTGGAGCATGTGGTTTAATTCGATGCAACGCGAAGAACCTTACCTGCTCTTGACATCCACGGAATTTGGCAGAGATGCCTTAGTGCCTTCGGGAACCGTGAGACAGGTGCTGCATGGCTGTCGTCAGCTCGTGTTGTGAAATGTTGGGTTAAGTCCCGCAACGAGCGCAACCCTTATCCTTTGTTGCCAGCGATTCGGTCGGGAACTCAAAGGAGACTACCGGTGATAAACCGGAGGAAGGTGGGGATGACGTCAAGTCATCATGGCCCTTACGAGCAGGGCTACACACGTGCTACAATGGCGCATACAAAGAGAAGCGACCTCGCGAGAGCAAGCGGACCTCACAAAGTGCGTCGTAGTCCGGATCGGAGTCTGCAACTCGACTCCGTGAAGTCGGAATCGCTAGTAATCGTGGATCAGAATGCCACGGTGAATACGTTCCCGGGCCTTGTACACACCGCCCGTCACACCATGGGAGTGGGTTGCAAAAGAAGTAGGTAGCTTAACCTTCGGGAGGGCGCTTACCACTTTGTGATTCATGACTGGGGTGAAGTCGTAACAAGGTAACCGTAGGGGAACCTGCGGTTGGATCACCTCCTTACCTGAAGATACTTTCCCGCGTAGTGTCCACAACAGATTGTCTGATAGAAGTAATGAGCAACAGTACAGAGTCCCCATCGTCTAGAGGCCCAGGACACTGCCCTTTCACGGCTGTAACAGGGGTTCGAATCCCCTTGGGGACGCCATCTCCTGATAATGAGTGAAAGACATTATCAACCGTATCTCAAAGCTGATTCTGCCTGAAGGCGAGTCATGTTTGAGATAACTGCTCTTTAATAATCCGGAACAAGCTGAAAATTGAAACGACGTATCGTTTTCATTCTCCGTAATAAGAATGAAATAACACGATACAGTCGAGTCTCTCAAATGCTTACAACTCAGCAGTCTTTACTGACATCAGTAATGAGCGAGCTAAGTGAAGGTAAGGCGTCAGCGCGCAGCAGGCGGAGTGGACGTAATGTCCATGAGCACTGTGAGCACTGCACAATGCCGCCATCACGACGCGCAGCCATTACGGACAGAAAGGACGCTTGTGGGTTGTGAGGTTAAGTGACTAAGCGTACACGGTGGATGCCCTGGCAGTCAGAGGCGATGAAGGGCGTGCTAATCTGCGATAAGCGCCGGTAAGGTGATATGAACCGCAACAACCGGCGATACCCGAATGGGGAAACCCAGTGTGTTTCGACACACTATCGCAACATGAATACATAGTGTTGCGAGGCGAACCGGGGGAACTGAAACATCTAAGTACCCCGAGGAAAAGAAATCAACCGAGATTCCCCCAGTAGCGGCGAGCGAACGGGGAGGAGCCCAGAACCTGAATCAGTTTGTGCATCAGTGGAAGCGTCTGGAAAGTCGCAGGGTACAGGGTGACACTCCCGTACACAAAGATGCACTTGCTGTGAGTTCGAAGAGTAGGGCGGGACACGTGATATCCTGTCTGAATATGGGGGGACCATCCTCCAAGGCTAAATACTCCTGACTGACCGATAGTGAACCAGTACCGTGAGGGAAAGGCGAAAAGAACCCCGGCGAGGGGAGTGAAACAGAACCTGAAACCGTGTACGTACAAGCAGTGGGAGCACCTTCGTGGTGTGACTGCGTACCTTTTGTATAATGGGTCAGCGACTTATATTCTGTAGCAAGGTTAACCGTATAGGGGAGCCGCAGGGAAACCGAGTCTTAACTGGGCGTTAAGTTGCAGGGTATAGACCCGAAACCCGGTGATCTAGCCATGGGCAGGTTGAAGGTTGGGTAACACTAACTGGAGGACCGAACCGACTAATGTTGAAAAATTAGCGGATGACCTGTGGCTGGGGGTGAAAGGCCAATCAAACCGGGAGATAGCTGGTTCTCCCCGAAAGCTATTTAGGTAGCGCCTCGTGAACTCATCTCCGGGGGTAGAGCACTGTTTCGGCTAGGGGGCCATCCCGGCTTACCAACCCGATGCAAACTGCGAATACCGGAGAATGTTATCACGGGAGACACACGGCGGGTGCTAACGTCCGTCGTGAAGAGGGAAACAACCCAGACCGCCAGCTAAGGTCCCAAAGTCATGGTTAAGTGGGAAACGATGTGGGAAGGCACAGACAGCCAGGATGTTGGCTTAGAAGCAGCCATCATTTAAAGAAAGCGTAATAGCTCACTGGTCGAGTCGGCCTGCGCGGAAGATGTAACGGGGCTAAACCATGCACCGAAGCTGCGGCAGCGACACTTATGTGTTGTTGGGTAGGGGAGCGTTCTGTAAGCCGTTGAAGGTGGACTGTGAGGTCTGCTGGAGGTATCAGAAGTGCGAATGCTGACATGAGTAACGATAAAGCGGGTGAAAAGCCCGCTCGCCGGAAGACCAAGGGTTCCTGTCCAACGTTAATCGGGGCAGGGTGAGTCGACCCCTAAGGCGAGGCCGAAAGGCGTAGTCGATGGGAAACAGGTTAATATTCCTGTACTCGGTGTTACTGCGAAGGGGGGACGGAGAAGGCTATGTTAGCCGGGCGACGGTTGTCCCGGTTTAAGCGTGTAGGCTGGTGTTCCAGGTAAATCCGGAACGCCTTAAGGCTGAGGCGTGATGACGAGGCACTACGGTGCTGAAGTAACAAATGCCCTGCTTCCAGGAAAAGCCTCTAAGCATCAGGTAACAACGAATCGTACCCCAAACCGACACAGGTGGTCAGGTAGAGAATACCAAGGCGCTTGAGAGAACTCGGGTGAAGGAACTAGGCAAAATGGTGCCGTAACTTCGGGAGAAGGCACGCTGGTGCGTAGGTGAAGCGACTTGCTCGCGGAGCTGAAGCCAGTCGAAGATACCAGCTGGCTGCAACTGTTTATTAAAAACACAGCACTGTGCAAACACGAAAGTGGACGTATACGGTGTGACGCCTGCCCGGTGCCGGAAGGTTAATTGATGGGGTTATCGCAAGAGAAGCTCCTGATCGAAGCCCCGGTAAACGGCGGCCGTAACTATAACGGTCCTAAGGTAGCGAAATTCCTTGTCGGGTAAGTTCCGACCTGCACGAATGGCGTAATGATGGCCAGGCTGTCTCCACCCGAGACTCAGTGAAATTGAACTCGCTGTGAAGATGCAGTGTACCCGCGGCAAGACGGAAAGACCCCGTGAACCTTTACTACAGCTTGACACTGAACATTGAGCCTTGATGTGTAGGATAGGTGGGAGGCTTTGAAGCGTGGACGCCAGTCTGCGTGGAGCCAACCTTGAAATACCACCCTTTAACGTTTGATGTTCTAACCTGGCGCCATAATCTGGCGTGGGGACAGTGTCTGGTGGGTAGTTTGACTGGGGCGGTCTCCTCCTAAAGAGTAACGGAGGAGCACGAAGGTCAGCTAATCACGGTCGGACATCGTGAGGTTAGTGCAATGGCATAAGCTGGCTTGACTGCGAGAGTGACGGCTCGAGCAGGTGCGAAAGCAGGTCATAGTGATCCGGTGGTTCTGAATGGAAGGGCCATCGCTCAACGGATAAAAGGTACTCCGGGGATAACAGGCTGATACCGCCCAAGAGTTCATATCGACGGCGGTGTTTGGCACCTCGATGTCGGCTCATCACATCCTGGGGCTGAAGTAGGTCCCAAGGGTACGGCTGTTCGCCGTTTAAAGTGGTACGCGAGCTGGGTTTAGAACGTCGTGAGACAGTTCGGTCCCTATCTGCCGTGGGCGCTGGAAGATTGAGAGGGGTTGCTCCTAGTACGAGAGGACCGGAGTGAACGCACCACTGGTGTTCGGGTTGTCATGCCAATGGCATTGCCCGGTAGCTAAGTGCGGAAAAGATAAGCGCTGAAAGCATCTAAGCGCGAAACTTGCCTCGAGATGAATCTTCCCTGACCCTTTAAGGGTCCTGAAGGGACGTTGAAGACTACGACGTTGATAGGCCGGGTGTGTAAGCGCAGCGATGCGTTGAGCTAACCGGTACTAATGACCCGTGAGGCTTAACCTTACAACACCAGAAGCGTTCTGGTGAGCAGTGAGAGACAGAAGACAATTTTCAGCTTATCCGGACAAGAATTAAGCTGTTCTGCCTATTACGCATGCGGGACGGAGCAGGAGATTTTATCTGCCCTGCGGACGTGAGTCTGCGGAGTGTGATTTAAAAGATTAGCGGGAACGAAAGAGTTTGTGCTGAGGCAAAGCGGCAAACGCAGCGAAGGAAGGAGCATACTGAAGTATGTGACTGAGTTTGCAAGTGAAGCCAGCGCAGCAGCAGCGCAAAATATTCGTTCCGTGCACCAAGATTTGCCTGGCGGCTGTAGCGCGGTGGTCCCACCTGACCCCATGCCGAACTCAGAAGTGAAACGCCGTAGCGCCGATGGTAGTGTGGGGTCTCCCCATGCGAGAGTAGGGAACTGCCAGGCATCAAATAAAGCGATAACCCTGACCTCACGGTCAGGGTTTTTTGCGTTATGGGGCAGGGAAATTATTCGGCCCAGAGTCAGTATTATGCGTACAGTGGCAGGGGGGATTGCGCTCAGAGTCAGTATTATGCGTACAGGGGCCGGGGGGATTGCGCTCAGAGTCAGGGTCTTGCGTACAGGGACCGGGAAAATTGCGCTCAGGTGACCCTGACCCAAAATCCTGCTCCATTCAGAAACAGAATTCCGGCATGATAAACACTCCCCTGAACGGAGGCTGTGCCGATGAAAAAGTCACGATTCACCGAAGAGCAGATTGTTTTTGCCCTCAAGCAGGCTGAACTGGGTACGTCAGTGCCGGACGTCTGTCGCAAGCTGGGCATTTCGGATGCCACTTTCTATACGTGGCGTAAAAAATACGGCGGCATTTCTCCTTCGGAGCTGAAGCATATGCGGCAACTGGAAGAGGAAAATCTGCGGCTGAAGAGGCTGGTTGCCGATCTGAGCCTCGACAAGGCGATGCTGCAGGACGTGCTGGCAAAAAAGAGCTGACGCTGGCACGCCTGCGCGAATGGGTCAGGGATTTGCAAGCCCGCTACGGTGCCAGTGAGAGACAGGTCTGTTTTGCGCTGCGGGTCAGCCGCAGCTCGTTTCGATATCGTTCTGTGGCCGCCGACGACAGCGCACTGCGGCTACGCATCCGTGAGATAACCGAAACCCGGGTTCATTACGGGTACCGCCGGGTACACGTGATGCTCAGGCGGGAAGGCTGGCGCGATAATCACAAAAGAATCTACCGCCTCTACTGTGAGCAGGGTCTGTCGCTGCGCCTCAAACGGCCACGCCGCAATAAATCGGCCCAGCGCCGACAACCGCAGCCTCAGGGTCTGTATCCGAATCACGTCTGGGGCATGGATTTTGTCTCGGACGCGCTGTTTAACGGGCGACGACTGCGCCTGCTGACGGTTATCGACCTTTACACCCGCGAATGCCTGGGGATCTGCGTAGGGCAGAATCTGCGTTCAACAGAAGTGGCAGAAATGCTGAACAGCATAGCGCTCAGGCGTCCCTTACCGCAGTTGCTGAAAACCGATAATGGATCTGAATTTGCAGGAAAAATGCTGGATAGGTGGGTCTATGAAAGAGGGATCAGGATCGACTTCTCACGGCCGGGAACACCGACGGACAACGCCACGGTCGAGTCCTTCAACGGCAGGTTGCGGCAGGAATGCCTGAACGAGAACTGGTTCATGTCTCTGGAGGATGCACGGTGCAAAATCGAGGCCTGGCGCATACACTATAACCAGAGTCGTCCCCATTCTGCACTGGGCTGGATGACTCCCTCTGAATTTGCCGAAAAATCTGCCGGTTGCCAGAATACGCAACCAACATGAAGCCGGTTATTCCTGATTATGAATGGATCACATACGGGGAGCGGGTCAACCAACCGACATTACTAACTGAGGGTTGTATCTAATCCGGGGGGCAGGTCACAGGATCAGGATTACTGCATTCAGGCCCCGCTCACGGTCATGACTGTTACGTGCTGGCCTGTAAATCATCCCGTAACCTTCACTCAGTACCGGCAGAGCGGCGCTGTGTTTCCCGCCACTGAGCAATAAAATCCACCACGGTATCCACCGCATTCAGATCCAGCACTGGCACCCGACACTCCCATACGCTATCGCCAGGAATTCTCAGTGAGGGTGAGCAGGGCCGGCGGAAACATACATCATCCCCATGAATAGTCCGACAACCCCAGTGATAAAGAGGGGCAAAAGTGCGTTCTGACTGGTGATTCGCGAAGCATCCCTATACTGCGCGTGCCTTACAGCCTTACAGCCTTACAGCCTTACAGCCTTACAGCCTTACAGCCTCGCTACGATCGCTGGAGGTCATCTTATCTGTCATGTATGAACAAACCTATTTTATGCGTACCACACAACAGGACTATATCGTCCTCAGCCAGCTCGATATATCGTGTTCAGTCTGCTTCTGCTCATTCACAAACTCTTATATCCATCATTTGGCCAGACTCATCGAACGGACATAATGCACGTAAAATAATTATCCTGTCCCAGTACTCCAGCCAGAAACCGAGTCCCGGCATGATAATTTCTCCCTGAGCGCAGGCGATGCCGATGAAAAAACATTGTTTACCGAATAATAAATTCCTTTGTCATCAAACAGGCTGAGCTGCGAACATGTATGCTGGCCGTCTGCCGTAAGCTGATTATCTCTGACGCCACTTATCCTGACGGCATAAGACATACTGTGGGTTTTCACGTATCAAACTGAAGCAGAGCGTGCCCACATATAGGGTTGCCAGATAATCACAAGCGCGTTATAGAGTGATGGTAACTATCTATAGATTAGAGGAATACAGAGTAGGAGAGAAGTAAAGGGAAGGAGATAAGGGGAGCAGGCGATAAGGGGAGAGAGAAGGAACATTGAGCCAGCTAAGCAGCTGGCTCAGGCCATAAAAGACAAATCAGTACAGTGACGTGGTTCCGGCTGGGCGCGTTTTGAAACGGCGATGCAGCCACATGTACTGATTAGGAGCACGCATAATTTCACGCTCAATGACTTTGTTCATATAAGCAGCGGAGCGCTGCTCATCTTCAATCGGATAATCCTTGAGTTCCGGTTGGATAACCAGCTCATAACCGCCACCGTCTTCATTACGGATCAGCACCACGGTTATCATTGCGGGCTTCGCCATACGGGCTATCATCCATGTACCACTGGTCGTTGCGGCTTCAGGCACGGCAAACAGCGGGGCGAATACGCTGCCTTTTGGGCCATAGTCCTGGTCAGGCGCAAACCAGACGGCTTCTCCCTGCTTAAGCGCATGCACCATGCCTCGCAGGTCACGACGGTTGATCATCGCCTTATTAGAGCGCATGCGTCCTTTAGTCTGCACCCACTCCATCAGCTTGTTATTGTGTGGACGATACATAGCCATCATCGGCTGGCACAGGCCCATTGCCCGGCCACCCAGCTCAAGTGACATAAAATGTACGCCGATTATCAGCGCGCCACGCCCGTCCTGTTGAGCCTCGCGAAGATTATGCAGGCCGTTAACTTTGAACCAGCGGCGAACGCGGCGATCGGACCAGAACCAGGCCATGCCCGTCTCCAGCAGACCCATACCCAGTGATTCGAAGTTCTTTACGATACGCCTTTCAAGCTGATCCGCGGGCATATCAGGGAAGCAGAGTTCCAGATTACGTCGGGTAATACGAATACGGCGCTTAAGAAAGCGCATAGAGGTGCGGCCCATCCACGTACCCAGCTTCTCGAGGAAAGGGAATGGCAACTGAACAAGTAAAAATAGAAGTCCCAATCCGATCCACGTTACAAAATAACGAGGATGCATCAGGCCTAAGGTAAAACGAGGTGAAACCTTCATATTTCTCTCTTTTAGCGTACAAGGGGAGGTAGCGCCAAAAGATATACATCACCAGCGATACATTAATTTGGACAACTGTATCGTCAGGAAGTTAGTTCGGCAAACGGCACTTTACACAAACAAGACAATTCTGAGGAAGATGAAACTATAAAAAAGGCGCTAACAGTAAGGTAGCGCCTTGATGACAATAAACCCGACTTAGTTCATGCCGTATTTTTTCAGTTTTTTACGCAGCGTACCGCGGTTGATACCCATCATCAGGGCTGCACGTGTCTGGTTGCCACGGGTGTATTGCATCACCATGTCCAACAGTGGCTGTTCTACTTCAGCCAGTACCAGCTCATACAGGTCATTCACATCCTGACCATTCAGTTGAGCAAAATAGTTCTTCAGTGCCTGTTTGACCGAATCACGAAGTGGCTTTTGAGTCACCTGATCCTGTGAGTTCACGGTGGAAACGGTCAGTACGTCAGAATTTACGCGTTGTTCGAACATAGTTCTGTCAGCTCTTTATTTCTATTACGCAAGATTTTCGAAGTATGCCTCCAACGCCTCCAGCTGTTCGCTGGCATCCTCAATGGCGTTGAATGTGCGCCGAAACTGGTCGTTTGGGGCGTGCTCCTGGAGATACCAGGAGACGTGCTTTCGGGCAATACGATATCCTTTGCGTTGACCATAAAAGTCATGCAGTTCCCGTAGGTGCCCGATAAGCAAGCGCTTAACTTCAGCTAATGGCATCGGTGCCAGCAGCTCCCCAGTGTCCAGATAGTGCTGGATTTCCCGGAAGATCCAAGGTCTTCCCTGAGCCGCTCGTCCTATCATCAGGGCATCAGCCCCCGTATAATCAAGAACGGCTCTGGCTTTATGCGGGTCAGTAATGTCCCCATTCGCGATAACGGGAATGGAAACGTTCTGCTTAACTGTCCGAATGCTGTCGTATTCAGCGTTGCCGTTGAACATACAGGCGCGAGTACGGCCGTGTATGGTCAAAGCCTGAATGCCACAGCGCTCAGCCAATTGGGCAATCTCTACACAGTTGCGGTTGTCTGTGTCCCAGCCGGTGCGAATTTTCAGCGTAACGGGGATATCTACCGCGTTCACCACCGCAGAGAGGATAGACTTCACCAGCTCCGGATGCTGTAACAGGGCGGATCCCGCCATCTTACGATTCACTTTCTTGGCCGGACAACCCATATTAATGTCGATAACCTGCGCGCCAGATGCAGCATTAACGCGTGCGGCTTCAGCCATATCTACCGGGTCACAACCGGCAATTTGCACGGTACGAATACCGGGCTCGTCACTGTGTACCATGCGCAGCCGAGATTTATCGCTCGCCCAAACTTCAGGGTTTGACGACAGCATCTCGGATACGGTCATACCAGCACCCATTGCATAGCAAAGAGTCCGGAAAGGCCTGTCGGTAATCCCGGCCATTGGTGCTGCAATCAGACGATTGCGAAGCTGGTGATTTCCTATGCGCATGAAAAAAAAGTGACCATTGTGTGTCCGCAAGGCGGCGTATATTACGCATTTTTTCAGTAAGATGAAAGGCCAAACTTTGAACAATTGCCTTTAACAAAGCATGGTCAGGGTGACGCAACCGCAGGAAAAGTATTTTATTGTTATATATCAATAGATTAAAAACACACGGTCAAAATGGCATCATATTATTTCTTTTTGTATGAATGCCAATCCGCATAAAAAGCATCACATCTGCCTTTTACCGGCAGATGTGATGAGAGAAAGCGTGAAAAGCAGTGGATCCCACCAGCAATAAGCGAAACTTTTAATGAATAACGACGCGACCGTTGAGCGGTTGTACTGGACGGCTGTTTTGCTGAGCCAGCGCCGCCTCAAACGCAGCGATTTGTGCCTTGGAAGCATATACCGGATCTTTCATCACCAGCCAGCGAACGCCTTCAGTGCAGGGCGGGGTGGTGAGAGATCCGCTAAAGCGGTAATAGTGTTTGTCGCCCGGCATTAAGTGCGCGAGTGCAAGTGGTTTACTCAGCTTCTGCGCCTGATTAATCTGCGCGGGAATATTATTCAAAATATCAGCGATGACGGGGTTCTCTTGCCCTTCGTCAATCATTACGCCGATCACCGTCAGCTCCCCCTGGGCACTGCTGTTCACAAAGTGAACTTCAAGCGGGTAGGTCCGCCCATCAATGAGATTTTCAGACGGCGTGTGGAAATGAAACTGTTTCAGGGTAAAAGTAGTGCCATCTACTACTAAATGATCGCCATCATTGACGTCGATCTGGATGGTATGCCCATTATTAATAATGGATTTATCCTTAGCGCTAAAGGACATAGACAGGGGGGAAAGTTCACCTTTAATGGTTTTCTGTATATCAATCGGTGACTGATTAAAACCCTTCTCACAGGTGGCAAAGGCATTGTTAAGCGTACCCCATTTGTCTGGTGCACTTTCCCCGGAGTATGACCATTTGCCGTGAGCGTCAGCATGAACGAAGGGAGCAGTAAGAAGTGCTAAAACTAACGCGCAGGAGTTGATTCTAAATTTCATAGTAGCTATCCAAAAAAAGCCGCGAACGACGTCGTTCACGGCGGGATTGGGATGCTAATAACTCATGGTTACTATTTCAATATATATATTACTAAAGAGTAACCATATTTGATTTTGATCAATTTTTAGACACTCTTGTGCCCGTTATTCTGCACCATTCCTCTTTTTCTGCCACAGGATCCAGGACAAATGCCTGTTCATAGGCTTCACATACGCTTTCTGCCTGACTCGCCAGTATCCCTGAAAGACCCAGATGACCCCCTGCTTTTGGCAGCACGCTAATCAGGGGCGCGAGTTCACGGAGTGGACCAGCAAGAATATTTGCGACCACCACATCGGCACTGAGGTTATCAGGCTGTTCATGCGGCAGATAAAGCGTCAGGTTATCTGATACGCCGTTGCGTTCTGCATTATCCCGGCTGGCCTGAATCGCCTGTGGATCGATATCAATCCCAATCGCCTTTGCAGCCCCCAACTTTAATGCCGCGATTGCCAGGATACCGGAGCCGCAGCCAAAATCGATCACCGTTTTGCCCGCCAGATCCAGGCTATCAAGCCAGGAGAGACAAAGGGCCGTAGTAGGATGGGTACCCGTACCGAACGCCAGGCCAGGGTCCAGCATCACATTCACCGCGCTGGGATCGGGAACATCTCGCCAGCTTGGGCAGATCCACAGGCGTTGGCCAAAGCGCATAGGATGGAAATTCGCCATCCATTCACGTTCCCAGTCTTTATCTTCGATCTGTTCAATTTTATGCAAAAAGTTCGCGCCCAGTAGCGGATGCTGTGATAAGCCCGCAATCACGTCCTGCATTTCGGTTTCGGCATCAAACAGACCAATGACGTCAGTATCGCCCCACAGACGGGTTTCCCCGGGAAGGGGTTCAAATACCGGATTATCGTGAGTATCCTGAAAGGTTACTGATACGGCGCCATTCTCGAGCAGCGCATCGCCCATCTCTTCAGCCTGAGCGCCAGTGGTGTTGATTTTCATTTGTATCCAGGGCATTGCATTTCTCTTTATTTAAACGGGGTTGACGCCACCGCTGATGACGAGTCGGTATGGCCAAAGCGGTTACCAATGACGAATGCGATCAGGCTTATCAGCAGTGACGGCACGATAGGATGAAAGCCCCAGGGCTGAAGCGACAGGCTGGCAAGCAGCGTGTAGCAGCCTGCACCGGAGATCATACTGCTCAGGGCGCCTGCGGCATTGGCCTTCTCCCAGTACAGACCGAGAACCAGAGGCCACAGGAAGACGGCCTCAAGGCCGCCAAATGCCAGCAGGTTTAGCCAGATAATCATCTCAGGTGGCTTCCACGCGGCACCCAGCAGCAGCAGGCCCAGCACAAGGGTAATGATGCTGGACATCCGCTTCATCAGCCGCTCATTATCCATCTGCTGCGGGCGAACCCGCAAATAAAGATCTTTTACGATCGTTGCAGAAGATTGTAGAAGCTGGGCATTGATAGTCGACATGATGGCGGCCATCGGTGCGGCGAGAAAGATCCCCGCCGCCAGCGGCGGCAGCACATGGATCATTAGCGTGGGGATCACACTATCGGGGATCGCCAGGTCAGGCATCACGGCCCGGCCCAGCGCGCCGGCAAGGTGCATGCCGAACATCAACACGGCTACCACGACAGTGCCGAGGATCATTCCCCGATGCACGGCCTTACTGTCTTTATAGGAGATGCAGCGCACCGCCGTGTGCGGTAGCCCCACGACGCCGAAACAGACCAGCACGGAAAACGAGGCGAGGAACGTAGGGCTAAGGATGTTATCCACGCCGCCCGGGGAGAGGAGCTGGGGATCAATCTGCTGAAGCTTATTAACGGCGCTGTGGAGGCCGCCAGCCGCATGAATCACCGCAAAAAGCAGCAGGAAGGTGCCAGCCAGCATCACCACACCCTGCATGGCATCATTCAGTACGCTGGCGCGAAAGCCGCCAAACGCGGTATAGAGCGCGATCGCGCCGCCAAAGATAAGCAGCCCCGTATCGTAGGGAATGCCAGCCGCCGTCTCCAGCAGGCGTGCGCCGCCAATGAACTGGACGGTCATCGCGCCTATAAACGCAACCAGCAGGCTCAGGCTGGCAAACCAGACCAGCAGGGGACTGCGATAGCGGCCATACAGCATATCGTTCAGGGTTACCGCATTATAGCGTCGTGCAAGAATGGCAAATTTCTTGCCGAGAATGCCCAGCGACAGCCAGACGGCGGGTACCTGTACCATCGACAGCAATACCCAGCCCAGGCCATATTTATAGGCCGCCCCTGGTCCACCGATAAACGAGCTGGCGCTAATGTAGGTGGTGGTCAGCGTCATCGCCAGCACGAAACCGCCCATTGACCGGCTTCCCAGGAAATATTCCGTCAGAAAATTACCGGTCTGGCGCTTACGCATGGCATAGACAGAAAGCCCGGCTACCAGCAGCAGATAGGCGATAAGCGGCAGAATGATCTCAAGTCTCACTCTTGTCCTCCAGAGGAATGTCACGAAAGACCAGCCTGACCATCAGCCAGCACAGGAGTATAAATACGCCGGGAACCAGCATGCAGGCCATTTCAAACCAGTGTGGCAACCCGGTGAAGCCGGGTTTACTGTCGGGCAGCCAGGCCATCAGTGACCAGGCTGCAATATAGCCGACGGCCAGCCAGAGGGACCAGCGGGCCTCGCGATGAGCCTGAACAAAGCGTTTGTCCATGTCGATACCTCACCTGGTACTTTTATACGTAAAGAAAAAGGCCGGTCAGACCGGCCTTTTTGGCGAAACATCAGGCTAATCAGGTTTCCTGAAGACCGAGCTTCTTCTCCAGGTAGTGGATATTGGTTCCACCCTGCTGGAAGTTTTCGTCGCTCATAATCTTCATCTGTAGCTCAACGTTAACCTTGATGCCGTCGATGATAAGCTCAGCCAGCGCATTCTTCATGCGGGCAATAGCCACTTCACGGGTTTCACCGTAGGTGATGAGCTTGCCGATCATGGAGTCGTAATACGGCGGCACGGTGTAGCCGGCATAGATATGCGACTCCCAGCGAACGCCAAAACCACCTGGCGCATGGAAGCGGGTGATTTTGCCCGGGCTGGGCAGGAAGGTATTCGGATCTTCTGCGTTGATACGGCATTCAACCGCATGGCCGCGAATAATCACGTCTTCCTGTTTGATCGACAGTGGCTGACCGGCAGCAATGCGCAGCTGCTCTTTAATCAGATCCACACCGGTGATCATCTCCGTTACCGGATGTTCAACCTGAATACGGGTGTTCATCTCAATAAAGTAGAACTCACCATTTTCAAACAGGAACTCGAAGGTACCCGCACCGCGATAGCCGATGTCGATACAGGCTTTTGAACAGCGCTCACCGATAAAACGACGCATCTCTTCGGAGATGCCTGGCGCTGGCGCCTCTTCAACCACTTTCTGATGGCGACGCTGCATTGAGCAGTCGCGCTCCGCCAGATAGATGGCGTTGCCCTGACCGTCTGCCAGTACCTGAATCTCGATATGGCGCGGGTTTTCCAGGTACTTCTCCATATAGACCATATCGTTGTTGAAAGCCGCTTTCGCTTCCGCACGGGTCATATTAATGGACTGTTCCAGGTCTTTATCGTGACGAACGACGCGCATACCACGACCGCCGCCGCCGCCAGAGGCTTTGATGATCACCGGATAACCGATACGCTTCGCAAAGGCACGGTTTTTATCCATATCATCATTCAGCGAACCGTCTGAACCGGGTACGCAGGGAACACCGGCTTTTTTCATCGCGTTGATGGCGGAGACTTTGTCACCCATCAGACGGATAGTTTCAGCTTTAGGACCGATAAAGATAAAGCCTGAACGTTCAACCTGTTCGGCAAAGTCCGCATTTTCGGACAGGAAGCCATAGCCGGGGTGAATCGCCACGGCGCCGGTGATCTCCGCTGCGGAGATCAGAGCAGGGATATTCAGATAGCTTTTAACGGACGGTGCCGGGCCAATACATACGGTTTCGTCCGCCAGCAGTACGTGTTTTAAATCGCGGTCAGCGCTTGAGTGCACGGCAACGGTTTTGATGCCCAGCTCTTTACAGGCGCGCAGGATGCGCAGCGCAATTTCACCGCGGTTAGCAATTACAATTTTTTCCAGCATGGTTCGCCTCGTTATTCGATGACTACCAGCGGCTCGTCAAATTCAACGGGTTGGCCGCTTTCAACCAGGATCGCTTTCACTACGCCGGATTTATCGGCTTCGATCTGGTTCATCATTTTCATCGCTTCAACGATGCACAGCGTGTCGCCAGCGTTAACTTTCTGACCCACTTCCACAAATGCTTTGGCATCCGGGCTTGGTGTACGGTAGAAGGTACCGACCATTGGTGAACGTACGATATGGCCACTGATCTCAGCAGCAGCAGGCGCTTCCATCGCCGGAGAGGTTGCAGGTGCAACGGCTGTTGCCAGAGCGGGCTGCTGCATCATCGGCGCAGCATAAGCCTGCTGCATCATTGGGTAGCCCGTATTCACAGGCGCACGACTGATGCGAACGGACTCTTCACCTTCAGAAATTTCCAGTTCAGCAATGCCTGATTCTTCAACCAGTTCGATCAGTTTTTTAATCTTACGAATATCCATGAGTGTGGTTCCGTACTCTGTTTAATGAGATTGTGACAGGCGTTTGACCGCCGTCTGTAAAGCCCAGGTATAACCGTCGACACCAAGTCCACAAATTACGCCGGCAGCAATATCAGAAAGATAAGAATGATGGCGAAACGGTTCGCGAGCATGCACGTTTGAGAGGTGCACTTCAATAAACGGGATACTGACTGCAAGCAGGGCATCACGAAGTGCAACGCTGGTGTGCGTGAAAGCGGCCGGATTAATGACGATATAATCAGTATTGCCTCTGGCCTCATGAATACGGTCAATCAGAGCGTATTCTGCATTCGACTGAAGATGGCTCAGCTTCACCTGAAGAGCGTCAGCCTGCGAAGTTAACCCGCTGACGATCTCTGCCAAAGTGGTTGTCCCGTACTTCTCAGGCTCACGCGAGCCAAGAAGATTGAGGTTGGGACCGTTTAAAAGCAGTATGTGAAACTTGTCGGCCATCTTGCTGCTATCTCCTGCGATAAATAGGGCATCGGACAAAATACATCGGCAAAAGCCATTTGTCACCCATAAGGGTGAAAATTGGCACGCGCGCAGGTTTAAAGCCGGGCATTATAACGATTTCGGGGCAATTAGCAGCTAAATACTGGTCGTATCAGCGAAGATTATCAACTGCCCCTCTGAAATCAGGGGCAGTTAATTTTACGTTATGCGGGATCGGACACACTCCTGACGGGCGCTAGCGCAGCCACTGGCGGAACTTTTTATAGCGCAATGCCAGCAGGATCGCGGCAATCAGGGCATAAATCCACGGCTGCGGAGAGAAGGTTTTGACCGACCAGAGATAGTGCACGGGCGCCAGCACGGCCACCAGGTAAATGAGATTATGCAGGGTTTGCCAGCGCTTACCCAGTTTTCGCTGCGCTTTCTGCCACGAGGTTGCGGCCAGCGCGGTCAGAATAATCCAGCTGACAATCCCCAGCGTCAGGTAAGGGCGGGAAATCAGCTCTGAGCCTAACATGCCCAGATTGCTGATACCCAGCTCAAGCACCGAATAGCTCACCAGATGTAGCGTTGCCCATGCAAAACACCACAGGCCGAGCAGGCGACGTACGCGAATAAGTAGAGGCTGCCTGGCGTAGCGGGCCAGCGGCGTTACCAGCAGCGAGGCCAGCAGGAATTTTAGTGCCATCCTGCCGGTAAAGTGCTGAATGTCTTTGGCCGGATCGGCACTGAACCAGCCCTGGTCGATCGATAAAAACAACCACAGCAGCGGCAGAAATCCTGCCAGGTGTAGCAGCACTTTAAACGCGGTAACCTGCCTGAGCGTCAGCCGCTTCACTAAAAATTCTCCCGCAGATCGAGGCCATGGTAGAGCGAAGCCACCTGGCTGGCATAGCCGTTGAACAGCAGCGTCGGCTGGCGTTTTACGTCCAGAATCCCCCCCGACCCAATAAAACGCTCGGTGGCCTGCGACCAGCGCGGGTGATCGACATGCGGATTCACATTGCCATAGAAACCGTATTCATTAGAGGCCAGCTGATTCCAGGTGGTGGGGGGCATATCTCTGACCAGGGTGATTTTAACGATCGATTTAATGCCCTTAAAACCATATTTCCAGGGCACCGTCAGGCGGATCGGCGCGCCGTTTTGTGGCGGGAGGGCCTTGCCATACACGCCGGTCGTCAACAGGGTAAGGGGATGCATTGCCTCATCAAGTCTGAGTCCCTCGACGTAGGGATAGTCAATGCCGCCGCCGATAAAGCGGTCCTTCTGGCCGGGCATTTCATCGGGGGCATAGAGGGTCTGGAAGGCGACATAGCGGGCATTACTGGTCGGTTCTGCCGCCCGCAGCAGCTTACCCAGCTCAAAACCGACCCATGGCACTACCATCGACCAGGCTTCCACGCAGCGCATGCGGTAAATGCGCTGCTCAAGGGGGAAGCGTTTAAAGATGTCGTCCATGTTCAGCGTCAGGGGCTTTGCCACCTCGCCGCCAATTTCGATTTTCCAGTCGGTAGTTTTGAGCGTGCCTGCATTGGCGGCAGGGTCGGCTTTGTCCAGACCAAACTCGTAGAAGTTATTGTAACCGGTCACCTTGTCTTCGGGCGTGAGGGGCAGCGCCGCCTGGTAACGCTCAGGTTTACTAAAGTCCAGCGCTTTGCCAGGGGGCGCTTTGGGGCGATCGTTGCCTTTGAACCACGAAAGAACGTCAGCCTGCGCCGCAGGGGGAATAGAGAGGGCTGCCGCGCTAATCCCCAGCGTTTTCAGCAGCTGGCGGCGTTGAGCGTTAAACACGCTTTCTGGCGTAACGTCATTTTCGGTAAGTTTATCAACGGGTTTCATCGGGCGCGCTCCACTGGCGAATAGTTCTACAATACCTATCATGCGCAAAGATTTCGAAAACTGCGAGTCCGGCCGCAAAAATGTGTCATTGCGGGTCTGTCGCCTCCGTCCCAGCTTATCGAATTTTAACCAGCGTGCGCCCGGTAAGGCCGTTATTGAGCAGTTTCGCTGCGCTCTCTGCCGCTTCATGCAGGGTGATTTCGTGCGCCGCCTGCTGATAAAAGGATGCCGGAAGGGTTTTCACTACTCTCCGCCAGGCGTCGGTGCGACGAGCGAAAGATGTATTAACGGAGTCGATCCCCTGAAGGCGAATATTTCGCAGGATAAAAGGCATCACCGTGGTGTTCAGCCCGATGCCGCCCGCCAGCCCACAGGCCGCCACCACGCCGCCATAATTTATCTGCGCCAGTATGCTGGCCAGCGTCCGGTCTCCCACCGTATCGACCGCCCCCGCCCAGCGCTGTTTTTCAAGCGGCCGCGTGTCCTTATCAACATCCGCGCGGGAGAGTATCTCTGCTGCACCCAACTGGCGGAGATAATCGTGCGTCGATGCCCGTCCACTGACTGCCGTGATCCGATAGCCCAGCGCGCTAAGCAGTGCCACTGCCGTGCTTCCCACGCCGCCGCTGGCACCGGTCACCAGGATATCTCCCTGGCCAGGCAGCACGCCGCCCTCCTCAATGGCCATCACGCAAAGCATCGCGGTCAGGCCCGCCGTACCGACTATCATCGCCTTTCTGCCATCCAATCCTTCAGGCATCGGCACCAGCCAGTCGCCCTTCACCCGGGCCTGCTCTGCAAGCCCGCCCCAGTGATTCTCGCCGACTCCCCAGCCGGTCAGCAGAACCGCCTGGCCCGTCTGAAAGCGGGGATCTTCGCTGTGATGAACCTTACCGGCGAAATCTATGCCGGGCACCATCGGAAAATTACGAACAATTTTTCCCTTACCCGTTATCGCCAGTGCATCTTTATAATTGAGCGATGACCAGTCTATATCCACGGTGACCTCGCCTGCGGGAAGCGCGTCTGGCGAAAGGCTTCTCACGATAGCGGTGGTACGGCCTTCTGACTGTTCAAGAACCAGAGCCTGCATAGGAATCTCCTGAATTAACGTTAGGTAAAGATAAAAAAAGCACTCAGTCAGTCTACTCCTCGTAATACCCACTATTCTGATATCAGGCAAACAATTATCTGACGGAGCAGGTACTTCCATGAGAAAACCCGCAATCTGACGTATTGTTGGCCCCACAGCCATTCTTTACGCTGACACAACGGACATGGCATATCGTTAACTGCAGTAAACATGGGCACAGGGATGCGATTAACTACCAAACTTTCTGCGATTTTCACCCTTCTGAGCATGCTGGCAATGCTTCTTATGCTGGTAGGGTGCGTACTGAGCTTTTTCTATCTTAGCAATCTTCGGGCAGAGCACCGGCTGCAGGAGCTGGCGAGTGAGGTGGACAGCGCGCTGCTCACCCAATCCCCAGACCATATTGCTGTCTGGATGCAGCCAATGATGGGGCCCCTGCAAATCACCCGGATTGAGTTAACGGAGGCGGGCGGATCCCGTTTTAATCTACAGCGTCATCAAAATGCAGTACTCCATGATGAGCCCAACAAAGTTCGTCATAGCGTTTTCCCGCTGCCTCTTCACCCCCACTGTTCGCTGAATCTTTGGTGGGTGGACTCGACAAAAACCTGGCTAAATTCATTTATTGGCAGTTTTATCCTGACGGTTATTGTCAGCATTGTCGTGGTCATGACGATAGCGCTGCTGCTTTTTCACCGCTGGCTTTACCGGCAGTTGAAAGGGATGGAGCGACTGGAGCTGCGCGCAGGTGACGTGCTGAAGGGCGAACGCAATCGGGTCAGTCGGGGCTCAGTGCATGAATGGCCCCCTAAGGCGAGTTCGGCTATCGATATGCTGCTGGCCGATCTTTATGATGCGGGCGAACAGCGTAACCGTATAGACACGCTGATCCGCGCTTTTGCCGCCAAAGATGCGAAAACGGGGCTTAATAACCGGCTTTTTTTTGACAATCAGCTGGCGACCATGCTGGACGATTCTGAAACGGCAAGTGCGCACGGCATGGTAATGATGATCCGGCTGCCTGACTTTGACGCCCTGCGCGAAAGCTGGGGACACTCGCAGACTCAGGATTATCTTTATGCGATGAGTAATTTATTGTCCACCTTCGTGCTTCGCTATCCGGGAGCCCTGCTGGCGCGCTATTTTCGCAGTGATTTTGCCGTGCTTCTGCCTCACCGCAGTCTGAAAGATGCGGACAGCATCGCATCCCAGCTGATCACCGCCGTCGACGCCCTTCCTCCCACCCCCATGCTGAACCGCGAAGATATGATCCATATTGGTATCAGCGGTTGGCACAGCGGACAAACGACCCAGCAGGTGATGGAAAGTGTCGAAATGGCAACACGCAACGCGGTGCTGCTGGGAGGGAACGGCTGGTCAGTGGGTGAGGTGCCTACGCATGAGCTCGCGCGCGGCAGCGTGAAGTGGCGGACGCTGCTGGAGAACACGCTTGCCCGGGGCGGGCCACGCCTGTATCAAAAGCCCGCCGTGCTGGGCGATGGCAATGTGCATCACAGGGAGCTGATGCCGAGAATCTTCGACGGTGACAAAGAGCTGCTCGCCGCAGAGTATTTGCCGCTGGTGCAGCAAATGGGGATGGCAGAGATTTACGACCGCCAGCTGGTCACCCGCATTCTCTCACTGCTGCCGCTCTGGCCGGATGAGACGCTGACGATACCCCTGACGGTGGATGCATTATTACAACAATCTTTTCAGCACTGGCTGCGCGATATGCTGCTGCAATGCATCAAATCACAAAGAAATCAGATTTTATTTGAACTTGCAGAAGCAGATGTGTGTCAACACATCAACCGTCTGCGGCCTGCGCTTCGCTTACTTAAGGGTTTTGGCTGTCGACTTGCCATCAATCAGGCTGGTTTAACGGTGGTCAGCACGTTCTACATCCAGCAGTTTGATGTCGAGCTGGTAAAACTGCATCCGGGTCTGGTACGCAGTATCGATCGCCGCACAGAGAATCAGCTTTTGGTGCAAAGTCTGCTTGAGGGCTGTAAAGGGACGGCAACGCGTGTTTTCGCCGCGGGTGTCCGTACGCGGGAAGAGTGGCAAACCCTTACTGAACTGGGCGTTGAAGGCGGGCAGGGCGATCTGTTTGCGCCTTCTGAACCTCTTAGCAGCAATGTGAAAAAATATTCGAAAAGATATCGAGTTTAGCCTGCCGTTAAGCAGGATTTCACGTAGAATAGCCGCGCGGCTGTGGTGCCGGCAAAGGGTGCCCCTGACAGTCCGGGCACCTTAAAATGTAAAGTTTCATGTACGTTATGTCCGCTTACCAACGTTGAAATAGGGCGAGAAGCTCGCAGACAGGCGCTCTGTTTGCCCCTGGTTTTTCGGGTTGTGACGCAGGTGTGAGATAGCGTTTTTTTCACCGGAGCAGACTGTTTTTGCGCCTTGTCGCTGCTTCGCGTGGTTGGTAAAGTAAGCGGATTTTTTCCGCCCCCAGCTTGCAGGATTATCCTTTAGTATGTTTAAAAAATTCCGTGGCATGTTTTCCAACGACTTGTCCATCGACCTGGGTACCGCCAATACCCTGATTTACGTAAAAGGACAGGGTATCGTTCTGAATGAGCCCTCTGTTGTTGCTATACGTCAGGATCGTGCCGGTTCTCCTAAGAGCGTTGCGGCAGTAGGTCATGGCGCTAAACAGATGCTGGGGCGTACCCCCGGTAATATCGCCGCTATCCGGCCCATGAAAGATGGCGTTATCGCCGATTTCTTTGTGACCGAGAAGATGTTGCAGCACTTTATCAAACAGGTTCACAGCAACAGCTTTATGCGCCCAAGCCCGCGCGTACTGGTATGCGTACCCGTGGGTGCAACGCAGGTTGAACGTCGCGCTATTCGTGAGTCGGCGCAGGGCGCTGGCGCACGTGAAGTGTTTCTGATAGAGGAGCCAATGGCAGCTGCAATCGGTGCCGGCCTGCCGGTGTCAGAAGCGACCGGCTCCATGGTGGTTGATATCGGTGGCGGTACGACAGAAGTGGCGGTGATCTCCCTGAACGGTGTGGTCTACTCCTCCTCCGTGCGCATCGGCGGCGACCGTTTTGATGAAGCCATTATTAATTATGTGCGCCGTAACTATGGCTCGCTGATTGGCGAAGCGACCGCTGAACGTATTAAGCACGAAATTGGCTCGGCCTATCCTGGCGATGGCGTTCTCGAAATTGAAGTGCGTGGACGTAACCTTGCTGAAGGCGTACCGCGTGGCTTTACGCTTAACTCCAATGAAATCCTGGAAGCGCTGCAGGAGCCTCTGACCGGTATCGTTAGCGCCGTGATGGTTGCCCTGGAACAGTGCCCGCCAGAGCTGGCGTCTGATATATCAGAACGCGGTATGGTATTGACCGGCGGGGGCGCACTGCTGCGTAATCTCGATCGCCTGCTGATGGAAGAGACCGGCATTCCGGTTGTGGTTGCTGAAGATCCGCTGACCTGCGTCGCTCGCGGAGGCGGTAAAGCACTGGAAATGATCGACATGCACGGCGGCGATTTGTTCAGCGAAGAATAATTTGCCCGAAGGGGTGTGGGATTTCCTACACTCCTTTTTCATGATGTCGAGGAAAACGCCGAGTTTATGAAGCCGATCTTCAGCAGGGGACCCTCCCTGCAGTTACGCTTATTTTTAGCGGTACTGGTAGCGATAGGTGTGATTATCGCTGACAGTCGCATGGGCGCTTTTACCCAGATACGCACCTATATGGATACTGCGGTCAGCCCATTCTATTTTCTGGCCAACGGGCCACGTCAAATTCTGGACAACGTTTCTGAAACGTTGGCCTCCCGCCAGCAGCTTGAGCTGGAAAACAAAGCTCTGCAACGCGAGTTGATGATCAAAAACAGCGAACTGCTGATGCTGGGACAGTACAAGCAGGAAAACGCGCGTCTGCGTGAACTGCTTGGCTCACCGCTGCGTCAGGACGAGCAGAAGATGGTCACCCAGGTGATTTCTACCGGCACCGATCCCTATACCGACCAGGTGGTTATCGATAAAGGCAGCGTCAATGGCGTTTACGAAGGCCAGCCGGTTATTAGTGACAAAGGTGTGGTCGGTCAGGTGGTTGCCGTCGGCAAAATTACCAGCCGCGTGATGCTGATCTGCGACTCGTCGCACGCGCTGCCCATTCAGGTGCTGCGCAACGATATCCGCGTGATTGCCGCGGGCAACGGCTGCACTGAAGATTTGCAGCTGGAACATCTGCCGGGCAATACCGATATTCGCCCCGGTGACGTACTGGTCACCTCCGGTCTGGGTGGACGCTTCCCGGAAGGCTATCCGGTCGGTGTGGTATCCAGTGTTAAGCTGGATACGCAGCGCGCCTATACCGTTATTCAGGCCCGCCCTACCGCAGGGCTGCAACGCCTGCGCTACCTGCTTTTACTGTGGGGGGCCGATCGTAATGGCGTGATGCCGATGGCACCAGACGAAGTGCACCGGGTGGCTAACGAGCGTCTGATGCAGATGATGCCGCAGGTATTACCCGCCGCCAGCGAGATCCCCGGGCCTCCGGCTCCGGGTGCTTCTCATGACGGCAGCGAGACGCCTCCGGCCACTCAGTCCAGCGCTCCCGCCGCCACTCATGCCGCCAGTCAGTCCGCCACTCATGCCGCCAGTCAGTCCGGTACGCCTGCCGCCCGACCAGCCGTGGTATCGCCCTCGGCCCCGCGACGGAGTCAGCCTTGAGTAGCTATCGCGGCCATGGACGGTGGGTGATCTGGCTGTCGTTTCTGCTCGCGCTGGTTCTGCAAATTATGCCCTGGCCGGAACAGCTCTATATGTTCCGGCCATCCTGGCTGCTTCTGATTTTAATCTACTGGGTGCTGGCACTGCCGCACCGCGTGAATGTTGGTACGGGCTTTGTGATGGGATCTATAATGGATCTTATCTCTGGCTCGACGCTGGGCGTTCGCGCGCTGGCGTTGAGTATCATTGCGTACCTGGTGGCGTTCAAATTCCAGCTGTTCCGCAATCTTGCGCTTTGGCAGCAGGCACTGATGGTGATGGTGCTGTCGCTGGCAATGGACGTCATTGTATTCTGGGCTGAATTTTTAGTGATAAACGTCTCGTTCCGACCAGAGATTTTCTGGAACAGCGTAATAGACGGTATCCTCTGGCCCTGGCTGTTTTTACTGATGAGAAAAATACGCCGCCAGTTCGCCGTACAATAAGGAAGATTATGGTATCCCTTTATCTGGCCTCTGGTTCCCCGCGCCGTCGTGAGCTACTGACGCAGCTTGGCCTGCGGTTTGAGCGTCTCTCCACGCAGGTTGAAGAGCAAAAACATCCCGACGAAACCGCCGAAACCTACGCCCGCCGTCTTGCCGGTGAAAAAGCACGGGCAGGTGTCGCCGTCGCGAAAAGCGATTTGCCCGTGTTGGGTGCGGATACTATCGTCGTTCTGCAGGGTGAGGTATTGGAAAAACCGGCTGACGAGGCCGCTGCCACCGCGATGCTAACGAAGCTTTCAGGGCAAACCCACCGGGTGATCACCGCTATTGCCCTGGCCGATCGCCGCCAGCAGCTGGACTGCCTGGTGGAGACCGAGGTGACGTTTCGCATCCTTACCCCTGAAGATATCGCGGCTTACATTGCCAGCGGTGAACCGATGGATAAAGCGGGCGCCTACGGCATTCAGGGGCTGGGTGGAAATTTTGTGCGGAAAATCAACGGCAGCTATCATGCCGTCGTGGGATTACCGCTGGTAGAAACTGCGGAGCTGTTCAGCAATTTCACCGCGATGCGTGAGGCAAAAGCAAATAATGACGGCTGAACTGCTGGTAAATATTACCCCTTCGGAAACGCGCGTTGCCTATATTGACGGCGGGATCCTGCAGGAGATCCACATTGAGCGTGAGGCGCGTCGGGGCATCGTCGGCAATATTTACAAGGGCCGCGTCAGCCGGGTATTGCCGGGGATGCAGGCGGCATTTGTCGATATTGGCCTTGAGAAGGCCGCCTTTCTGCATGCGTCCGACATTATGCCGCACACGGAGTGCGTAGCCGGGGAGGAGCAGAAGAACTTTTCGGTGCGTGATATCTCCGAGCTGGTCCGTCAGGGGCAGGATTTAATGGTCCAGGTGGTGAAAGATCCGCTGGGCACAAAGGGGGCGCGTCTGACTACCGATATCACGCTGCCCTCGCGCTATCTGGTATTTATGCCCGGCGCATCGCACGTTGGCGTTTCACAGCGTATTGAAAGCGAAGCGGAACGCAACCGGCTCAAGGCCGTCGTCTCCTCCTACTGTGACGAACTGGGCGGCTATATTATCCGCACGGCGGCCGAAGGGGTGGGCGAAGTGGAACTGGCGTCCGATGCGGCGTTTCTTAAGCGTCTGTGGACCAAGGTGATTGAGCGGAAAAAGCGCAATCAGACCCGCTATCGGCTGTACGGGGAGGTTGCGCTGTCGCAGCGCATTCTGCGCGACTTTGCCGGCGCCGCACTCGATCGCGTGCGGATCGATTCGCGGCTGAGCTATGAACAGCTGGTGGAGTTTACCGGGGAATATATCCCTGAAATGACCGCTAAGCTTGAGCTGTATACCGGAAATCAGCCCATTTTCGACCTCTTTGATGTGGAAAATGAGATCCAGCGCTCGCTCGATCGTAAGGTGGAGCTGAAGTCTGGCGGCTATCTGATTATCGATCAGACCGAAGCGATGACCACTATTGATATCAATACTGGCGCCTTTGTCGGTCACCGCAATCTTGATGAAACCATTTTTAACACCAACATTGAAGCCACCCAGGCGATCGCCCGCCAGCTGCGCCTGCGCAATCTGGGCGGCATAATCATTATTGATTTCATTGATATGAGTAACGACGATCACCGTCGTCGCGTGTTGCATTCGCTGGAACAGGCGTTAAGTAAAGACCGGGTTAAAACCGGGATCAATGGCTTTTCTCAGCTTGGGCTGGTGGAAATGACCCGCAAGCGCACCCGTGAAAGCATTGAGCACGTCCTGTGTCAGGGCTGTCCGGTGTGTAAAGGGCGGGGCACGCTAAAAACCGTCGAAACCGTCTGTTATGAAATTATGCGTGAAATCGTTCGTGTGCATCATGCCTATGATTCCGATCGCTTTCTGGTCTATGTTTCCCCTGCGGTGGGTGAGGCGCTGAAAACCGATGAGTCACATGCTCTGGCAGAAGTTGAAATATTCGTCGGTAAGCAGGTAAAAGTGCAGATAGAACCGCTCTATACTCAGGAGCAATTTGACGTGGTAATGATGTAACGTTGCGGGAGGGGTTCCACCCTCCAGTTTCGCCTGCTGATTAATCGACTTCGTTTGGGTAAACTACAGCCTGTGCACCCTGATCCATTTCGTTCGCGAAAAGGATGTGACGAGGGTGCGTGATGACTTTCCGTTCTCGCGGAAGACAAGGAGAGGTGTGTGAGGCAATTGCCGAAGATTCTGCTGCTAACCGGCGCAATAGTTGTGGTCATTGTTGCGCTGCTTATTAGCGGGCTACGACTGGTTATGCCCCACATGAATAGCTGGCGTGAGCCCCTGCTGGAAAAGGTCTCTTCCGTCATCGGGATGCCTGTACAGGCGAGTGCGCTTAGCGGTCAGTGGCAGAACTTTGGTCCGGTGCTGGAAGTAAAACAGATTCAGGTTGGTCTGAAGGATGGCGGCGAACTGAAGGTCGATCGCGTTTCACTGGCGCTGGACGTCTGGCAGTCGCTGCTGCATCTGCGCTGGCAGTTTCGCAACCTCACCTTTTACCATCTCAGACTCACTACCAACACGCCGCTGACCAGTGGAAACAGCGATAAAATGCAGCTGGAGCCGGGGCAGTTCAGCGATCTCTTCCTGCGCCAGTTTGACCATTTCGACCTGCGCGACAGCCAGATTAGCTTTCTTACACCTTCCGGCCAGCGCGCCCGCCTGGATATTCCACAGCTCACCTGGCTGAATGAAAAAAATCGCCATCGGGCAGAAGGGCTGGTCAACCTCTCAAGCTTTACCGGCCAGCACGGCGAGGTGCAGGTGCGGCTGGATCTGAGCGATAGCAACGGCTATCTCGACACCGGGCGCGTATGGATGCAGGCCGACGACGTGGACGTCAGGCCCTGGCTGGGACAATGGATGCGTGATAATACCAGTCTGGAAAGCGCGCGCTTCAGCCTGGCGGCATGGATGAGCCTGAAGGACGGGCAAATTTATGACGGAGACGTACTGCTTAAAAAAGGCGGCGCAAGCTGGAAGGGCGATAAGCAGGCTCACCAGCTCACCGTCGATAATGTTACCGCCCATATTGCCCGCTTTAATAATGGCTGGCGCATACATCTGCCGCAAACCAATCTGGTCACGGATGGGAAGCCCTGGCCGAAAGGGCAGTTATCCCTGCTCTGGCTGCCAGCAGACAGCACGCTGCCGGGGCCGGATCGCCAGGACGAAATTCGCGTGCGCGCGAACAACCTGGATATCGAACGTATTGATCCGCTGATACCCTTATTTGCCAGGCTGTCGCCGCAGCTGCTTAATAACTGGCGCGCACTGCAGCCTCGCGGGCGTCTTACCGCGCTGGCGGTGGATGTGCCGCTCGCCCAGCCCGATCAAAGCCGCTTTCAGGCCCGCTGGCAGGATCTGAGCTGGCAGCACTGGCAGCTCCTTCCCGGCATGGAACACTTTAGCGGTAGCGTATCGGGCGCGGTTGCCGACGGGCAGCTGAAATTCAACATTCGCGATGCCAGCCTGCCGTATGGCTCGATGTTCCGCGCGCCGCTTGAGATTGAGCAGGCCACGGGCGGCATCCGCTGGCAGTACAGTCACGATCGGTTGATGCTGGCCGGCGACCAGCTGGACATCAAAGCTCGCTCTTTGTGGGCCAGGGGTGATTTTAGCTATACGCAGTCTGAAGGACAGGCGCCACAGCTGGATATCCTGGCGGGAATCAATGTCACGCAGGCCGGGGATGCCTGGCGCTACTTCCCGGAGCCGCTGATGGGCACGTCGCTGGTGAATTATCTTAGCGGGGCGATCAAAGGCGGTCAGGCGCATAACGCCTCGCTGATCTTCCACGGTAATCCCCATCTGTTCCCGTTTAAGCACAATGACGGCATGTTTGAAGTATGGGTTCCGCTGAGGCAGGCGACCTATCAGTTCCAGCCAGGCTGGCCCGCGCTTGAGAATCTGGATATTAACCTCGACTTTATCAACGATGGTCTGTGGATGAAGGCACAAGAGACGAAGCTTGGCGACGTGCAGGGCAGAAACATTTCCGCCGTTATTCCTGACTACGTGAAGGAAAAGCTGATTATTGACGGCGATATAAGTGGGTCAGGGGCAGAGGTTGGTGATTATTTCAATCTTTCCCCGTTGAAATCATCCCTTGGCGCGGCGCTGGAACAGCTACAAATAGGCGGTGATGTAAGTGGTCACTTACACCTGAATATCCCGCTGGATGGTGAGGAGGTGCATGCCACCGGCGATGTGAATCTCAATAATAATACGCTGTTTATCAAACCGCTGGACAGCACCCTGCATGCGCTTCACGGTCGCTTTACCTACGATAACGGCAATCTGCAAAGCGGACCGCTGACCGCCAGCTGGTTTGGCCAGCCGGTGGGTGTGAGCTTTTCTACCCGCGAAGAAGCGAAAGGTTTCGATATCGGTATTGATATGAAAGGCGACTGGCAGCCGGCAAAAATAGACCTTATTCCCGACGGCCTGCGGAAAAAACTCAGCGGCAGCGCCAGCTGGCAGAGTAATATTCTGATCAATTTGCCTCACAAGGGGGGGGCAGAGTATCAGATTGTCCTTGACGGCGATCTGAAAAATGTGAGCAGTCACTTACCTTCTCCGCTTGATAAAGACTCAGGTGTAGCGATGCCTGTCAGAGTTAATGCCAAAGGAAATCTGGCCGCTTTCACCCTGAGCGGGGCGCTGGGAGAACGTAATCGTTTTAACAGCCGATGGCTGCTGGGCAAACAGCTCAGGGTCGAGCGTGGCATATGGGAAAATAATGCCAAAGCAACGCCGCCGCTGCCAGACAAGAGCGGAATGGTACTGAACCTGCCGCCGCTGGACGGTGCCGCCTGGCTAGGCCTGTTCAGCGCGGATAGTACACAAGGCAGCGGGTTGGAAGCCCGTAGCAAAAGCAGCATTCCCGGTAATATTACCCTGCACACGCCTCAACTCACTCTTGCGGGCCAGGAATGGCACGATCTGAACGCAACGCTCAGCCAGAGCGTATCGGGCGATCCCCGCGTAGAGGTTAAGGGGCGTGAAATTACAGGCGCGCTGGATATGAATCAGCGTTCTCCCTGGGTGGGTCACCTTAACTATCTTTATTACAACCCGGAGTGGGCTACACAGAAAAGCGCATCGCCGCTGCCTGACGATACCCGTGGGATTGATTTCAGCCGGTGGCCAGCGCTGAATATCGTCTGTGACCAGTGCTGGCTGAGAGGGCAGAAATTTGGCCGGATGCAGGCGAACCTCTCTCATAGCAGTGATACGCTGACGTTGCGTAACGGGTTAATTGATACCGGCAGCGCCAGGCTGACGGTGAACGGCGAGTGGGTCAACCGCCCTGGTGCCCAACGCACCGCGCTGAAGGGGGTGCTGAGTGGCAGGAAGGTCAATGATGCAACCAACTGGTTTGGTGTGAACTCGCCGCTGCGCGACTCGCCCTTTACGATTAACTACGATCTTCACTGGCAGTCGGCACCCTGGCAGCCGTCGGAGGCCACCCTAAGCGGCGTGCTCAAAAGCCACTTTGGCGCGGGTCAGATAGCCGACGTCAATACGGGCCGCGCCGGGCAGCTCCTGCGCCTGGTGAGTTTCGATGCGCTACTGCGTAAGCTGCGCCTTGATTTCAGCGATACCTTCGATCGCGGCTTTTTCTACGACTCCATTAACGGCACCGCCTGGATTGATAAAGGCACGCTGCATACCGATAACCTGCTGGTTGACGGGCTGGAGGCGGATATTGCCATGAAGGGTAAAATGGATCTGGTGAAACGTCAGATTGATATGGAAGCGGTGGTCACGCCGGAAATCTCCGCTACGGTGGGCGTAGCGACAGCCTTTGCAGTAAACCCGGTGATTGGAGCAGCGGTATTTGCGGCCAGTAAAGTGCTGGGCCCGCTCTGGAACAAGATATCGGTGCTGCGCTACCATATTTCCGGGCCGATTGATAAACCACAGATTGACGAAGTGTTGCGAAAGCCGCGAGATAACAGCGCGAAGTGAATTTGACGTGACCGGGGAATTGCCTCAGGCTATAGAAATGCGATGCCAGCGGTTACTGGCTCATCCACACAGAGCGAGAATACATGAGTCTGAATCTGGTAAGTGAGCAGTTACTAACTGCGAATAATATTAATCAACAGGATCTCTTTACCCTGCTTGGTCAGCTTTCTGAACGTAAGCTCGACTATGCGGATCTCTATTTTCAGTCCAGCTTTCACGAATCCTGGGTACTGGAAGACCGCATTATTAAGGATGGCTCCTGGAATATTGACCAGGGCGTCGGCGTCCGTGCGGTCAGCGGCGAAAAAACCGGGTTTGCCTATGCCGACCAGATCACGCTAAACGCCCTGACGCAAAGCGCCATGGCCGCGCGCAGCATTGTGCGTGAGCAGGGCAACGGTATCTCTCGCACGCTGGGTGCGGTAATGAACCGCCCCCTTTATCCGGCGGTTGATCCTCTCCAAAGCCTCAGTCGTGAAGAAAAAATCGCCCTGCTGCATCGCGTTGACAGTACCGCGCGTGCGGCAGATAAGCGGGTGCAGGAAGTCAGCGCCAGCCTGAGCGGCGTCTATGAACTGATTCTGGTGGCGGCAACCGATGGAACGCTTGCGACCGACGTCCGGCCACTGGTTCGCCTCTCCGTCAGCGTTCAGGTTGAAGAAAACGGTAAGCGCGAACGCGGCTCGAGCGGCGGCGGCGGCCGTTTCGGCTACGAATTCTTCCTGGCTGACGAATCGGGCGAAGTTCGTGCTGATGCCTGGGCGCGCGAAGCGGTGCGGATGGCGTTAGTGAATCTTAACGCCGTAGCGGCACCTGCCGGGACCATCCCGGTAGTGCTGGGCGCGGGATGGCCGGGCGTCCTGCTGCACGAAGCGGTGGGTCACGGTCTTGAAGGTGACTTCAACCGGCGGGGAACCTCGGTGTTTAGCGGTCAGATGGGCCAGATGGTGGCATCAGAGCTTTGCACCGTCGTTGATGATGGCACCATTGACGGGCTGCGCGGCTCGCTGGCCGTGGATGATGAAGGCGTACCCGGGCAGTACAATGTGCTGATCGAAAACGGCATCCTCAAGGGCTATATGCAGGATAAGCTCAATGCGCGCCTGATGGGAGTCAAACCTACCGGCAATGGGCGACGTGAGTCCTATGCCCATCTGCCGATGCCGCGCATGACCAATACCTATATGCTGGACGGTAAATCCACCCCGCAGGAAATTATCGAAAGCGTGGATTACGGCCTGTATGCGCCAAACTTTGGCGGTGGGCAGGTGGATATCACCTCCGGCAAGTTTGTGTTCTCAACCTCAGAGGCCTATCTGATTGAGAAGGGCAAGGTCACTAAAGCCGTGAAAGGGGCGACGCTCATCGGCTCCGGCATTGAGGCGATGCAGCAGATTTCGATGGTTGGCAACGATCTGGCGCTGGATAAGGGCGTTGGCGTCTGCGGCAAAGAGGGGCAGAGTCTGCCAGTCGGCGTTGGCCAGCCGACCCTGAAGCTGGATAAACTGACCGTAGGTGGTACCGCCTGACGGCATGACGCCGCCTGCCAGGGCGGCGTCTTTTATTTCCCTACTCTCCTCTGAACTCCTGATAAATATCCGCCACCCGGTCAAAATAGGCCGTCAGAGAATCAATACAGAGCTGAACCTTAAGCGGTAGCTTATCCTTCTGGGTATAGACCGCATAAACCGGTCGTGGCACCGACTGATAGTGCGGAAAAAGGATGTCCACTTTACCGGCGTTAATCTCATCAATCACCCACATCAACGGCACCCAGGCAATCCCGGAGCCTGCACCCAGCCACTTAATCAGCGTTTGTGAATCATTGGTGGCGAAGCGTCCCTGCGGCGAGAGGCGGATCGAAACGCCTTCCGGCGAGGTCAGTTCTACATCGTTGTCGGGCCGGACACTGTATTGCAGCCAGGAAAAATTGCTGATGTCCGTCGGCTTTTCGGGAATGCCGTGGGTGGCCAGATAGCTTCTGGCGGCACAGACCACCATCGGCATTGAGCCGAGCCTTTTGGAAAACAGGTTAGAATCCTGCAGCGCCCCCACGCGGATCACCAGGTCCAGGCCATCAGCAATCAGGTCAGGCGCCGGGCTGCCGGTGACCAGATTGACGGTCAGGCCCGGATACTTTTTCAGCATCTCTGCGCTCATCGTCGCCAACACATTCTGCGCCATGGTAGAGGAGCTACCGATGCGCAGCGCACCGACCGGCGTGTTGTTGAAGGCGTAGAGCTGCTCATGCACCTGCTGTGCCTCAGCCATCATTCGCCGACAGCCCTGAAAATAAATTTTCCCCGCCTCGGTCAGGCCGAGGCTTCGCGTGCTGCGATTCAGCAGCTTGATCTGCAATTCGTCCTCAAGCTTTGCGACGATTTGGCTTACGGCGGAAACGCTCATTTGCATTTGATGGGCGGCAGCGGTGAAGGATCCCAGCTCCACGACCCGTGCAAACACGGTCATGCCTTTCAGTCTTTCCATTATTAACTCTGGCTTAAAAGTGATTTAGATCACATTAGGTAGAAAACACATAGTCAGCCGCGTTACTATAGCACCGCCGGGTTACTCCTCAGTAACTCAACTCGCCGAAATGCTGGCTCCTGGATACGCTATTATTCATTGAGCGCCGGTTATGATTATCTGACAGTATGCGCACAGGACTGTCATCATCAACCTGTAAAACAGCAACCGCCCTGAGCAAGGGAGGTGGCTTTTGTATGGCAAATGCGAGCCCGGTTAAGTACTGACAAGGATAAGAGATGAGTATGCTTCCGGTTATTGTAATATTTGGGCTCTCCTTTCCGCCCATATTCTTTGAAATCATAGTGTCACTGATGCTGTTCTGGCTGGTGCGTCGTCTGCTTACGCCAACCGGGATCTACGATTTGGTCTGGCATCCCGCACTGTTTAATACAGCACTCTACTGCTGCCTATTTTATCTGGTTTCCCGATTGTTTGTCTGAGGTCTGAGTGAAAGCGCTAACAAGAAAAATTTCCCGGTTTGCCATTACCCTTATTCTGGTCATCGTAGCCGTCATTGTCATCTTCCGTGCCTGGGTGTTTTACACCGAGTCGCCCTGGACGCGTGATGCTAAATTTACCGCTGATATCGTGGCGATAGCCCCGGATGTTAGCGGTCTGATCACCGACGTTCGCGTACACGACAACCAGCTGGTGAAAAAAGATCAGGTGCTGTTTGTGGTTGATCAGCCGCGTTATCAGCAGGCGCTGAATCAGGCCGAAGCCGACGTCGCCTATTATCAGACGCTGGTCAGTGAAAAACGACGTGAGGCTGCCCGCCGTAACCAGCTGGGCGTCTCTGCGATGTCGCGGGAAGCGATCGACCAGGCGAACAATGAATACCAGACTACCGAGCATCAGCTGGCAAAGGCCACGGCAACCCGTGATACCGCGCAGCTCGATTTAACCCGTACCGTAGTGAAAGCCCCTGCTGATGGCTGGATTACCAACCTTAACGTCTACCGCGGTGAGTTCATTACCCGGGGATCGACGGCGGTGGCGCTGGTGCAGGCGCATACTTTCTACATCCTCGCCTATATGGAAGAGACTAAGCTGGAGGGCGTTCGGCCGGGCTATCGCGTAGAGATTACGCCGCTGGGCAGTAATCGCGTGCTGCACGGCACCGTTGACAGTATTGCGGCTGGGGTGACCAACAGCAGCAGCACGATAGACAGTAAAGGCATGGCTACCATCGACTCAAACCTTGAGTGGGTGCGTCTGGCGCAGCGTGTGCCCGTCCGTATCCGTCTGGATCAGCAGCAGGGTAATATTTATCCTTCCGGTACCACTGCAACGGTAGTGATAACGGGTGCGCGCGATCGTCAGACCAGTGATATGTCACCCATGATGAAACTGATGCATCGCCTGCGTGAGTTCGGCTAAGCAGGGAGCAGTTATGCAGTGGTATCGTCTGCGATTTCCGATCAAACTCACCTTTGCCATTGTGCTGGCACTGGTGATTGGCTTTCACTTTAATCTGCAAACGCCGCGCTGGGCCGTCATGACGGCCTGTATCGTTGCGGGCGGCACGGCATTTGCGGCCGGCGGCGATCCCTTTTCCGGTGCGCTACGTCACCGTGGCATGCTGCGTATTATCGGCACCTTTATCGGCTGCATCGCCTCGCTGGTGATCATGATCGCCACCATTCGCGCACCGGTCGTTATGCTGCTGTTGTGCTGTCTGTGGGCAGGATTCTGCGTCTGGCTCTCCTCACTGATCAAAGTTGAGAACTCCTATGCATTGGGTCTGGCGGGCTACACCGCGCTGATTATCGTGGTAAGTCTGAATGCCAATGGTTCGGTACTGGTGGCACCGCAGTTTGCCGTTGAACGCTGTAGCGAAATCATCATAGGGATCGTCTGCGCTATCCTCGCCGATATGCTGTTCTCTCCGCGCTCCATTAAGCAGGATCTCGATCGGGAAGTGGATGCGCTGCTGGTGGATCACTATCATCTGATGCAGCTCTGCGTCGCGCCTGCGCCGAAAGAGGAGGTCGATAAGGCCCTGACCGGACTGGTGCGTCGCACAACCGCCGTTAACGGCATGCGTAGCCACCTGATGATGGAGTCGGGAAGATGGCATAACATCGATCGACGCCTGCGTGCTTTAAACACGCTTTCGCTGACGCTGATTACCCAGGCGGCTGAGGCCTTTGTTATCCAGGACACACGTGAGGCTTACCTGCCGCCGCAGTTTCATCTGTTATTTGAAAAACCGGCCACTACGGTGGCAGAAGTCCACAAACAGATGAAGGTGCTGCGTAGAGTCATCAGCGCCAGCGGCAGTAAAAATACCCCGGTCACTATCGCAAACTGGGTGGGTGCAGCAACCCGCTATCTGCTTCTGCTTAAGGGCATTCACACCAACGCCCGCATCAGCAGTATGGAAGAAGAGGTTCTGAATGGTGAGCCGGTAGTGAAAATGCGTTCTGCGGAAACACGACACGCGCTGGTTAACGGTATCCGCACCTTTGTTGCCACTGCTATCGGCTCGCTGTTCTGGCTCTGGTCAGGCTGGTCGTCGGGGAGTGGTGCCATGGTTATGCTGGCGGTCGTCACCGCGCTGGCGATGCGCATGCCCAATCCGCTGATGATGGCGAAAGACTTCCTCTACGGGATGATTGTTGCCATTCCGCTCGGCTCGCTTTACTACATGTTCATCATGCCATCGACACAACAGAGTATGCTGTTGTTGTGCATCGCGATGGGGGTAATGGCATTTGTTGCCGGGATCCTTATTCAGCGTCGGCAGATTGGCACGCTGGGCGCACTGGTTGGCACGGTCAACGTACTGACGCTTGATAACCCGATGACCTTTAACGTGAGCGCCTTTCTGGATAACGCGCTTGGCCAGGCCATTGGCTGCTTTCTGGCGCTGCTGGTGATCCTGCTTATTCGTGATACGTCAAAAGACCGCATTGGCCGCACGCTGCTTAACCGCTTTATGTACTCTGCGGTTTCGGCCCTGACGACAAATCAGCTCAGACGGCGGGAAAATCACCTGCCCGCGCTTTACCAGCAGTTGTTTATGCTGCTCAATATGTTCCCAGGCGACATTAACAAGTATCGCATCGCCCTGACGCTGATTATCAGCCATCAGCGGCTGCGTGAGGCAGAAATTCCGGTCAATGCCGATCTGTCGGCCTACCATAAACAGCTGCGCCACACCGCAGACCGCGTCGTCGCCTCCGGCAGTGATACGAAGCGTCGGCGTAATTTTGAGCAGCTGCTGGCGGAGCTGGACATTTACCAGGACAAACTCCAGCAGTATGACGCGCCACTCAGCGCCACCGAGCCGGTGCAGCGGCTCAGGGAGATGCTGAAAAAGTACCAAAGCACGCTGATTCAGATTTAACCCCAGGGCAGGGTGCAGGCACATTATTGACCTGCACCTGCACCTGCACCTGCACCTGCACTCGTACACGCTCACCTACCTGCATCCGCATCTGTCCTGAGCGTATTCCTGTCCGTTGCCTGCGGGGATAAAGCACGCCATCTATACTGATCTCATCAGGATGGTAAACCCCTACAGGAGAATATAATGAACCTATCATTCCTTCAGGATAACGACCTCTTCCAGACCGGTTATCTCGCGGACGGACAGTGGCAGCGCTGCGCGACGACCTTTGATGTGGTTAATCCGGCCACGGGCGAGGTCATAGCCCAGGTGGCCCGCGCGGGTAAAAGCGAGACAGAACAGGCGATTGCCGCAGCCGAAAATGCCTTTCCGGCCTGGCGGCAGAAAACGGCGAAAGCGCGCAGCGAGATCCTGAATCGCTGGTATCAGCTGATTATCGATAATAAAACCTGGCTCGGGAAGCTGATGACGGCGGAGCAGGGCAAGCCGGTAAAAGAAGCGGAGGGCGAAGTAGAGTATGCCGCCAGCTTTATCCAGTGGTTTGCCGAGCAGGCAAAACGAGCCAATGGGGAGATCATCCCTCCTGCTAAAACGGGCTCAAGGATTCTGGCCACCCGCGAGCCTGTCGGCGTGGTCGCGGCGATAACGCCCTGGAACTTCCCGATGGCGATGCTGACCCGCAAGCTTGGCCCGGCCCTGGCCGCAGGCTGCACCGGGGTGATTAAACCGGCTAACAATACGCCACTCTCTGCCTTTGCGCTGCTGGCGCTGGCAAAAAAAGCCGGGGTGCCGGACGGTGTGATTAACGCTGTTGCGGGCGATACGCACGCAATTAGCGATGCGATTATGGCCAGTAAAGCGGTCAGGAAGATCTCTTTTACCGGTTCAACGCAGGTTGGCAAACTGCTAATGCGTAATGCCGCCGAAACGATGAAAAAAGTCTCAATGGAGCTCGGTGGCAACGCGCCCTACATTGTTTTTGAGGATGCGGATATCGATGCCGCAGTCAAAGGGGCGATCGCCAATAAGTTCCGCAATGCCGGACAGGTGTGCGTCAGCGTTAACCGCTTTTATATTCAGAGTAACGTTTATGACAGGTTTGTGCGGCAGCTCGCCGATGAGGTGAGCAAGCTTAAGGTGGGCAACGGCATGGATGAGGGCGTGATTGTGGGGCCGCTAATCGAATCAGCAGCGGTAGATAAGGTTGAGGAACACGTCAATGATGCCATCGCGAAGGGTGGGCAGATCCTCACCGGCGGCGCACGACATGCGCTGGGCGGAAATTTCTGGCAGCCCACGGTGATTGCCGAAGCCAGTGAAAATATGCAGCTGGCCCGGGAAGAGACCTTTGGGCCGGTCGCGGCCTGTTTTCGCTTTGATAATGAAGAAGAAGTGATACGCCGGGCAAACGACACTGAATTTGGTCTGGCGGCCTACTTCTATACGCAGAATTTGCAGCGTGTATTTCGGGTATCCCAGGCGTTGGAAAGCGGCATGGTAGGGGTCAACGAGTGCGCGGTATCAACGGAAGTGGCACCGTTCGGCGGGATAAAAGAGTCCGGGCTGGGTCGTGAAGGGTCGGTGCTGGGGTTGGAAGAGTATCTGGAAGTGAAGGCCGTGCATATCGGTGGGCTGTAGATAAAAAAAGGCCCCGGGCAACCGGGGCTAAAGGATTCGCCATACTGACGAGGAATAACATGCCGCCTGTAGCCGCTGCGAGCCGATGAGGTCTTTCTCACGCCAGGCCTGCAATCATTGCCGATATTATTAACTGCACTTATTATTAATGTTTCTTTGTCACGCATCAGGCTTACTTACACTACCGGCAAAACGCAGGGATTACGTTCCCGGCGCGACTGTGGCTGCTAACTTTACTTAGATGAATAATCAGGTTTTTATTAACCCGGCTGGCTAAGTTAACACGCATTGATGCCGCGCAAAAACAAAAGTGCAATGATATCCCTGATGTGCGATATAAATGGCCCGGTTATTAAATCAGAACTCAGCAAGGATAATTATCGAACCTGGAATGCATTGGATTATTTATAAAGCTCGGCGGTAATGTGGTAATTACCCTCATTACGGGCTTCAATAACGCGATACGACGATGCCCCCTGTTCCTCAGCCTTCTGAGAAAGCTGCTGGCGCATATCGGTCGGTACGCCATCAATGCCGCTGATTGTCACGGTGCCCATCGATTGCAGATTTTGGCTGTCCGCCTGCTCCTGGGTTACCAGGTTAGCGGCGCTTGCACCGAATGAGAGAACGGCAGCCAGACTTATCATGCTTATCATTAATTTGGTTTTCATGGATATACTCCTCAGAGGACTCATTGGTAACCGGGCAGGATAATAAGCGATGATATTCTGGGGTTACCGTCTTTTACGATTGTTGTCTCAGTGACAATTCATTTAGCGAATATTTATGGCGCCAACATGTAGGGTAAATAACTGTGTAAAGTGCTTGATTCGGGCGACAAAGCATTACGTACAATTATTTATCTATGCCAGTTTATTTATAAATTTCCGCCGTTGCGTGATAGGTATTATTCATATTCGCTTCAATTACGCGATAGGCAGATGCGCCCTTGTCATCAGCTTTCTGGTTAAGCTGCTGACGAATATCCATTGGTGTGCCTGCTACACCGCTTACGGTGATAGTCCCCACCGCCTGTAGATTTTGTGCCTGCTCAGAGTTGATTAGCTCAGCGGCGCTGGCACCGAAAGAGAAGGCTGATAACAGGGTCATAGCAACAATTGCTTTGGTGATTTTCATGGTTTTATTCCTCGTTACTGTTTTTATTTTTCGTTTGCTGTGATTTGCATCACGAAGACAAGTATAGAACTAATAACGTAAAAAATTAATAGCAAGCTAATAATAAAATGGCGGGTAAGCCTCGCCCGGAAGCGGTTTTTAATAACTTTAGGTTATAACCAGTGCTTATATTTTCGCCACTCACTGTTAAATCCATGTAAAAACATCGTGATATGTGAATTTATCTTTTTGTGCGTTTATTTGTGGTGGATCACACTATGAGACGGAAGTATTGGAGTATTTCACGTTGCATAGTCGGCAATCAGGCAGTTGATAATAGCGGCAAGGGCAAGGGCAAGGGCAAGGGCAAGGGCAAGGGCAAGGGCAAGGGCAAGGGCAAGGGCAAGTACGAGGATAAAGGTGGAAACGAGTAAACAATTAAGAATGAGGATGAAGCTGTTAAGGGATTAGGTGGCTGGGATTAACAGGTTAAGGATTGGGGTTTGGGGTTTGGGGTTTGGGGTTTGGGGTTTGGGGTTTGGGGTTTGGGGTTTGGGGTTTGGGGTTTGGGGTTTGGGGTTTGGGGTTTGGGGTTTGGGGTTTGGGGTTTGGGGTTTGGGGTTTGGGGTTTGGGGTTTGGGGTTTGGGGTTTGAGGTTTGAGGTTTGAGGTTTGAGGTTTGAGGTCAAGGGGCGAGGGGTTAGGGATTAAGGGGTTAAGGGTGTAAGCCCTAAAAGGGTGAATGGAGAAAAGGGTAAGAATAAAGCATGAGGGGACGGTGGGCGTCTTAGAGGAATAAGCCAGCGGAGGCTGGCTATCAGGTAAGGGGCACAGGCAAGTTTAAGCAGGTTGCGGAAACCCGACTAACCCTGCTTATAACTCCTGCTCAAAGAGCATGAGGATCGCCTGGTAGAGCTGTTTGACGGTAAATGCGCGGGCGGGTGTGACAAATATGGTGTCATCGCCGGCGATCGTGCCGAGGATCCCCTCAGCCTTACCCAGTGAATCCAGCAGGCGTGCAATAAGCTGGGCTGCGCCAGGGCTGGTGTGAATGACCACCAGCGCATCGTTATAGTCGATGTCCAGCACCAGATTCTTCAGTGGGCTGGTCGTCGTGGGAACGCCCAGTTCGGCAGGAAGGCAGTAGACCATTTCCATTTTTGCATTACGTGTACGCACCGCACCGAACTTGGTCAGCATACGGGAAACTTTAGACTGGTTGATATTGTCGAAACCTTCTTCCTGAAGGGCGGCAACAATTTCGCTCTGTGAGCTGAATTTCTCTTCTTTAAGTAAGGCTTTGAACGCCTTGATAAGATCTTCTTGTTTTGATGGATTACGCATAAGTTTCCGCAAAAAATTCAGAGGTCAGGGGCATTCACGCCGCTATATAGCATTACTATGCATATAGATGAATATTTATGCAAGCTCGGACGTGGTGGCAGTGGCTGGCATTGCCCCGGGATCGGGAGTCTGGCAAACTTTTTACCAGAAAACAATCGTTCGCCCATCGACGTGGCTTGGCTAATAAGTAAACGATTTGTTATCAGATTGATGTTGTTCTGATAAGCTTAATGGGTGTAATGTAACGCCGAATAAGGTCTTATATACTGCTGTTATCTCCAGACTGATGTCAGAAGCATTTGAGTCATATTATCCACTCAATCTGGTATGAGCGCCTGAGCCCAAATTAGACTAAAAAACGTCGCTATCCCCTCGCAGGTCGTCTATGTTCATTACCGGATGGAATAACAGCACTTTACGTTCACAATAATAAGGAGTTTAAGATGAAAGTTGCAGTTCTCGGCGCAGCTGGCGGTATTGGCCAGGCTCTCGCACTTCTGCTTAAAACCCAGCTTCCGGCAGGTTCAGAACTCTCTCTGTATGATATTGCTCCCGTTACCCCTGGTGTGGCAGTCGACCTCAGTCACATCCCTACTGCCGTCAGTATTAAAGGCTTCAGTGGTGAAGACGCCACGCCTGCGCTGCAGGGGGCCAACGTCGTGCTTATTTCCGCTGGCGTCGCCCGCAAGCCCGGAATGGATCGTTCAGATCTGTTTAACGTCAACGCCGGTATTGTGCGTAACCTGATTGAACAGGTTGCCAGCACCTGTCCGCAGGCATTAATCGGTATTATCACTAATCCGGTGAACACCACCGTTGCCATTGCGGCCAGCGTGCTAAAAAAAGCGGGCGTTTACGATAAAAATAAACTCTTTGGGGTCACCACCCTGGATATTATCCGCGCCAATACCTTTGTTGCCGAACTCAAAGGTAAAAATCCTGCCGACATTAATGTTCCGGTCGTGGGCGGCCATTCAGGCGTCACCATTTTACCTCTGCTGTCACAAATTCCTGGCGTGACGTTCTCTGAGCAGGAGGTTATTGACCTGACTAAGCGTATCCAGAATGCCGGTACGGAAGTGGTTGAGGCCAAAGCGGGTGGCGGGTCGGCGACGCTTTCCATGGGGCAGGCGGCCGCGCGTTTCGGTCTGTCGCTGGTCCGTGCGCTGAACGGTGAAAGCAACGTGGTTGAATGCGCCTATGTGGAAGGCGACGGCGAACACGCACGTTTCTTCTCTCAGCCGCTGCTGCTGGGCAAAACCGGCATTGCGGAGCGTAAGCCTATTGGCACGCTGAGCGCCTTTGAACAGCAGGCGCTTAGTGGCATGTTGGATACGCTGAAAAGCGATATCGCGCAGGGCGAGGCGTTCGTTAAGTCATAACCTGAGCGGGCCAGCTGAGGCTGGCCCCTGACCTGATTCAGCTCGTTTTCGTTAACTTCCCGGATATTCCATCACGGTAACCGGCAGGGTTATTTTTTTGCCGTCGCGCAGAATTTCGATGTTAATCACCGTTCCCGGACGAATTTCAGCGACCTGATCCATCGTCTCCAGCGGTGAAAGGGCTGGCTGTTGATTCACGCTGATAATGACGTCACCCCCCGTCATCCCCGCTTTCGCGGCCGGTCCGCCCGCTGCAACTTCGGTCACCCAGATCCCCTGAATATGAGCCAGGCCGTTATCGGCTCCGCGAGGCTGCGGTCTGTCCCGCACGGTAATGCCAATAAAGCCCCGGATTACCCTGCCATCGCGAATCAGTTTACCCATGATCTTTACGGCCAGAGCCGTGGGGATGGCAAAACCTATCCCTTCAGGGGTTTCACCATCGTTACTTTTATCAAAGGAGAGCGTGTTGATCCCCATCAGCTCACCCAGCGAGTTAATCAGTGCGCCCCCCGAATTGCCCCGGTTAATAGAGGCATCGGTTTGCAGGAAATTTTGATAGCGAGAAGGACTCAGGCCCACGCGGCCGGTTGCGCTGATGATCCCCTGCGTCACCGTCTGGCCAATGTTGTAGGGATTGCCTATCGCCATCACCAGATCGCCAACGTGAGCGGTGCGTTTAGGATTGATGGGGATGACGGGTAAGCCCGGCGCGGTGATTTTTAGCACGGCAAGGTCGGTAAGGCTGTCTGAACCTACCAGCTGGGCGTCATAGAAGTGTCCATCCTGCAGGGCGACGATAATTTGCTCAGCATCGTTAATCACATGCTTGTTGGTCATAATATAGCCACGCGGGTCCATGATGACACCCGAGCCGAGCGTTCGGACGCCCATATTTCCGCTGGTCGTATTTGCGCTGCGATTATAGACGTTGACCACCGCAGGGGCTGCGCGGCGGACGGCCATATTGTAGCTGACCGGGGCCTGATCGGCGCTGTCGTCCTTTTGTGAGATAAGGTTGCTGCCAATTCTCAACGCCGGTACAGCTGCCAGTAGAAGACCAGCCACCACCAGGCCGAGAAGCACCGAACGTAAGAGTTTAGTAAACATGGCTTTAACAGTTGAGTGATTGAACGTGCGGCAGAATAGCACGACTTGAGCGGACACGCAGGTGTCCGCATCATGATTTAACGCAGCAGCAGATAGATACTTTCACCGCCTCTGATGACGTTCAGTGCCAGCAGAGGCGGTTTGGCTTCAAGCTGCTTACGCAGTTCGGCAAGATTCTGTACCCTGGTGCGATTTACGCCCACGATAACGTCATCTTTTTGCAGGCCGGACTGTTCCGCCGGGCTGGCTTTCGTTACCGCATTGACGCTTATCCCTTTGGTGCCATCTTTGGCGGCTCCGTCGATCAGCGTTGCACCCTCCAGGGCGGGCGTCATCTGCTCTGCATGCGTCACCGGCTGGCTGCTGGTTTCCAGCTTCACGGTGAAGGTGAGCGGCTTACCTTCGCGCACCAGGCCGACCTTAACGTCTTTGCCCGGCGGGGTCGTGCCAATTTTAACCCGCAGAGCGGCAAAGCTCTCTACCGGCTTATCATCCAGGCTTACGATGATATCGCCAGCCTTGATGCCCGCTTTAGCCGCGGCAGAATTCGGTAGCACCTCATTTACAAAGGCGCCGCGCTGAATATCAACGTTAAATGCCCGCGCCATATCTGCGGTCATCTCAGTGCCTTTAATTCCGAGCTGCCCTCGCTTCACTTCACCGAACTCGATCAGCTGCTGAGCCAGGCCCATCGCCATATTGCCCGGAATGGCAAAGCCAATACCGATGTTGCCGCCGGCAGAGGAGAGAATGGCGGTATTTAAACCAATCAGCTCGCCATTCAGGTTGACCAGCGCGCCACCGGAATTACCCCTGTTGATGGCGGCATCGGTCTGGATAAAGTTCTCCAGCCCTTCAAGGTTAAGGCCGCTGCGGCCCAGCGCGGAAACAATCCCCGAGGTGGCGGTCTGTCCCAGACCAAAAGGGTTCCCGATGGCTACCGCAAAATCACCTACTTTAAGCTGATCCGAGTCGGCCACTTTTATCTGGGTTAAGCCTTTTGCGCCCGCAATCTGGATAAGCGCGATATCGGTTTGCTCATCGCGGCCAATCAGCTTTGCATCAAATTCCCGACCGTCGCTGAGCTGAACGCTGATTTTATCTGCGCCGCTGACCACATGATTGTTAGTGAGTATGTAGCCTTTATCAGCATTTATAACCACGCCGGAGGCCAGCCCTTCAAACGGCTGGGCCGGGTTGTCATTGCCCTGTCCATTTTGCTCTCCCTGACCAAAGAAGCGTCTGAGCGGCTCAGGGATAGCCTGAGCCTGCGTCTGGGTTCCCTCCACATGCACGCTAACCACCGCGGGCAAGACTTTCTCAAGCATTGGCGCAAGGCTTGGCAGCGGCTGCCCTGCTATCTGTGCGGGTAGCGTCGCCGATGCCGGCGCGGCTACGGTCAGGCTCATAACACTCAATGCTAGTGCGCTTAACAGTAAGGATTTCTTCTTCATCGCTACGACGCTCTCGCTGGAAGTAAAGTGGGAAGATAGATGTTAACAGGGCGGTGAATGCGTCCGTCAGTATTGCCGACGGTTAAAACAGGGCGCTGGAGGGCGCCCATGCTGAAGCTTACTTGTTCTGTGCCGGGCGCTCGCCGCGCAGTAATCCGGTAGCACTGTCCGGGTAGTCACGCGGCATCTGCACCGGAGCCTGATCGTTATCGGCTTCGGATTCCGTCAGCTGATAAGCGAAAGGATTTTTTTCACCCGGCAGATTCGGCAGCAGATCGTTAGAGCCTTTTGCCATATGCTGATAAAGCTGACGGTAATCGCGTGCCATGTTATCCAGCAGCTCGGCACTTTGAGCAAAATGGCTGGTCAACTCTTCACGGTAGTCAGACAGTTCGGCCCTGGTCTTCTCCAGCTCGTACTGTGTGCTCCGCTGCTCACGCAGTTTTCTATTACCAAAACGCATTGCTACCGCGCCGATAATCAGTCCAACTACCAATCCGATAAGCGCGTATTCCCAGGTCATAATCACTCCCATATTGTCTTCGTTGTTCCGTAGAATCGTCTGGCTGTTACCAGCTCGTTACCTGCCACTATAACCGCTAATGTAATGGAAGTGGAATCCTGAGGCTGCATCGCTTAGTGTAGGACGGGTTTTTTTTCGCTGACCGATGGCCTGACGCAGTAAATTATTCCGGGATATGAACAAATTATGCAAACGATGTCTCCTCTGGCGTTGTACCAGCAGGCGCTGGAAAACGGCGAATATCAGCCTGATGACGTGCAGCGTAAAGCCGTCACCCGTCTGGACGCTATCTGTCATGCTATAGGCGCGAATTCCTCTTCCCCGGCCCCGGCTGGCGGGCTGTTCGGCAAGCTCAATAAGCTCATGGGTAAGGGGAAAACGCCCCCTCAGCCCCCGGTTACGGGCCTGTATATGTGGGGGGGCGTTGGCCGCGGAAAAACCTGGCTGATGGATATGTTTTTTCAGGCAATTCCTGGTGAGCGCAAGCAGCGCCTTCACTTTCACCGTTTCATGCTGCGAGTCCATGAGGAGCTTACTGCCCTGCAGGGTACAAGCGATCCGCTGGAGATCGTGGCTGACCGCTTTAAGAGCGAAACGGATCTGCTCTGCTTCGACGAGTTTTTCGTGTCCGACATCACCGACGCGATGCTGCTGGGAACGCTCATGGAGGCGCTGTTTGCCCGGGGCATAACCCTGGTCGCCACCTCCAATATTCCACCGGATGATCTCTACCGTAACGGATTGCAGCGCAGCCGTTTTCTGCCCGCCATCGAGATGATTAAACAGCACTGTGAGGTGATGAACGTCGATGCCGGGATTGATTACCGCCTGCGCACGCTCACTTCGGCGCATCTCTGGATGGCGCCGCTCAACGAGGCCACCACGCAGGCAATGGACCGGATGTTCGTTGCGCTCGCTGGCAGCGACAGGACGGAATGCCCGGTGCTGGAAATCAACCACCGGGCCTTGCCGACTCAGGGCGTAGCGGGTGGCGTCGTGGCCATGGATTTCCAGACGCTGTGTGGGGAAGGGCGCAGCCAGCACGATTATATTGAGCTTTCACGCCGCTTTCACAGCGTACTGTTGTTCAACGTTCCGGTGATGATCTATAAAACCGAAGATCAGGCGCGGCGTTTTCTGGCGCTGGTGGATGAGTTTTACGAGCGGCATGTTAAGCTGGTCGTGTCGGCTGAGACATCGCTTTTTGAGATCTATCAGGGCAGTCGGCTGAAGTTTGAATATCAGCGCTGTATGTCGCGCCTGCAGGAGATGCAGAGCGAAGAGTATCTGCGCCTGACCCATCTTCCCTGAGGGCGAGATCACCGTACATTTGTTGTAAAAAAGGTTCGCACTTTTGAGGGGACTTCTCTATAATCTTGCGACCCCACGTTACAGCAAAGGTTTTTTTCCCAAAACTCTTTGTGTTCCAGTAACTCTATCCGAAGGGGTGGGCTTGCTGGTCGAGATGGTCGTGTGAGCCTCAACCGTTTATTCAAGCGTTTGGGATTTCACCAACGTGTAACTTAATTTGGGTAAGCTTTTAGATGAAAACTTTTACAGCTAAGCCAGAAACCGTCCAACGTGACTGGTATGTTGTCGACGCAACAGGCAAAACTTTAGGTCGTTTAGCGACTGAACTGGCTCGTCGTCTGCGCGGTAAGCATAAAGCGGAATATACTCCGCACGTCGATACCGGTGATTATATTATCGTTCTGAACGCTGAGAAAGTTGCCGTAACCGGTAACAAGCGTAGCGATAAGATTTATTACCATCACACCGGCCACATCGGTGGTATCAAGCAAGCGACCTTCGAAGAGATGATTGCTCGCCGTCCTGAGCGTGTGATTGAAATCGCGGTTAAAGGTATGCTGCCTAAAGGCCCGCTGGGCCGTGCTATGCACCGTAAACTGAAAGTTTACGCGGGCAACGAGCACAACCATGCGGCACAGCAACCGCAAGTTCTTGACATTTAATCGGGATTACAGGCAATGGCTGAGAATCAAAACTACGGCACTGGTCGCCGCAAAAGCTCTTCCGCTCGCGTCTTTATCAAGCCGGGTAGCGGTAACATCGTAATTAACCAGCGTTCACTGGAACAGTACTTCGGTCGCGAAACTGCCCGCATGGTAGTTCGTCAACCGCTGGAACTGGTCGAAATGACAGGTAAATTCGATTTGTACATCACCGTTAAAGGTGGTGGTATCTCCGGTCAGGCTGGTGCGATCCGTCACGGTATCACCCGCGCTCTGATGGAGTATGACGAGTCACTGCGTGGCGAACTGCGTAAAGCAGGCTTCGTTACCCGTGATGCTCGTGAGGTTGAACGTAAGAAAGTCGGTCTGCGTAAAGCACGTCGTCGTCCTCAGTTCTCCAAACGTTAATTTTTTCTGCTTCGGCAGAATCAGTTATCGAAAAACCCGGTGCACGCACCGGGTTTTTTCTTTTCCCGCATCCGCAAAAAGTGTTAAAACGCGATAAGGCTAGCCCTTTTCCCGTCAAATCCTCATTCCTGCCACCACAAGCTGTCTAAAATCTGGTAAACTAGGTGTCACTTTGCGCCCATAGCAGGGCATTGATGCATGGAGTCCTCAGTGGATGCCGGTTCGGCTTCAGATGGTGCTAAGGGTCATTAATTAAGCAGGTTAGTCGCCATGTGGCGGCCTTGCGTAGTAATTTTCTGGATAAACTTGGAGGTTTACATGGCTGTCGCTGCCAACAAACGTTCGGTAATGACGCTGTTTTCTGGTCCGACTGACATTTTTAGCCATCAGGTACGTATTGTCCTGGCGGAAAAGGGTGTCAGCGTAGAGATCGAGCAGGTAGAAATGGATAGCCTGCCCCAGGATCTGATTGACCTCAATCCTTACCGCACCGTCCCAACGCTGGTCGATCGCGAACTGACGCTGTATGAGTCCCGTATCATCATGGAATACCTTGATGAGCGCTTCCCGCATCCTCCGCTGATGCCGGTCTATCCGGTAGCGCGCGGTGAAAGCCGTCTGATGATGCACCGCGTGGAGCAGGACTGGTACAGCCTGATGCGCAAGGTGGAAAACGGCACGGCACAGGAAGCGGAAGCCGCGCGCAAGCAGCTGCGTGAAGAGCTGCTGGCGATTGCCCCACTGTTTGCCCGCACACCGTTCTTTATGAGCGAAGAGTTCAGCCTGGTCGACTGCTATCTGGCACCGCTGCTGTGGCGTTTACCGCAGTTGGGTATTGAACTGATCGGTGCGGGTTCCAAGGAGCTTAAAGGCTACATGACACGCGTATTTGAGCGTGACTCCTTCCTGGCTTCCCTGACGGAACCAGAACGTGAAATGCGCCTGCATACGCGGGGATAAGTACGATGGAAATGACGCAACTAACCGCACGCCGTCCGTATCTGCTACGCGCGTTTTATGACTGGCTGCTCGATAACCAGCTGACACCGCACCTGGTGGTGGATATCAATTTGCCGGGCGTGATGGTGCCGCTGGAGTATGCGCGGGACGGTCAGATCGTGCTGAACATTGCGCCACGTGCCGTAGGCAACCTTGAGCTGGGCAATGACGAAGTGACGTTTAACGCCAGATTCGGCGGCGTCCCTCGTCAGGTTACGGTGCCAATGGCCGCCGTGCTGGCGGTTTACGCGCGTGAGAACGGGGCAGGCACCATGTTTGAGCCTGAACCGGTCTATGAGGAAGCCGGCGAATATAATCCGGCGTCTGCGGATGAAACCCCGGAGACGGTGATGTCTGTTATCGACGGCGATCGTCCGGATAACAGCCTGCAAAACGATGATGAGAATCCTGAGGACGATCCACCACCGCGCGGTGGGCGTCCGGCACTTCGTGTCGTTAAGTAGCTGTCAGATTGATATGTTAAAAGGGCTCATCAAATGATGAGCCCTTTTTTATGCCACAGCCTACACCTCAAGCCAGTCCATGATGCCCTCGGCGGCTTTACGGCCCTCAGCAATGGCGGTTACCACCAGATCGGAACCGCGCACGGCATCGCCACCGGCGAAGATTTTAGGGTTGCTGGTCTGGAATGCGTTATCACTGCCTTCGGGCGCAATGATACGGCCCTGTGAGTCCAGCTCCACGCTGTGCTGCTCCAGCCATGACATGGCGTGAGGGCGAAAGCCGAAGGCGATCACCACCGCGTCAGCAGGCAGGACGTGTTCGGAACCCGGCACGATCTCAGCACGGCGACGGCCGTGCGCGTCCGGCTGACCCATCGCCGTGCGGGCCATTTTGACGCCGCAGACGCGGCCATTACTGTTAATCTCAATGCCCAGCGGCTGGATGTTAAACTGGAACTCCACGCCCTCTTCACGCGCGTTTTTCACCTCGCGCCTGGAGCCCGGCATATTTTCTTCGTCACGTCGGTAGGCACACACCACGTGAGTGGCACCCTGGCGAATCGAGGTGCGCACGCAGTCCATTGCGGTGTCGCCGCCGCCCAGTACCACCACGCGCTTCGCATTCATGTTCACCCAGGGCGCTTCCTCCGTGTGGCTGAAGCCCATGGTATTTTTGGTGTTGGCGATCAGGAACGGCAGGGCATCATAGACGCCTTCCGCTTCCTCATTGTCCAGCCCGCCCTTCATCGACTGATAGGTGCCCACGCCCAGGAACACGGCGTCGTAATCCGCCAGCAGATCGCTCATCTGTACGTCCTGGCCGACTTCGGTATTCAGATTGAACTCAATGCCCATGCCGCTAAAAATTTCACGGCGACGGGTCATGACCTCTTTTTCCAGCTTAAAGGCCGGGATACCGAAGGTCAGCAGGCCACCAATTTCCGGATGACGATCGAAGACTACCGCCTTCACGCCATTGCGCGCCAGCACGTCGGCGCAGGCCAGCCCGGCGGGACCGGCACCAATAATGGCTACGCGCTTACCGGTAGGCTTAATGCCGTCCATATTGGGCTTCCAGCCCATCTCCAGCGCTTTGTCATTGATATAGCGCTCAATGTTGCCGATGGTGACCGCACCAAACTCATCGTTTAACGTGCAGGACCCTTCGCACAGGCGATCCTGCGGACAGACGCGGCCACACACCTCTGGCAGGCTGTTGGTCTGATGCGAAAGCTCGGCTGCCTCGATAATGCGCCCCTCATTGGCCAGCTTAAGCCAGTCAGGGATATAGTTATGCACCGGGCACTTCCACTCGCAGTAGGGGTTGCCGCAGGACAGGCAGCGATCGGCCTGCGCCTGCGCCTGGCTTTCAGAAAACGGCTCATAAATCTCCACAAATTCAATTTTGCGGATTTTAAGCGGCTTCTTCGGCGGATCGACGCGCTGTAAGTCGATAAATTGATAGACGTTTTGACTCATAGTGACCTCTTACTGCGCCTGCACGCGCAGCTCCGCTGCGGAACGACTGCGGTGACCTAACAATGCCTTCACATCACTGGATTTCGGTTTAACCAGTGAGAACTTAGACGACCAGGCTGGCCAGTTAGCCAGAATTTCTTCGCCGCGGGACGAGCCGGTATGCTGAACATGCTCGGTGATCAGGCCACGCAGGTGCTCCTCGTGAATTGCCAGATCGTCTACGCTTAACACTTCAACCAGTTCCGGGTTAACGCGTTTGCGGAACTCGCCGTCCTCATCCAGAACGTAAGCAAAGCCGCCGGTCATCCCCGCGCCGAAGTTCACCCCGGTGCGGCCTAACACGCAGACAATACCGCCGGTCATATATTCACAGCCGTTGTCACCGATACCTTCAACCACGGTAATTGCGCCCGAGTTACGTACGGCGAAACGCTCACCGGCGCGACCCGCCGCAAATAGCTTGCCGCCGGTTGCACCGTACAGGCAGGTATTACCGATGATGGTCGCTTCAAAGCTGCGGAAGGCTGAGCCCATCGGCGGACGCACGGCCAGCATTCCGCCTGCCATGCCTTTGCCCACGTAGTCATTAGCATCCCCGGTCAGGGTCAGCTCGACGCCGCCGGCATTCCACACGCCAAAACTCTGGCCTGCCGTGCCGCTGAAGTGCGCACGAATCGGATCGGAAGCCAGCCCCTGATCGCCGTGAAGAAGCGCAATCGCACCTGACAGCGTCGCACCGACGGAACGATCGGTGTTACGAATATCGAACCAGAAGGTTTTGGACTGCTTCGCTTCCACAAACGGCATGGCGCAGTCGAGCAGCGCCTTGTTAAGCGCGCCGTTGTCGAACGGCGGATTGCTGCCGGTACAGAATACGTCTTTACCCGGCATCGGCTCAGCGGTGGCCAGCAGAGCGGAGAGATCCAGATTCTGCTGCCTGGCGGTAAAGCCTTCCAGCTCGGTCAGCAGATCGGTCCGGCCAATCAAATCTACCAGACGCTTCACGCCCAGCTCCGCCATCAGCTCACGGGTTTCACGCGCGATAAACTCAAAGTAGTTGGTTACGCGGTAAGGCAGGCCATGATAATGATTCTGGCGCAGCTTTTCGTCCTGAGTTGCCACGCCCGTAGCACAGTTGTTCAGATGGCAGATACGCAGATATTTACATCCCAGCGCCACCATCGGGCCAGTACCGAAACCGAAGCTCTCCGCGCCCAGAATGGCCGCTTTGATGATATCGCGCCCCGTCTTAAGACCACCATCGACCTGCAGGCGGATCTTGTGACGCAGACCGTTTGCCACCAGCGCCTGCTGGGTTTCCACCAGGCCCAGCTCCCAGGGACAGCCGGCATATTTCACTGAGCTGAGTGGGCTGGCACCGGTGCCGCCGTCGTAGCCCGCAATGGTAATCAGATCTGCATAGGCTTTGGCCACGCCGGTGGCAATGGTGCCGACGCCCGGTTCAGAGACCAGCTTGACCGAAATCATCGCTTTCGGATTGACCTGCTTCAGATCGAAAATCAGCTGGGCCAAATCCTCAATAGAGTAGATATCGTGGTGAGGCGGTGGTGAAATCAGCGTTACGCCGGGCACAGAATAGCGCAGCCTGGCGATGTATGGCGTGACCTTATCACCGGGTAGCTGGCCGCCTTCGCCTGGCTTCGCGCCCTGTGCCACTTTGATTTGAATCACGTCTGCATTAACCAGATAGGCTGGCGTCACGCCAAACCGTCCTGAGGCCACCTGTTTAATACGCGAGACTTTATTGGTGCCGTAGCGCGCCGGATCTTCACCACCCTCACCGGAGTTAGAGTAGCCACCCAGGCTGTTCATGGCCTCGGCCAGCGATTCGTGGGCTTCCGGGCTGAGTGCGCCGATAGACATTGCCGCGGTGTCAAAACGCTTGTACAGCTCGCTGGCGGGTTCCACCTCATCAACGCTGATAGCGGTGCTGTCGCCGGCGTTAATCGCCAGCAGGTCGCGCAGGGCGGCCACGGGACGCTCGTTTACCAGCTTCGCATAATGCTGATAATCGTCATATTCACCGCTCTGTACGGCTTTTTGCAGCGTGGCCACCACGTCAGGGTTGTAAGCGTGATACTCGCCACCGTGGACATATTTCAGTAGCCCACCCTGATCCAGCGGTTTGCGCTTCAGCCATGCACGTTTGGACAGATTAAGTAGGTCCTGCTGGAAGTCGGTAAAGGTAGCGCCGCTGATTCGGCTGACCACGCCCTGGAAGCAGAGATCGCAGATATCGCCGTGCAGGCCTACGGCCTCAAACAGCTTAGAACAGCGATAGGAGGCGATGGTTGAGATGCCCATTTTGGACATGATCTTATACAGCCCTTTGTTGATGCCGTTACGGTAGTTCAGCATCAGGGTGCGGTAGTCTTTATTAATGACGCCGGCGTCTGCCATCTTCGCCAGTGATTCATAGGCGAGATAAGGATAAATTGCGGTCGCGCCAAAGCCAAGCAGGACGGCAAAGTGGTGCGGGTCGCGCGCGCTGGCGGTTTCAACAATGATGTTGGCGTCGCAGCGCAGGTTTTTATCAACCAGCCGGGTCTGAATCGCCCCCACGATCATGGGCACCGGCACCGGCAGGCGTGTTTCACTGATGCCGCGATCGGAGAGGATCAGCAACACCGTGCCGTCTTTGACTAAGGCTTCCGCTCTGTCGCACAGCGCGAGGATGGTCTCCTTCAGCGACGACTCGGCCGGATCGAAGGTGCAGTCAAGCTTGTCGGCGCGATAGTGCTCCTCTTCCTGACTGATTAACTGGGTAAAGTCGGAGTAGAGCAGGATCGGTGATTTAAAGCTCAGGCGGTGTGCCTGGCCTTCTGCTTCACAAAACACGTTCATCTCACGACCGATACTGGTGGCCAGTGACATCACGTGCGCTTCACGCAGCGGATCGATAGGCGGATTGGTAACCTGGGCAAACTGCTGGCGGAAGTAATCGTAAATCACGCGAGGGCGGCTGGAGAGCACGGCAAAAGGCGTATCATCGCCCATGGAGCCGACGGCCTCCTGACCGTTTTCACCCAGTACGCGGACAATGGCATCCAGCTCTTCACCGCTGTAACCAAACTGCTTCTGAAAGGTTGCCAGCAGATCATCATCCAGCAGGCGCTTGCCAACCTGGTCGTCAGGCAGGTTTTCGAATGGCACCAGGCGACGAACGTTTTTCTCCATCCACTCTTTGTAAGGGTGACGGCTTTTCAGATCGTTATCGGTTTCGGCAGAGTGCAGAATACGCCCCGCACGGGTATCAATGACCATCAGTTCGCCCGGGCCAACGCGTCCTTTTTCAATCACCTCATCCGGCTGATAGTCCCAGATCCCCACTTCTGAAGCGCAGGTGATCAGTTTATCTTTGGTAATGACGTAGCGCGCCGGGCGCAGGCCGTTACGGTCAAGGTTACAGGCCGCATAGCGCCCGTCGGACATGACGATACCCGCCGGGCCATCCCAGGGTTCCATATGCATGGAGTTGAAATCGAAGAAGTCCCGCAGTTCAGGATCCATATCCGGGTTGTTCTGCCAGGCCGGTGGCACCAGCAGGCGCATGGCGCGGATCAGATCCATCCCTCCGCTCAGGAACAGCTCCAGCATGTTATCCATGGAGCTGGAATCCGAGCCGGTTTCGTTAACAAAGGGAGCGGCATCCTGCAGATCGGGGATCAGCGGGGTTTTGAATTTATAGGCGCGGGCCTTTGCCCACTGGCGGTTACCGGCAATGGTATTGATTTCACCGTTATGCGCCATATAGCGGAATGGCTGAGCCAGCGGCCAGCGCGGCACGGTATTGGTCGAGAAGCGCTGGTGAAACAGGCAGATGGCCGACTCCAGTCGCAGATCGGCAAGATCCAGATAGAAGCGAGGGAGATCCGTCGGCATGCACAGGCCTTTGTAAATATTGACCTGGTTAGAGAAGCTGCAAACGTAAAACTCTTTGTCGTCGATGCGCTTTTCAATACGGCGGCGCGCCATAAACAGGCGGCGCTCCATATCGCGCGGGCGCCAGCCGGCGGGCGCATTGATAAACAGCTGTTCAATACGCGGCTTAGAGGAGAGGGCAATTTCACCCAGCACTTCCTCATTCACGGGCACCTCACGCCAGCCAACAATCGACAGCGTTTCGCGCAGAACCTCCTCTTCGACAATGCGGCGGCTTTCACGAGCCAGCTCATCGTCGCGGTTGAGAAACAGCATGCCAACCGCATAGTTTTTCGCCAGACGCCAGCCACGTTCGGCGGCTACAACGCGAAAGAAACGATCGGGTTTCTGTAATAACAGGCCACAGCCGTCGCCGGTCTTGCCGTCAGCAAGGATCGCGCCACGGTGTTGCATACGGGCCAGTGCGTGGATGGCGGTACGCACTACCTTGTGGCTAGGTTCGCCTTCTATGTGGGCGATCAGGCCGAAACCACAGTTATCCTTTTCAAGGGATTTATCGTACAACATAATAGTGAACCTCCCCAGGCTCTGCGGGATTCCCTGCGCCGACGAGGGTCAGACGTAGAAAGGGCATGGCGACAGGTTTTACGAGCTACGCTCACCCTTTTTGTCGCCCCTCTATATCTTTCCGTTAGCATCGGTGTTGCAAGCGTTGAGAACTTGCTTCAGAGGGAGTCTCTATAACTGCATAAGTATGACGGGTTGAATACCCATCCAGAAAGCTTCCAGCGGATTTCCAACTTATCGGGAAAGCGAACTCAGGTCAACAAGGTGGCTTACAGGCGGCTTTACCACGCTTGTATGAAATAAGCTTTTGATAAATAGCTATTTTTTACATGTTTTTCTGCCGCTCTTATCAGGGGCCATGCAGGGCGAAGTGTGAGCTGTATCACTGTAGTGCAGGGGGGAAATCTCTGCACCATGCTGGGGCCAGGGCTATTGCTAGCAGGAAATGCTGGTAAAGCAGGCTTAAACCTTGGAACGCACTGTTTTTAACGCTAACGCATATTTGAATAAAATAGGCGGTCTGGATAAGCAAAATTAATTGGTATGGGGTGAATATTTAGATAATTTTATTGCATTGTTATTCTTCTGGCGACCTCTCTCTTTTTGACCCCTTTCACGCCGTGGCGCTGTGGCATCACGTCTCAGGAAAAAAATGGCCAGGCTATTTTCGTCTCAATTATGCATTTCACTCATTCCGAACCCGGCCACAGGATCTTCGCTATCAGGATATCTTTCAGCGTAAATGCTTTATGTCAGTCGCCCTATCCGGTGTCGCCAGGTGAAGCGTGGCTGGCCTCTGGGAGGGGCGCTGCCTGTTCGACAGCCTCCGGGCTGCACCAACAGAGTGCACAGGCCTTCTGCTGCCCAACCCCAACGTGCTTTACACTTTTACGGTATGATTATCGCCTTCGATCTGGAAGGGATCCTTTATGAAACAAATTCGTTTATTGGCCCAGTACTACGTTGACCTGATGGTGAAACTGGGGCTGGTGCGCTTCTCGCTGCTGTTAGCGTCTGCGCTGGTGGTGCTGGCGATGATCGTGCAGATGGCGGTCACGATGGTGCTACGCGGCCATGTGGAAAGCATAGATATTGTCCGCTCGGTCTTTTTTGGCCTGCTGATCACCCCCTGGGCGGTCTATTTTCTTTCTGTCGTGGTGGAACAGCTGGAAGAGTCGCGGCAGCGTCTTTCCCGTCTGGTGGACAAGCTGGAGGAGATGCGCCATCGCGATTTGGAACTCAATCAGCAGATGAAAGAGAACATCAGCCAGCTTAATCATGAAATAGCGGATCGCATTAAGGCCGAAGAGGCCCGCCTGCTGGTGGTTGATCGGCTGAAAGAGGAGATGGCCCGCCGCGAGCAGGCACAAATTGAACTTGAGCAACAATCCTCCTTCCTGCGCTCATTCCTTGATGCTTCCCCTGACCTGGTGTTCTATCGCAACATCGATCAGCAATTTTCTGGCTGTAACCGCGCAATGGAGCTGCTAACCGGCATGAGTGAGAAGCTGCTTATCGGCCTTTCGCCGCGCGACGTATATGACGAGGATGCGGCGACTAAGGTATTGGAAACGGACGATAAAGTCTTCCGCCATAACGTTTCTCTGACCTACGAACAGTGGCTGCAATACCCCGATGGGCGTAAGGCCTGTTTTGAAATTCGCAAGGTCCCCTATTATGACCGCGTGGGTAAACGCAGCGGACTAATGGGCTTTGGACGCGATATAACGGAGCGTAAGCGCTACCAGGACGCGTTAGAGAACGCCAGCAGGGAAAAGACCACCTTTATCTCTACAATCAGCCACGAGCTTCGTACGCCGCTTAATGGCATTGTCGGCCTCAGCCGCATTCTTCTTGATACCGGGCTTAACCCTGAACAGCTTAACTACCTAAAAACGATCCACGTCTCGGCCATCACGCTGGGCAACATTTTCAATGACGTGATTGAGATGGACAAAATTGAGCGGCGTAAAGTGCAGCTGGACAACCAGCCGGTGGATTTCACCGGTTTCCTTGCCGATCTTGAAAATCTCTCAGGCCTGCTGGTACAGCCAAAGGGACTCCAGTTTTTACTGGAACCTGAGCTGCCGCTGCCGCAAAAAATCGTGACCGATGGTACCCGGCTGCGGCAGATTTTATGGAACCTGATTGGCAACGCGGTGAAATTCACTCAGCAGGGCAGTATCGTCGTGCGGGTTTCCTGCCCCGGTGAAACCTGCCTGCGATTCGAGGTGGAAGATTCGGGGATGGGGATCCCGCAGGATGAGCAGGATAAAATCTTCGCCATGTACTACCAGGTGAAGGATCAGCACGGCGGCAAACCGGCCACGGGGACCGGCATTGGTCTTGCGGTTTCCCGGCGTCTGGCGCAAAGCATGGGCGGAGACATTACCGTTCGCAGCGCCCCCGGCGCGGGCTCCTGCTTTACCCTGACCGTCAACGCGCCGCGCATCACGGAGGAGGTTTCCGAGCAGCAGGCGTCAGAGGATATGCCGCTCCCGGCCCTGCACGTGCTGCTGGTCGAGGATATCGAACTGAATGTGGTCGTGGCACGGTCGGTGCTGGAGAAACTCGGTAACAGCGTTGAGGTGGCAATGACCGGTGAAGCCGCGCTGGCGATGTTCGATCCCGATGAATTTGACCTGGTTCTGCTGGATATCCAGCTTCCTGATATGACCGGGCTGGATGTCGCACGTCATATCCAGCAGCGTTTTGCCGGTCAGCGCCTGCCGCCGCTGGTGGCTCTGACCGCCAATGTGCTTAAGGACAAAAAAGATTACCTGGATGCGGGTATGGATGATGTCTTAAGTAAACCGCTGGCCGTACCTGCCCTGACGGCCATCATTCAAAAATACTGGGATTCTCAGCAGCAGACGACTGATGAAGACCGACAGGAGAGTGCCGTGGACGAGAAAAAGCTGGCTTTGCTGGATATCGATATGCTGCAGCAATACATTGAACTGGTAGGCCCACAGCTTATTGTTCAAAGCCTTGAGATGTTCGAGCAAATGATGCCGGGCTATCTGGCGGTGCTGGACTCAAACATGATGGCGCGGGATCAAAAAGGCATTGCCGAGGAAGGACATAAGATCAAAGGCGCTGCGGGATCGGTAGGCCTGGTTCATTTACAGCATATTGCCAAACAGATTCAAAGCCCGGAACTGCCAGCCTGGTGGGACAACGTACAGGAGTGGGTGGACGAGCTGAAGCTTGAGTGGCGGCACGACGTTGAAGTATTACGGGAATGGGTGAGTAGTCTTGAAAAAAAATGACCCCGACCGAAGCCGGGGTGCGCGAATACTGCGCCAACACCAGGGAAAAGGGTAACCTGCGCAATTCTAAAAGTAAGAGTATTAAGCACAGGCGCGGTATTGGTTAAAACGCTACGTTACAACGGTTCGTTACTGGTATAACTAAATCTTGCATCATACTTAGTAACTACTGTAGCAAATCCTACATCACATGTTACCAGATTCATTAAAATCTGTGAAGTGGAGCGGCGTTTGCAGACAGGAAACATTAATTTGATGATACAGTCAAGCCTGGAATGAATTTTAACGCCTTATTGATGTAATTTTGAACGTTTGTGGCAGTTTTTGTGTGGAATTGATGTACAACCTGTACCCCAGACCCTGTACAAGCGCTAGCACCGTTGCTAAAAAAAAATCTATCGCCTGATAAATATTTAACTGGCTGTAAATCTTATTTTTTATGAGATGCAGGTCTCGGGCTCTTAACAAAAGAGCATGAAACTTTTCAAAACTTAAGAGTAAGATTTTAGCGATTAAAAACGGGCTGGCTGTCGAATTATCTTAACAAAATTGGCTGGGCCCTGCCACCGGGATAAAGGGGCAATTGTTAATGCTTATGCCTGATGCGGGTAAGGATTAGCACGAATTAGCAAAGCTTAATGATTAAATTGTTAATAAAAATTAATGTTTTATTTTTAAGCATTAGCCATGCTTATTTCGATTACGGGCAGCCCAGGATGCACAATTCTGGCGCATGGAACCGATTCCTTTTGGACGGAAGTGGTTGAAGCCGTTGGGGCATTTTCGGATAAAGTCCTACAAAGAGGCGAGTTAAGACTCAACAATTCCAGGGTAAGGTAAAGTGGATTACGCCTTCGCGTTACGGCTTGAACTAAGGTTTTTTACTAAAATAGATAAGACAGAAATGGAGTTAATTTTATGAGCCAGCGAAAACGATCGATCGCCCAGCGCGTCAGGTTGTGGCTTACCCGTATTTTATTGACTGTTTTTGGCGCCTGGATAGCGGGAATTTTATTATTCTCTTTTTTACCCGTTCCCTTTTCCGCCGTGATGGCGGAGCGGCAGATAAGTGCCTGGCTAAGCGGCGACTTTGGCTATGTTGCCCATTCCGAATGGGTTTCCAGAAATGAAGTCTCCTCCTGGATGCCTCTGGCGGTCATCGCCTCCGAGGATCAGACCTTTCCCACCCACTGGGGCTTCGATGTACAGGCCATTCAGTCCGTACTGGACAGTGAAAGCGGTCATATGAGAGGGGCATCTACCCTGTCTCAGCAGACGGCTAAGAATCTCTTTCTGTGGGATGGGCGTAGCTGGTTGCGTAAGGGATTAGAGGCGATGCTCACCGTTGGTATTGAAACAGTCTGGTCAAAAAGAAGAATTATTACGGTCTATCTGAACGTCGCGGAGTTTGGTGAGGGCGTTTTTGGTGTGGAAGCGGCGTCCCAGCGTTACTTCCACAAGCCTGCGAGCCGGCTGACCATGTCAGAAGCGGCGCTCCTTGCCGCCGTGCTGCCTAACCCTATACGCTTTCGTGCTGACCGTCCTTCAGGCTATATCCTTCAGCGTCAGCAGTGGATCCTGCGGCAGATGCGTCAGTTAGGGGGAGAGGGGTTTATCCGGGAGCATAAGCTGTAACCGTATCCGATCTTAATGGGCGTGAGAGGACTTTCCGCCCATTAAGAGGACTCTGCCAAAAGGGTCAATCCTCGTCGAAACCTGCGTCAAAAAGCTCAATAACGGCCGCCAGCGCCTGCACCTCCTGCGGGCCGGTGGCTTCGATTTCAATTTGCCGTCCCTTGGCAGAATCCAACATCAGCAGGGCGATAACGCTGCTTGCTTCGGCTTCAGTGCCCGTTTCGTTACGCAGGAGCACTTCCGCATCAAAGCTCTGCACCAGCTCAAAGAGCTTCATTGCCGGGCGGGCATGCATGCCCAGCTTATTTTTAATTTCAACGGTTTGTCTGACGGTCATGATTTGCGTTTTTCCAGCGTGCGATGGCGTGACTGAACGTTTTTGCCGCGCGAGCGGAAATAATCAGCCAGCTGCTCGGCAATGTAGACCGAGCGATGCTTACCGCCGGTACAGCCAATCGCCACGGTCAGGTAGCTGCGGTTGTTGGTTTCCAGCATTGGTAGCCACAGTTCCAGATAGCTACGGGTCTGGTAGATAAAATTGTGTACTTCGGTATGGCGGTCAAGAAACGCGGCAACCGGACGATCCAGCCCGGTCATAGGTCGCAGCTTGGGATCCCAGTGCGGGTTCGGCAGGAAGCGCACGTCAAAAACGTAGTCGGCATCAATGGGAATACCGTGCTTGAAGCCGAAGGATTCAAACACCATGGTCAGCTCGCGTTCGCGCTTGCCCAGCAGGCGCGTACGCAACATCTCTGCCAGCTCATGCACGGACATTTCGGACGTATCCACAATCAGGTCAGCGCGCGAGCGTAGCGGCTCCAGCAGGTCGCTCTCTTCGTCTATGGCGCTCTCAAGGGAGAGGTTCTTACTGGAAAGCGGATGCAGTCGTCGCGTATCGCTGTAGCGGCGAATTAAGGTATTGCGATCGGCATCCAGAAACAGCAGCTGCGGCGAAAAGCTCTCGGGCAGACTGGTTAGCGCCTTTTCGAACACTTCCGGCGATTCAGGCATATTGCGTACATCAATACTGACCGCCGCTGACATATTGCGGTCGGCAAGAGACTTCGCCAGCTCCGGTAGCAGGACCACGGGCAGATTATCCACGCAGTAAAAGCCCATATCTTCCAGCGCGCGCAGCGCGACGGACTTACCGGAACCGGATCGACCGCTGACAATCATCAGCACCATGACGTTTTCTCCTGATTTGCCGCTGACTGAAAGAGAGGTGTCGCGCCGGACATGCGGCTCCTTTCAGCCCTCACAACATTCATCCAATCAGCCGACGGACATCAGCTGCATGCAAGCTAGGTCTCCTCATGGCCCTCTGCCATGATCTCATAAAGCTCTTCGTCAGTCTGGGCCGCACGAAGGCGGCGGCAAATCGTTTTATCCGCCAGCCGTCGGGCTACCAGAGAAAGGGTGTGCAGATGCGTTTTACACTGATCAGCCGGAACAAGCAGGGCAAAAAGCAGATCCACTGGCTGATTATCGATGGCATCAAAGGCGATGGGCTGATCGAGCCGGATAAAGACGCCTACCGCGCGCAGGGTGTCTTCCACCAGCTTGCCGTGCGGGATGGCGATACCGTTGCCAATCCCAGTACTTCCCATACGTTCACGCGTAAGGATAGCCTCAAAGATGGTCTGGTGTGGCAGGTTCAGCTGCTTAGCAGCCAGTTCGCTGATAATCTCCAGCGCCCGCTTTTTACTCTGACAGTGTACGCCGCTTCGGGTGCAGGAGAGGCTTAGTACAGTGCTCAGTTCCAGTGTTAAATCATTGTTCATAATGGGTTCACTTACTTGTTCACTTCCGCCTGGCAAAAGGTGTCATCTTTTGCATCACTGAGCACAGGTTAGCGATGTATCGAAAACGCCCGACCGACTACAGCATGCCTTAATGATCAAACAGCCCGTACGCCATAATCAGAGTACGGGCCGGTCAATCTTACGTCACGTTCTTACTCTACATAAGGGTGGCGAAAAAAGAATCAATGCCTGAGTGAGTTTAGTGTTGTTTTAACTTATCTTTATGTTTATTGAGTTGGCGAGTGAGCTTATCTACTAAGCCGTCAATCGCCGCGTACATATCTTTTTCTTCCGAGGTGGCATGCAACTCACCGCCGTTCACATGCAGGGTCGCATCGGCTATCTGCGTGACCTTTTCGACTTTAAGAACAATATAAACCTGATTAATTCGGTCGAAATAGTGCTCCAGCTTAGCAAATTTGGTGGTAACAAATTCGCGCAGGGGATCGGTGATTTCAACATTTAGCCCAGTGATATTGAGTTGCATGCTTTCTTCCTTATCTGTTCGTTCAGACCAGCTGCTTACGCTGATTCGAAGGCGGGATGGATAAAGACTCTCGGTACTTCGCGACGGTACGGCGGGCCACCATGATCCCCTGATCGGAGAGCAGGGTGGTTAGCTTACTGTCGCTAAGAGGTTTGACGGGATTCTCCGTCGAGATTAATTTTTTCACCAGCGCGCGGATTGCCGTTGAGGAGGCTTCGCCTCCGCCTTCGGTGTTCACATGGCTGGAGAAAAAATATTTAAGTTCAAAGATCCCTCGTGGGCTGTGCAGATACTTTTGGGTGGTCACGCGTGAAATGGTTGATTCATGCATATCGACGGCGGTCGCGATATCTGCCAGCACCATCGGACGCATAAACTCTTCGCCCTGTTCAAAAAAAGCCTGCTGCTGTTCAACAATACAGCGGGTGACCTTCAGCAGCGTATCATTACGGCTCTCAAGACTTTTGATCAGCCATTTCGCTTCCTGAAGATTACTGCGGATAAACTGGCTGTCGCTGTCGCTGCGATTAGCACTGCCCAGCGAAGCATAGTGCTGATTGATTTTAAGGCGCGGCACGCTGTCTGCATTGAGTTCCACCCTCCAGCGCTGACCGACTTTACGCACCAGCACATCGGGAATAACGTACTCGGGTTCGCCGGTATTGATCGACTGGCCCGGACGCGGATCGAGAGACTGAATCAGCTGCATCGCGCTTTTTAGCACCTCTTCCTTCAGCCGGGTGACGCGCATCAGGCTGCGGAAGTCGTGATTAGCCAGCAAATCAAGATGTTCACTGACGATCAGACGGGCTTCCTTCAGGAAGGGCGTATCCGGAAACTGGGAAAGCTGAACCAGCAGGCAGTCGCGAAGATCGCGCGCGCAGACGCCAACGGGATCGAAGCGCTGCACCCGTTTCAACACGGCTTCGACCTCTTCCATGGTGACATCGTCGTTGCCCATGCTTTCCTGAATATCATCCAGCGTTACCGTCAGATACCCGGTGGGATCAACCGCATCAATAATCGAAGTGGCAATGGCGCGATCGGTTTCGCTAAAGGGAGTCAGTTCAACCTGCCACATCAGGTAATCCTGAAGCGACTGGGTGGTTTCCCCCTGATAGACCGGCAGTTCATCATCATGATAATCGGACCCGGTGCCAGAGGGGGTGCCTGCGGTATAGATCTCATCCCAGGTGGCATCGAGCGGAAGCTCCTCTGGCATATCCTTCTGCTCGAGCGCCTCCCGTGTATCCAGCGCTTCTTTCTCCTGATACTCCCGAGCGTCAACTTCCTCATGAATGTCGGTTTGCTCAAGCAACGGATTACTTTCCAGCGCCAGCTGTATTTCCTGCTGTAGTTCAAGCGTAGAGAGCTGCAGCAGACGAATGGCCTGTTGCAGCTGTGGCGTCATGGCAAGCTGTTGGCTAAGCCTGAGTTGCAAACCTTGCTTCATATTCAGGATAGTAATTCCTCAAAAATTTTACCCGGTCTGAACACCTTATCAGAGTCTGAACTCTTCTCCCAAATAGACGCGTTTAACCTGTTCATCTGCCAGGATTTCTTCCGGGGAACCGTGAGCAATCAGATGGCCCTGGCTGACGATGTAGGCGCGTTCACAAACGGCCAGCGTTTCGCGAACGTTGTGGTCAGTGATCAGCACGCCCAGACCGCTGTCGCGCAGATGTTCGATGATCTTTTTGATATCAATAACGGAAATCGGATCGACACCGGCAAAGGGCTCATCCAGCAGAATGAACTTTGGATTGGCTGCCAGCGCGCGGGCGATCTCAACGCGGCGGCGTTCACCACCGGACAGCGCCTGGCCGATGTTGTTGCGCAGGTGATCAATGTGGAATTCATTCATCAGCTCGTTGGCGCGATCTTCACGCTGTTCCGTGGTCAGATCGTCACGAATTTGCAGCACCGCCATCAGGTTGTCATACACGCTCAGACGGCGAAAGATGGAGGCTTCCTGAGGCAGATAGCCTATCCCGCGCCGCGCGCGTGCGTGCATAGGCAGGATACTGATATCCTCGTCATCAATGACGATGCGGCCCGCATCGCGGGGCACAATGCCGACCACCATATAGAAGGTGGTGGTCTTACCCGCGCCGTTCGGGCCCAGCAGGCCCACTATTTCGCCTGATTTAACCTGCAGGCTGACATCTTCCACCACGCGACGGCCTTTGTAGGCCTTCGCCAGGTTTTCCGCAATTAAAGTAGCCATTAATTACTCTTTTTCTGTCCGGTTGACGGAGTGCCTTTATCCTGAAGCTGTGACGGTACCAGTACGGTGGTCACGCGTTTACCGGTGCTGCCGTAGGCCTGCATTTTCTGTTCTTTAACCAGATAAGTGATGCGGTCGCCTTTGATATTACTATCAAGCTGCTCAAGATAGGCGTTGTCGGTCAGCTCAACGAAGTCTTTCGCCAGCTCGTAATGCATTTTCTGCGCGTGGCCCTTCACCGGTTTGCCGTTATCCTGCATCTGGTAGAAGGTTGCCGGGTTGCCCCAGGCATCGACGATGGTTTTTTTACTGTCGCCGCCGGGACGGGTCACCACAACCTTGTCCGCGGTAATTTTAATGGTCCCCTGAGTGACCACCACATTCCCGGTAAAGGTGGTGACGTTACTTTGCATATCCAGCGACTGGTTTTCGGAAGAGACGTTAACCGGCTGATTGGAGTCACCCGTCAGGGCAAACGCCGGCAGGCTTGCGGCCAGCAGCAAGCTGAGCGTGATGAGCTTAAGGTTGTTTTTCATTTTGAATTTCATAGGAGGTTTTGACCTTTTCAATCAACTCGGCAGTTTTATTCCGTAAATTCCCACGCATCTTCATGCCCGAAGAGTTAAAGCTACTGCCATAAAGCGTTACCTGATCCTCTGACGTAACATCCTGCGTTACGAGGTTGACCACGGCATTATCGGTCTTGATGCGCTGGAGTTGAGCATCTTTCGTCAGGCTGTTAACCTCAACGTGACCATACAGGTACAGCATCCGGTCATTTGTCAGTTTGGCTTTATCCGCTCTGACGGACCAGGTCGGGATTTTGTTTTCGTCATAGGTCGTCATAAGCGGATTATCAAACCAGCTCACGCCATCCTGCGAAAAGTAAGTCACCTTATCGGAAACCAGCTTATAGCTCAGCGCCCCCATGGGGTTATACACCACCGTATTTGAGGTCTCACTGGTATAGGTCGGCTCCAGCCCGTTTGCCGCCGCCGGGGCATTGCCCTTATCGTTATCGGCCATATTCCAGCCGATCAGTACGATAGCCACCAGGGCCAGCAGTAGCGTAATCCAACGCCTTGTTTTACTCATACAGACTGTCCTTTGGCCTCATCAAATCTGTCCTGGGCGATTAAAATCAGATCGCAAATTTCTCGTACCGCTCCGCGCCCACCCGCAAGGCGAGTGACGTAATCTGCACGCGGAAGCAGTACCGGATGAGCATCTGCGACGGTTACGCTAAGGCCCACTTCTGCCATTACCGGCCAGTCGATCAGGTCATCGCCAATATAAGCCACTCGATCCGGCGTTAGCGACAGTTTATCCAGAAGTTCCCGGAAGGCCAGAAGCTTATCAGACTGACCCTGGTAAAGATGTGTAATTCCGAGCGTGGCGCAGCGATCTTCCAGAAGCTTTGCTTTGCGGCCGGTAATAATAGCCACTTCCACGTCCGAGGTCAGCAGGCAGCGAATACCGTAGCCATCGCGTACGTTAAACGCTTTCAGCTCCTCGCCATTATTGCCCTGATAAATGACGCCATCGGACATAACGCCGTCCACGTCGCAAATCAGCAATGCAATCGCCCGGGCGCGCGACATCACGTCTGCGCTTACCGCGCCGTAACAGGTTTCAACCCAGCCTGCGGATGTACTCATTATGTTCAGATTCCTTGTCAGACAACGCCGGCACGCAGCATGTCGTGCATATGGACCACCCCGAGCAAATGATCGCCATCGGCGACCATCACTACGGTAATATTACGGCTCTGCATCAGGTTAAGCGCCTCCACGGCCAGCGTATTGGGGCGAACCCGAATGCCGCCTGAGGTCATTACGCTGGCAATGCTGGCGTGTTGGATATCAATGCCCATATCAAAGACCCGCCGCAGGTCACCATCGGTAAAGATGCCCTCAATCTTCATCAGATCGTTACAGATGACCGTCATACCCATATTTTTGCGCGTTATCTCCAGCAGCGCATCGCGCAGGGAGGCGTCGCGGCTGACGTGAGGGATCTCATCCCCCGCGTGCATAATATCATTAACGGTTAACAGCAGCTTACGCCCCAGGGTGCCGCCAGGGTGGGAGAGCGCAAAATCTTCAGCGGTGAAGCCGCGCGCTTTTAGCAGGGCGACGGCCAGGGCGTCTCCCATCACCAGCGTCGCCGTGGTGCTGCTGGTCGGCGCCAGGCCCAGCGGACAGGCTTCCTTAGGTACTTTAACACAGAGATGGATATCGGCAGCACGGCCCATCGCGCTCTCCGGTCGGCTGGTGATACAGATAAGTGAAACGTGCAGACGTTTCAGGACCGGGATCAGTGCAAGAATCTCGGAGGATTCGCCCGAGTTGGAGATGGCAATGACGGCGTCACCTGCACTGACCATGCCGAGATCGCCATGGCTGGCTTCGGCCGGATGAACAAAAAAGGCCGGCGTTCCGGTACTGGCGAAGGTCGCGGCCATCTTTTTACCAATGTGCCCCGACTTACCCATGCCCATTATCACCACTTTACCCCGGCAGCTGTAGATCCGCTTGCAGGCTTCGGTAAAGTCTTCGTTAATGTACTGATCAAGCTGTTCCAGTCCCTGACGTTCAATGTTCAGAACATCCCTGCCTGCCTGTTGAAAATCAAAGCCCGGATCGAGCGTTCGAGGTGCCATAGTTTACAATCCTTTTACCAGAAGGTAGCGCCAGGCTGCCAGTAAAGCACGGCGACCCAGGCAACAAAGCCGCAGAGCAGCAGCGAACCTGCGACTCTTCCAATGCAGCGGCTGCGCTGTAGACACAAAAGTGTAAAAAGGGCGCTGACGCCCAGCATAACCCAATAATCCCGCGCAAAAGCCTGGGTATCAACTGCTCCAGGGTGGATCAGCGCGGGCACGCCCAGAACGATGGCAATATTGTAGATATTCGATCCGATCAGATTGCCTATCGCAATGTCATCTTCGCCTTTCAGCGCACCGGCAAGCACCGTCGCCAGCTCAGGGAGGCTGGTGCCGACAGAAATTATCGTCAGGCCGATAACCAGTTCGCTGATGCCGAAGTAGTTCGCGATTACGGTCGCATTATCAATCACCATGCTGGTCGACATAGGCAGGATAATTAACGCAACCGCCAGCCAGAGAAACGCCACCGTGTTGCCCGCGTCGTCGCGCGGCAGCTCGGCGATTTGCTCGCGCGTGAGGGAGTCACTGTTGTCGCGTTCGGCGCGGCGGGCAATTTTGATAATAAACAGCAGCCAGGCGGCGGCCAGCGCCAGCAGCAGCAGCCCGTCGCCCCGGCTCAGCGCGTTATCGCACAGCAGCACGCCGCATAAAAGCGTGACTAACAGCATCAGGGGAAGCTCGCGGCGCACCAGCCTTGAGTGAACGGTGAGCGGGTGAATCAGCGCCGCGCCGCCCAGAATCAGCAGGATATTCGTAATGTTTGAGCCCATCGCGGTGCCGACGGCAATATCCATCTGACCGTGCGTAGAGGCGGAGAAAGCTACAATCAGCTCGGGAAGGGAAGTGCCTATCCCTACCACGGTCATCCCGATAATCAGAGGGGGAACACCCAATGCACGACAGAGAATCGCGGCGCTAAAAACCAGACGATCTGCACCATATACCAGCAGGACTAAACCGATAAATAATAGTGCGGTAGCTACGAGCATGAAATGTCCTTTGATCGGGTATAATCGTCGGCTGCCTTGCGTGACAGAGGAAAATGAAGGCGTCGTCAGTCAATGCGGTGATTTTGACGGTCTGGAGGCAAAAAGTAAAACGTATGCCAGTTTTAGCCACGTCTTCGCCGTAAGTTTCTGTAAAAGTGTCCTGCCTGGTGGGTTATACGCTACCATCGGAGGTAAACATGTGCCTGGATAGAGAGGATAAGAGGTAACTATGAGCCAGACGGAGACGAATTTGGTGGATGTCCGGGGCGTGAGCTTCGCCCGCGGAGATAGGCCGGTGTTCGATAACATCTCGCTTACGGTGCCCAAAGGGAAAGTTACTGCCATTATGGGTCCCTCAGGCATTGGTAAAACAACGCTGCTGCGTTTAATTGGTGGGCAACTGCGGCCCGATAGCGGAGAGATCTGGTTCAACGGTGAGAATATACCCAGCCTCTCACGCTCACGCCTTTATGAGGCGCGCAAAAAAATGAGTATGTTGTTTCAGTCGGGCGCACTCTTCACCGATTTGACCGTGTTTGATAATGTAGCCTGGCCACTGCGTGAGCATACCCAGCTTCCCCCTCAGCTACTGCACAGTACGGTGATGATGAAGCTGGAAGCCGTAGGGCTTCGCGGCGCGGCATGGCTTAAGCCTTCCGAGCTGTCAGGCGGCATGGCCAGACGCGCGGCGCTGGCGCGGGCTATTGCGCTCGAGCCTGAGCTGATTATGTTTGATGAGCCGTTTGTTGGTCAGGACCCTATTACCATGGGCGTGCTGGTAAAGCTAATCGATGAGCTTAACCATTCGCTGGGGATGACCTGTATCGTCGTTTCGCACGACGTGCCGGAAGTCCTGAGTATCGCCGACTATGCTTATATCATTGCCGGTCAAAAAGTGATTGCACAGGGAACGGCCAGCGCGCTGCATGAAAATCAGGACGCCCGCGTACGCCAGTTTATTGATGGCATCGCAGATGGTCCGGTGCCGTTTCGCTTCCCGGCAGGGGATTACCTGCAAGATTTAACCGGCTCAGGGAGTTAATTCATTGATGTTACTACGTGCACTGGCGTCAACAGGACGAAAGGGGATCAATACCTGCGCTTCGTTTGGTCGCGCCGGACTGATGCTCTTCCATGCGCTGGTGGGGATCCCCCGCTTTCGCAAACATGCCCCGCTGTTAGTCAAACAGCTTTACAGCATTGGCGTACTTTCACTGCTTATCATTGTGGTGTCAGGACTGTTTATCGGCATGGTTCTGGGCCTTCAGGGTTATCTGGTACTGAATACCTACGGCGCCGAAAGCAGCCTGGGCATGCTGGTGTCGCTTTCTCTGCTGCGTGAACTGGGGCCGGTGGTCACCGCGCTGCTGTTCGCGGGTCGGGCAGGCTCCGCGCTGACGGCTGAAATTGGCCTGATGAAAGCGACGGAGCAGCTATCCAGTATGGAAATGATGGCCGTCGATCCGCTACGCAGAATCATCTCTCCTCGTTTCTGGGCAGGCTTTATCAGCATGCCACTGCTGACCCTGATATTTGTGGCGGTCGGCATCATGGGCGGTGCCATTGTGGGCGTGAGCTGGAAGGGGATTGATAGCGGGTTTTTCTGGTCAGCGATGCATAACGCCGTTGATGTGCGCACTGACATTGTCAACTGCGTCATTAAAAGCGCCGTGTTTGCCTTTACGGTGACGTGGATTGCGCTGTTCAACGGTTACGACGCGATCCCGACCTCAGAAGGGATCAGTCGGGCAACGACGCGTACTGTGGTACATGCCTCACTGGCAGTACTCGGTTTGGATTTTGTGCTTACGGCACTGATGTTTGGGAACTGATTCGATGCAAACGAAAAAAAGCGAAATTTGGGTAGGGGCGTTCCTGCTGTTGGCGCTCTGCGCGGCACTGTTTCTGTGCCTGCGCGTGGCCGATCTGAAATCTCTTGGCAATGAGCCAACCTGGCGCCTCTATGCCACCTTCGACAATATCGGCGGCCTGAAAACCGGCTCACCGGTTAAAATCGGTGGCGTGGTCATTGGACGCGTGTCGGATATCTCACTCGACGACAAAACGCTGTCGCCCCGCGTGACCATGGACATTGAAGATAAATACAATCAGCTGCCGGATACCAGCTCGCTGGCCATCAGAACCTCTGGCCTGCTGGGGGAACAGTTCCTGGCACTGAACGTCGGCTTTGACGACCCGGATATGGGGACGACTATACTTAAGGATGGTAGTACCATTCAGGACACTAAGTCAGCCATGGTACTGGAAGATCTCATTGGCCAGTTCTTGTATAAGAGCGGCAACGGTAACGACAAGAAAGATGCATCACCGGCGGCACCGGATGCCACTGCGCAACCTGCGCCCGCCGCTACGACTAAACCTTAAGAGGATAAGTAATGTTTAAACGTTTCCTGATGGTAGCCATGCTGGTTATTGCCCCTGGCATCGCCAGCGCAGCGACTGCTGACCAGACCAATCCCTACGAGCAAATGAATGAGGCGGCGGCAAAAACCTTTACGCGTCTCAAAACCGAGCAGCCAAAAATCAAGCAGGATCCTAACTACCTGCGTCAAATCGTGCGTGAAGAGCTTCTGCCTTACGTCCAGATCAAATATGCAGGTGCATTAGTCCTGGGCCGTTATTACAAAGAAGCCACGCCAGCGCAGCGTGAAGCCTACTTCAAGGCTTTTGGTGATTATCTGGCGCAGGCGTATGGTCAGGCGCTGGCCCTTTATCACGGACAAACCTACCAGATTGCACCACCCCAGTCTTATGCCGACGCCAATATCATCGCTATTCGCGTGACGATCATCGATCCCAACGGACGCCCGCCGGTTCGCCTTGATTTCCAGTGGCGTAAAAACAGCCGCACCGGTGACTGGAAGGCATACGACATGATTGCCGAAGGCGTGAGCATGATAACCACCAAGCAGAACGAGTGGAGCGATACGCTGCGTCAGAAAGGGATTGATGGCCTGACAACACTGCTTAATTCCGCGGCAAAACAGCCTATCACTCTGGATAAGCAGCAGTAATGCGTGAATCATTAAGCTGGCAAGTTACCGCACGGCAGCTGCATCTGTCCGGGGAGCTGGAGCGTGAAACGCTGCTGGCGCTCTGGGCAGAGCGGGAGTCGGTAATGAAGCAGGTTGATATCATTGATGTTTCAGCACTGGACCGCGTGGATTCTGCCGGGCTGGCGCTGCTGGTTCACCTGCGGCAGATTGCTTTGGGGCAGGGCAATACTCTGCACTTTACCGGGATCACCGATAAGCTCCATTCGCTAATCACCCTCTACAATTTGCAGCAGATCATTGTTTCACCTGTCTGAAAAGCCCCTTCAGCCAGACCCTGCAAAGCCCCTTAGCCTTAAGGGGCTTTTTTGCTTGTTTAAGATAGCGCCGCTTTCCACTAAGATAGTGCCCTGTTTCTCAAACATCGAATATAAGAAGTCTTATGGAAAATAGCGAAATCCAGGCCGTGCTGATGAGCGCGCTGCCGCTTCAGGAAGTCCACGTCACCGGCGAGGGGAGCCACTTTCAGGTTATTGCCGTCGGTGATCTGTTCGGCGAGCTCAGCCGGGTAAAAAAACAGCAGACGGTGTATGCGCCGCTAATGGAGTTTATTGCCGACAACCGTATTCATGCGGTATCCATAAAAACCTATACCCCGGAAGAGTGGGCGCGTGACCGTAAGCTAAACGGTTTTTAAGCTGACTCGCTGTTGTCATCGCGCAGGGTCGCGATGCGGCGGGTAGTACTGAATGTCTGACAAAGAGAGCAGGTGTAATGGATAAATTTCGTGTACAGGGTCCCACCCGTTTAAGCGGGGAAGTCACAATCTCCGGCGCTAAAAATGCGGCGCTGCCGATCCTGTTCGCCGCTCTGCTGGCTGAAGAGCCGGTGGAGATTCAGAATGTCCCGAAGCTAAAGGACATTGATACTACCATGCAGCTTCTCAGCCAGCTTGGGGTGAAGGTCGAACGTAACGGATCGGTCCATCTGGATGCCAGTGAAGTCAATATTTACTGTGCACCCTATGATCTGGTGAAAACCATGCGGGCGTCCATCTGGGCGCTTGGCCCGCTGGTGGCCCGCTTTGGCCAGGGACAGGTTTCCCTGCCCGGCGGCTGTGCCATTGGTGCCCGTCCGGTCGATCTGCACATTACGGGTCTGGAACAGCTGGGCGCTGAAATCAAACTGGAAGAGGGCTACGTTAAAGCCTCGGTAGAGGGCCGATTGAAAGGCGCGCACATCGTAATGGACAAGGTCAGCGTAGGCGCGACCGTCACCATTATGAGCGCAGCAACCCTGGCCACGGGCACGACGATTATCGAGAATGCGGCCCGCGAGCCGGAAATCGTTGATACGGCCAACTTCCTCAATACGCTGGGCGCAAAAATCAGCGGTGCGGGTAGCGATCGTATCACCATCGAGGGCGTTGAGCGCCTTGGCGGCGGCGTTTATCGCGTTCTGCCTGACCGTATTGAAACCGGGACCTTCCTGGTCGCTGGGGCGATCTCCGGCGGTAAGGTAATGTGTCGCAATGCCCAGCCTGATACGCTGGACGCCGTCATGTCTAAGCTACGTGAGGCAGGGGCCGATATTGAGGTAGGGCCAGACTGGATTAGCCTGGATATGCACGGTCAGCGGCCAAAAGCCGTGACCTTCCGCACCGCGCCGCATCCGGGCTTTCCAACCGATATGCAGGCTCAGTTCAGCTTACTCAATCTGGTTGCTGAAGGCACAGGGGTGATCACTGAAACGATTTTTGAAAACCGTTTCATGCATATCCCTGAGCTTATTCGCATGGGCGCACACGCTGAAATCGAAAGCAACACGTTGATCTGCCACGGCGTGGAAACCCTGTCCGGCGCGCAGGTCATGGCAACCGATCTCCGGGCTTCTGCGAGTCTGGTGCTGGCGGGCTGTATCGCGAACGGAACGACAATTGTCGATCGTATTTATCATATCGATCGCGGGTATGAACATATTGAAGACAAGCTTTCATCCCTGGGCGCTAACATCGAGCGCATTAGCGGCAGTAGTGAATAATCGCTCAACGCGACAATGTTAACAGGGGGCCATCATCGGCCCCCTCTGTTTAATTTCTTAGACGTTTTTTACGATCGATGAGACTTTGGCTAACGGGATCATAATACCGGCTTGGCCAGATTTCACCGGGATGTATTTCCAGCGCATCCGCTATCAGCCATTCTCCCTTAGGCCAGGGCCGAAACAGTGCATTCGCAAGCGTTGATGAGCTCAATCCTGCCTCACGCGAGAGTCTTGCCAGTGTAGTCCCCCTTTTCCGCAAGCCTGCAATGATGTCTGCATTGTGCCAGTCTTTCTTATCTTTAAGCATTGCTATCCTCCATGTCCGCGAAGTTCTCCGGTATTATTTGTGCTCAAAGTCACCGCTCTGCTCCTGATTTCCTGATGCTGATAAGTAGAAACAGGCAGAAGCAAAAGATGAAAAAGCAGGGATACTTTACAGCAATTTTTAGTTTGTTATTTCCAGTTTCTTCCAGAATTTTAAGTACTGTGAATTATGACGCAAATTCATGCAAGCAAAGGTGATGATTTACACGCAACGAAACCCTGGAGAGGCGCGGGGGAAAAGCTGAGGGGAGTTATTTAAGAAAAGGTCGTAAGAAAAACGCGGCGTACCGCGCTTAGTAGACTAAAACTCGCGCTGAACTGACATATGGGCCAGGGCTTCAAGCGCGCTACGCCACGGAGACTCAGGCAATGCTTCAAGAGACGCTATGGCCTTATCGGCTTCCTGTTCAGCCGCCTGCCGGGTCCACTCGAGCGAACCACACTGGCGCATGGTTTCCAATACGGGTTCCAGTAAATGCCGACCGTTACCCTGCTCAATAGCCTCACGAATCATCGCGGCCTGCTCAGGTGTGCCATTACGCATGGCGTGCAGCAGAGGCAGTGTAGGTTTCCCTTCGCTAAGGTCATCTCCCACGTTTTTGCCCAGCGTCTGCCCGTCAGCACTGTAATCAAGCAGATCGTCTATCAGCTGAAAAGCGGTTCCGATAAACCGTCCATAATCCTGTAGCGCCTTTTCCTGAGCAGGGGTCGCATCGGCCAGAATTGCAGAGGATTGGGATGCCGCTTCAAAAAGACGGGCGGTTTTGCTGTAAATCACCCGCATATAGCTCTCTTCCGTGATATCGGGGTCATTACAGTTCATCAACTGTAACACTTCACCCTCGGCGATCACGTTTACGGCTTCTGACATGAGCGCCAGAACCCGCAGAGAGCCGAGGCTGGTCATCATCTGGAAGGCGCGGGTGTAGATAAAGTCCCCTACCAGCACGCTGGCCGCATTACCAAAGGCGGCATTAGCCGTCGCTTTGCCCCGGCGCATATCCGACTCATCGACCACATCATCATGTAACAGCGTGGCCGTATGAATGAATTCAATCAGGGCAGCGACCGTAACATGCTGTTTACCCGTATAATTCAGGGCGCGGGCGGACAGAACGGCGATCATCGGCCTGATGCGCTTACCGCCACCGCTAATGATGTAATAACCCAGCTGATTAATGAGGGAGACCTCAGAGTTCAACTGCTCAAGTATGATTGCATTGACGTCCGCCATGTCCTGCGCGGTGAGTTCGTTTATCTGTTCTAAGTTCATCAGTCTGTTCGGCTATTGCTCAGTATGCTGCTATGATAGGCGTCTTTACCGGTGTCTGCGGCATGTAATGTATAACAGATTGTACTTGAAAATGACCGGGGTGAAACGTTTGCATTCGCTTTGCGTTTTTTTTCTGCAATACCCTGCAACAGGCACTTGTCTTCGCTGCCGAAGTTGCGTAGAATTCGCGCCCTATTGTGAATATTTATAGCGCAGCCTGAAACTAAGACGGCGAGCGCATGAGCGGAGTTTTATATGTACGCGGTTTTCCAAAGTGGTGGTAAACAACACCGAGTAAGCGAAGGTCAGACCGTTCGCCTGGAAAAGCTGGACATCGCAACCGGCGAAACAATTGAGTTCGACCAGGTTCTGATGATCGCTAATGGCGAAGACGTGACTATCGGTGCGCCGTTAGTTTCAGGTGGCATGATCAAAGCAGAAATCGTTGCTCACGGTCGTGGCGAGAAAATTAAGATTGTTAAATTTCGCCGTCGTAAGCACTACCGTAAGCAGCAGGGTCACCGTCAGTGGTTTACTGATGTGAAGATCACTGGCATCAGCGCCTAAGAGGAGATCTGACAAATGGCACACAAAAAGGCTGGCGGCTCCACTCGAAATGGCCGCGATTCCAACGCAAAACGTCTGGGCGTTAAGCGCTTCGGCGGCGAAGCGGTTCTGGCAGGTAGCATCATCGTTCGTCAGCGTGGCACCAAGTTCCATGCGGGCGTTAACGTAGGCTGCGGCCGTGACCACACTCTGTTTGCAACTGCAGACGGCAAGGTCAAATTCGAAGTTAAAGGCCCGAACAACCGTAAGTACATCAGCATCGTTGCTGAGTAAGGTTCTTCGAGTCTGAAACGGGTATCTGATACCTGTTTCAGCAGCGAATTTAAAAGCCCCGCTATGATTGCGGGGCTTTTTACATTCTGTATTTTAATTCACGGCTCAGTGCGTTGTGCGCGTGGATCCACAGCACGTTATTTTGCTGTACACTTTATATTCAGCTGCACGATGTCTTATGGCGGATCCCTGAACAGGTAACCACGCAAAGACACTTTTTGCGGCGGAGTCACCCTGTTCTGTCACGCGACATCGCTGTTGGCCGCGACGGATCACCCCCGGCACCTTTATTCCCCGGTCCGGGCGAATGATTTACGGAGAAGTAAAATGAAGTTTGTTGATGAAGCGACGATTCTCGTTGCTGCGGGCGATGGTGGCAACGGCTGCGTCAGCTTCCGTCGTGAAAAGTATATCCCTAAAGGCGGCCCGGACGGCGGTGACGGCGGTGACGGCGGCGACGTCTATATGCAGGCCGATGAAAACCTCAATACCCTGATCGACTATCGCTTTGAGAAATCTTTCCGCGCCGAACGTGGTCAGAATGGCCAGAGCCGTGACTGTACCGGTAAACGCGGCAAGGACATCATCATCAAAGTCCCGGTTGGGACGCGTATTATCGATCAGGGCACTGGCGAAACGCTGGGTGATATGACTCACCACGGTCAGGTTCAGATGGTCGCTAAAGGCGGCTGGCATGGCCTTGGCAACGCCCGTTTCAAATCCTCCGTTAACCGTTCTCCCCGCCAGAAGACGATGGGTACCCCAGGTGAAAACCGCGATATCCAGCTGGAGCTGATGCTGCTGGCTGACGTCGGTATGCTGGGCCTGCCTAACGCCGGTAAATCTACCTTTATCCGTGCCGTTTCAGCCGCAAAACCGAAAGTGGCGGATTATCCGTTCACTACCCTGGTGCCAAGCCTGGGCGTGGTGCGTATGGACCATGAAAAGAGCTTTGTACTGGCCGACATCCCTGGCCTGATCGAAGGTGCCTCCGACGGCGCCGGGCTGGGTATCCGCTTCCTCAAGCATCTTGAACGCTGCCGCGTGCTGCTGCACACCATCGATCTGGCACCGATTGATGAATCCGATCCGGTAGAAAACGCGCGCATCATTCTGGGTGAGCTGGAAAAGTACAGTGACAAGCTGTTTAACAAGCCGCGCTGGCTGGTTTTCAACAAAGTTGACCTGCTGGATGAGGCAGAGGCAGAAGCTCGCGCTAAAGCGATTGCAGACGCGCTGGGCTGGACTGACAAATACTATCTGATCTCCGCCGCTAACCGCACTGGGGTAAAAGAGCTCTGCTGGGATGTGATGTCATTTATTATTGCTAACCCGAAAGAAGCGGAGCTTGAGGCTAAACAGCCTGAGAAAGTCGAGTTTATGTGGGATGACTATCACCGTCAGCAGCTTGAAGAAGCGGAAGCTGAAGAAGACGATGATGATGACTGGGATGATGAGGACGACGAAGGGGTCGAAATCATTTACCAGCACTAACCGACTTAAGGGACACAGAACGTGTCCCTTTGTTATTTGGACAGCTAATTGAGCGTGTGCGGTAGCCAGCAAACGGCATCCAGGCCGCTGCGGTCATTACGATTGGTCAGGCGCAGTTCACCATGATGAATCTGAGTGATGCGCTGGACAATATTCAGCCCAAGCCCACTGCCGCCGTATCGCTGGTCCATCCGCCGAAATGCCTGGGTCAAATCCTGCGCTGACTCAGTCTCAATTCCCGGGCCCTCGTCACGTACGGTAACGCGTGTACCGCTATTTTCGGGCTGTAGGATCACTGATATAAGGCTGCCCGGCGGGCTGTAGCGGGAGGCATTCTCCAGCAGGTTACGCAGCATCAGCCTTAACAGCACGGCGTCTCCCTGGACTTCCAGACGGGTATCCCCGGCGCGCGCCAGCCTCTGCTGGCGCTGAGCCAGCATTTCTGTCATCTCCTGCTCTAAGGGGTCAAAAATGGCTCCCCAGCTCACCACCTGGTAATGGCCGCTTGCCAGCGCCTGTCCGGCGCGCGACAGCATCAGCAACTGCTCAATAACGTGCATCAGCTGATCGATGCGTTCAACCAGCATGGGCCCCTGCCTGACACCCTGCTGCTCCAGCAGTTCCAGATGCAGTCGCAGACCAGCGAGCGGCGTACGCAGCTCATGTGCGGCATCAGCAGTAAACAGGCGCTCCTGCTGGAGCGTATGGTCGAGCCTGCCCAGCAGCTGGTTCAGGGCAGTGGTGACGGCAACGATTTCATCCATGTCGGAAAACAGCGGCAGCGGCGTGAGATTGTCAGCCGACCGCTCGCTGAGGCTGGTTTGCAGCGCGCGCAGGGGGCGTATTATCCAGCTTATTGCCCAGAATGAGAGCAGCAGGGTGAAGCCCACCATGACCACCGAGGGCAGCAGCAGCGATGCAATCGCTTCACGAATTTCCCGCTCGACGTGCTCATTACGAGAGTGCGCGGACAACGTCTCATTTACCAGAAAGCCTATCTGCTCACGGCTTTCGTGCCACAGCCAGGCCGCGCTCATAAGCTGGCAGCTCAGCAGAATAAGGGCCAGCATGATCAGCAAACGCCGACGCATACTGTTCACGCGCGTTCTTCCAGCCGGTAGCCTACGCCGCGCACCGTTTTAATCCGATCCTTGCCCAGCTTGCGTCGCAGGTTATGAATATGCACCTCAAGCGTATTTGAGCCGGTATCATCCTGCCAGCTGTAGAGATCCTGCTGGAGGGTTTCCCGGTGCACCGTCTGACCAATGCGCATCAGCATCCTGGTCAACAGTGCGAACTCTTTCGGGGTAATTTCTACCGGCTGGGCCTCAATAAATACCTGCTGCGAAGAGAGGTTGAGTGAGATATCGCCGTGCTGTAAAAGATTGTCGCTGCGGCCCTGATAGCGTCGAATCAGCGCCCGAACGCGCGCCTTAAGCTCAACCAGAGCAAAAGGCTTAACCAGATAATCATCAGCTCCGGCGTCCAGACCGCCCACGCGATCTTCAAGCGCATCCCGCGCGGTGAGGATCAGCACGGGCAGGTCAATATGCTCTTTACGCCACTTACGCAACAGGTCACCACCATCGCGGTCCGGCAGGCCCAGATCCAGAACGATCAGGCTGTACTGACCGCTCTGTAGTAGTGAGCAGGCCTGCGAACCGGTGACGGCTGAATCGACGGCATAACCCTCTGAGGTTAGTGCCTGGACCAGTCCCGCCAGCAGTAACGCATCATCTTCAACAATCAGTAGCTTCATGGGCGTCAGTTATTCTGATAAACATCCTTATAGAGCCGGCTTTCAAAGCGAACCAGCGGAATGCGACGCTGGCGCTGATCCTCCGGCGGAACGGCATAGCCCGAAAGGTACTGGACGAATGCCACGCGTTGCCCGCTGGCGGTAGTCATAAATCCTGCAAGGTTATAAACGCCCTGTAGCGACCCGGTTTTGGCTGAAACCTTGCCGTCAACGCCAGCTTCATGAAGACCACCGCGATAGCGCAAGGTTCCGTCGTAGCCTGCGAGCGGCAGCATAGAAATGAAATTCAGCTGTTGATCGTTTTGTGCAATGTACTGCAATACCTGCATCATCGTCGCAGGAGAAATCAGGTCGTGACGTGACAAACCCGAGCCATCAACCTGTATGCTGTTGCCCAGATCGACATTGGCCTTCTGCCGCAGGATCTGACGTACCGCATCCGAACCCGCCCGCCAGGTGCCAGGTACGCCGAAGCGCTCATGCCCGATGGTACGAAATACCGTATCAGCAATCATGTTGTCGGACTTCTTAAGCATAATCCTTAACAGGTCGTGCAGCGGCGCGGACTGCTTTTCAACCAGAACGGTAGCGGGAGGCGTGGCCTGGGTCTGACGAAGCAAATGGCCGGAATAGTCGATTCCCGCCTGCTGTAGCTCAGCTTTGAGCAACGCCCCGGCATAGCTGGCACCGTCCTGAATGGCGAATGCGAGGGGAAGAGGTTCCGCCCGCTGCGTCATACAGCCGGTGAGCGTGAAACGGTTAAGCTCGCCCGGCACGACGTCCAGCTCGCAGTACTGCGCCTCCGATGAGCCTTTGGCGAGCGTACGGACCTGGCTGAACATGTTCACCGGATAATAAGACGCGACGCGAATAAAGGCGTTATCGCCCGCCCGGGGGGCGCTGTAAAGCGAGACCGAAAAGCAGTTGCGATCGACAATAGCCGCCGCCGGAGGCGCACTGAAGCACTGGGTCAAATCGTTCCACGGCCAGCCAGGGGCTTTATCATGGCTGGCAAAGACGGAGGTATCAATTACCAGGTTGCCCTGAATATGCTGGACGCCCTGTTTTTTAAGCGCCGTAACCATGTTCCGCAGATCCTGACGCGTCAGGGTTGGATCGCCGCCGAATCGCGCGACCAGATCGCCGCGCAGCGTGCCGCCGCTAAGGGTGCCTTTACTCTCCAGCTGGGTATGAAAACGGAAATCCGGTCCCAGCTGCAACAGCGCAGCCAGCGCGGTTATCACCTTCATCGTACTGGCAGGCAGGGCCATCTGCTTGCTGTGGTAGTCAATTGAGGGCGAGGGTGCGCCGATTTTCTGTACAATCAGCGCCAGGTTCGCGCCGTCGGGTAAATACTGGGTATAGCTTTCGACCGGGGCTGCGTGGGCATTCAGCATAAATGCGCAGGCCAGGCCGGTTACAATTCGTGAAAATCGCATAATCTCGCGTTTACTGGCAGGTGATGCGCATCATACTACGGTGCATCAAGGTGGAAAGTAAACGATGACCCATAAGGAACTCTGGGGTAAAATACGTATCAAAATGCAAAACCTGCCGGGCCCAGAGCATACTCCGGGCCAGGTTTCTTTCGTTTGTAATTCAGTGGCCAGCGCCGCAGAACGCTTTTTCTGCATCAACCTGTCAGGATGACGAAATTTTGCACAGGACAGAGTTTACGAGGTATTGAGATGAATCAGATTCCGATGACGTTAAGGGGCGCAGAAAAACTGCGTGAAGAGCTTGAAGAGCTGAAAACCATTAAACGCCCCAGAATTATTGCCTCAATTGCTGACGCCCGCGAGCATGGCGATTTGAAAGAGAACGCGGAATACCATGCTGCGCGTGAAGAGCAGGGCTTTTGTGAAGGCCGAATCCAGGAAATTGAAGCAAAGCTGTCTAATGCACAGGTCATTGATGTCACCAAAATGAACGCCAATGGCCGGGTTATCTTCGGTTCTACCGTGAGCGTGCTCAATCTGGACAATGATGAAGAGTCAACGTATCGCATTGTTGGCGACGATGAAGCGAACTTTAAGGAGAATCTGATTTCTGTCAATTCGCCTATGGCTCGTGGTCTGATTGGCAAAGAAGTGGATGACGTTGCTATTATTAAAACGCCTGGCGGCGACGTCGAGTATGAAATCCTGAAGATAAGCTATCTGTGATTTCTGCTACGCTGGATAATCCCGGCGGAATGTAAAAACAGGTAAAAGGCCGCATCGCGGCCTTTTATCAACATGACGAGCGTGGCACTTTCTGCACCTCCGCGATAAGGCTTAACGAATGGCCTCAGCGTGGAATAGCGATTTTACGCTCTTTCGTTGGACGGTACAGCACCAGCGTCTTGCCGATAACCTGTACGTTAGCTGCACGGGTTTCACGCACGATCGCTTCAACCACAAGGGCTTTCGTCTCACGGTCTTCCGTGGCGATTTTCACCTTGATGAGCTCGTGGTGCTCCAGTGCCTGTTCGATTTCGGCCAGCACTCCTTCGGTCAGACCATTGTTGCCTAACATGACGACGGGCTTCAGTGGATGGGCCAGTCCTTTCAGGTGCTGTTTTTGTTTGGTACTCAGATTCATCGTATTTTTTACTTACATTGGGATTGAAAACGGGTCATTCTACCGCCATCTCGGGTGTATCACCAAATCGGCGTGCTGATTTGCGCGGTTTATTTATCGCATACGTTGAATCATAGTTGGAAATTGTATGACTGGTAAAAAGCGTTCGGCCAGTTCCAGCCGCTGGCTACAGGAACACTTTAGCGATAAATATGTGCTTCAGGCGCAGAAAAAAGGGTTGCGTTCGCGCGCCTGGTTTAAACTTGATGAAATACAGCAGGGTGACAAGCTGTTCAAACCGGGTATGACCGTGGTTGATTTAGGCGCGGCGCCTGGGGGATGGTCCCAATATGTGGTAACGCAGATTGGGTCAAAAGGCAGCGTCATCGCCTGTGATATCCTACCGATGGATCCTATCGTTGGCGTCGATTTCCTTCAGGGCGATTTTCGTGATGAACTGGTGCTGAAAGCCCTGTTGGAACGCGTTGGCGACAAAAAGGTTCAGGTTGTGATGTCGGATATGGCACCCAACATGACCGGTACGCCAGAAGTCGATATTCCCCGGTCGATGTATTTAGTTGAGCTTGCACTGGAAATGTGTCGAGATGTACTGGCACCCAACGGCAGTTTTTTAGTGAAAGTGTTTCAGGGAGATGGCTTTGAAGATTACCTCCGGGAAATTCGCTCCCTGTTTACGAAAGTGAAAATTCGTAAGCCGGACGCTTCGCGCTCTCGTTCGCGTGAAGTGTACATTGTAGCGACAGGGCGCAAACTATAGCCAAAATAGCTGGATGCGCAGCAGGGTGAGAGGGGAGCGACTCCAGGCTTACATCAGTAAGTTGTTGAAGTTAGCGACACCGCTCATCACCGCAGTGATTCCAGATATGATGAATATATAGTACCCTACGCTGTCTGTTAACACAGTTGTAATAAGAGGTTAATCCCTTGAGTGACATGGCGAAAAACCTGATTCTTTGGTTAGTCATCGCAGTCGTGCTGATGTCTGTCTTCCAGAGCTTTGGGCCCAGCGAGTCGAATAGCCGCAGGGTTGATTACTCAACCTTCCTGTCCGAAGTTAATCAGGATCAGGTTCGCGAGGCTCGTATTAACGGGCGTGAAATCAACGTTACCAAAAAAGACAGTAACCGATACACGACCTACATTCCCGTCAACGATCCTAAGTTACTCGATAACCTGTTGACTAAAAATGTAAAAGTGGTTGGCGAACCTCCAGAAGAACCGAGCCTGCTGGCGTCGATCTTTATCTCCTGGTTCCCAATGCTGTTACTTATTGGTGTCTGGATCTTCTTCATGCGTCAGATGCAGGGCGGCGGCGGAAAGGGCGCGATGTCCTTTGGCAAGAGCAAAGCTCGCATGCTGACGGAAGATCAGATCAAAACCACCTTTGCCGATGTCGCGGGTTGTGACGAAGCGAAAGAAGAAGTGAGCGAGCTGGTTGAATACCTGCGCGAGCCCAGCCGCTTCCAGAAACTCGGCGGTAAAATTCCGAAAGGCGTGCTGATGGTTGGCCCGCCGGGTACCGGTAAAACCCTGCTGGCGAAAGCCATTGCGGGTGAAGCGAAAGTGCCGTTTTTTACCATTTCCGGTTCTGACTTTGTTGAAATGTTCGTCGGTGTGGGTGCGTCCCGCGTCCGTGACATGTTCGAACAGGCTAAGAAAGCGGCCCCCTGCATCATCTTTATCGATGAGATCGATGCGGTAGGGCGTCAGCGTGGTGCAGGTCTGGGCGGCGGTCACGATGAGCGTGAGCAAACGCTTAATCAGATGCTGGTAGAGATGGACGGGTTTGAAGGTAATGAAGGTATTATCGTCATTGCGGCAACTAACCGTCCGGACGTGCTTGACCCTGCGCTGCTGCGTCCAGGACGCTTTGACCGTCAGGTTGTGGTCGGATTGCCGGACGTGCGTGGACGCGAGCAAATTCTGAAAGTGCATATGCGCCGTGTCCCACTGTCGCCAGATATTGATGCCTCAGTGATTGCACGCGGTACGCCAGGCTTCTCCGGTGCGGATCTGGCAAACCTTGTTAACGAGGCTGCGCTGTTCGCGGCTCGTGGTAACAAGCGTGTTGTTTCGATGGTTGAGTTCGAAAAAGCGAAAGACAAAATCATGATGGGTGCGGAACGTCGCTCTATGGTGATGACGGAATCGCAAAAAGAGTCAACGGCATACCACGAAGCAGGCCATGCGATTATTGGTCGCCTGGTGCCTGAGCATGACCCGGTTCACAAAGTGACGATTATTCCTCGCGGTCGTGCACTCGGCGTGACGTTCTTCCTGCCTGAGGGAGACGCTATCAGCGCCAGCCGTCAGAAGCTGGAAAGCCAGATTTCGACCCTGTACGGCGGCCGTCTGGCTGAAGAGATCATCTACGGCGTTGAGCATGTCTCTACCGGTGCCTCTAATGACATCAAGGTAGCGACCTCAATTGCACGTAACATGGTTACGCAATGGGGCTTCTCAGAGAAGCTTGGCCCACTGCTGTACGCTGAGGAAGAAGGTGAAGTCTTCCTGGGACGTTCAGTCGCTAAAGCGAAGCATATGTCTGATGAAACCGCGCGTATCATCGATCAGGAAGTGAAGCTGCTGGTTGAGGGAAATTACCAGCGTGCTCGCCGTATACTGAACGAAAACATGGACATTCTTCACTCAATGAAAGACGCGTTGATGAAGTATGAAACCATTGATGCTCCGCAGATTGACGACCTGATGGCCCGACGTGAAGTGCGTCCGCCAGCAGGTTGGGAAGATCCGGGCACCAACAATTCTGACAGTAACGGTACGCCTAAGGCGCCACGTCCGGTTGATGAACCGCGTACGCCGAATCCAGGCAACACCATGTAAGCAGAGTTGGGCGACAAAGAAATTCCGCCCAGTCTCGAAAAAAAGCGAAACCCCGGCATCGACCGGGGTTTTTTTATATCCTCGCAGTCACTAAGCTGTTGGCCATACCGATATCACACCCCGTTTGGAGAATTCCCCGCTATGAAGCTTTACGCCCAGGATTCCGTGCTTGACCTGTCACATCCCCACGTTATGGGTATTTTGAATGTGACGCCGGATTCATTCTCAGACGGTGGCAAGCATAATGAGCTTATCCAGGCGCTGACCCATGCCAATGCGATGATTAATGCCGGCGCGACAATAATTGATATCGGCGGCGAGTCGACGCGCCCGGGGGCCGATGAGGTCAGCGTTGATGAGGAGCTGGCGCGCGTCATTCCGGTGGTTGAGGCGATTTCGCAGCGCTTTGAAGTCTGGATCTCGGTCGATACCTCAAAGCCTGAGGTGATCCGTGAATCAGCGCGCGCCGGTGCCCATATCATTAACGATATCCGTTCGCTCAGGGAGCCGGGCGCGCTGGAAGCCGCCTCTGAGACAGGGTTACCGGTATGCCTGATGCATATGCAGGGTGAGCCGGGTACCATGCAGCAGGCACCAAAATATAGCGATCTGCTTCAGGACGTTGACGCATTCTTTGTCCAGCAGATTGCACGCTGTGAAGCGGCAGGGATTAAAAAAGAGCAGCTGCTGCTCGACCCGGGATTCGGTTTCGGTAAGAATCTCTCCCATAATTATCAGCTTCTGGCGCACCTGGCTGATTTCCACCACTTCGGGCTTCCGCTGTTGGTCGGTATGTCGCGGAAAAGCATGATAGGGCAGCTGTTAAACGTCGGGCCATCTCAGCGCCTGACCGGCAGCCTGGCCTGTGCGGTTATCGCCGCCATGCAGGGGGCGCAGATCCTGCGCGTCCATGATGTTAAAGAAACCGTTGAAGCGATGCGCGTCGTCGAAGCAACACTGTCAGCGAAGGAAGACTAAGTTATGAGCAAGCGTAAGTATTTTGGTACCGACGGCATCCGTGGCAAAGTGGGTGAGCCGCCTATTACTCCGGACTTCGTGCTGAAACTGGGCTGGGCGGCCGGGAAGGTGCTGGCACGAAACGGTTCCAAAAAAATCATTATCGGTAAAGACACGCGTATCTCCGGCTACATGCTGGAATCAGCACTTGAAGCCGGCCTGGCGGCGGCCGGGCTGTCTGCGGCCTTTACCGGTCCAATGCCGACGCCTGCCATCGCCTACCTGACCCGAACCTTCCGCGCAGAAGCGGGCATCGTGATTTCCGCGTCGCATAATCCATTCGATGATAATGGTATTAAGTTCTTTTCCATCGAAGGGACGAAGCTTCCCGACGATGTTGAAGAGGCGATTGAAGCGGAAATGGAAAAACCGATCACCTGCGTTGAATCTGCTGAGCTGGGCCGCGCAAGCCGCATCGTTGATGCCGCCGGGCGTTATATTGAGTTTTGCAAGGGTACCTTTCCCAGCGAGCTGAATCTGAACGGTTTAAAAATCGTGGTGGACTGCGCCAACGGCGCTACCTATCACATAGCCCCTAACGTGCTGCGTGAGCTGGGCGCGACGGTGATTTCAATCGGCGTTCAGCCGGATGGCATGAATATCAACGAGGAGTGCGGTGCGACGGACGTGCGCAAGCTACAGGAACGCGTCCTGGCTGAAAAGGCGGATATTGGCCTGGCCTATGACGGGGACGGCGATCGCATCATGATGGTGGACCATCTTGGCCTTAAGGTCGATGGCGATCAGATACTCTATATCATCGCTCGCGAAGGACTCCGTCAGGGTCAGCTGCGCGGCGGGGTAGTAGGTACCCTGATGAGTAATATGGGGCTGGAGCTGGCCCTGAAACAGTTGGGCATTCCCTTCGCGCGGGCAAAAGTTGGCGATCGCTACGTGCTGGAGAAGCTACAGGAAAAGGGCTGGCGTCTGGGGGCCGAGAACTCCGGCCACGTTATCCTGCTCGATAAAACCACCACCGGAGATGGCATTGTGGCGGGCCTGCAGGTGCTCACGGCGATGGTGCGTAACCATATGAGCCTGCATGATTTGTGTAGCGGCATGAAGCTGCTACCGCAGATCCTGGTCAACGTCCGTTTCAGTGGCAGCAACGATCCGCTGGCCGACGAACGGGTCACCGCGGCAACCGCCGCCGCAGAAGCCGAGCTGAACGGACGCGGTCGCGTGTTGCTGCGTAAGTCCGGGACCGAACCGCTTATCCGCGTGATGGTGGAAGGTGAGGATGAAGCACAGGTCACCGCCCTCGCACACCGCATCGCAGATGCGGTGAAAGCCGTTTAAAGGCGAAGGACACGGCGCTTAAATAACCGGAATGGGCTGACAGGCAGATATTTTTTTCTGCCTTTATTTCAGCCTGATCCGTTTACTTATTGCGCACTGAACGGCCTTTTGTCGTTTTTTTCTGCAAACGATCGCACGAGAGTAAATTGCCCTTGCGTAGGGTGCGCGCTTTGGTTAGTATTCACACCCGCTTCTGATGGGTAGTGGCAACGCTATCTCTCTAACTGGTTTGAAGCTTTTGATGTGCGGTAACCGCGCAAGGAACAGGTTGAATATGTACGAAGCTCTTTTGGTAGTTTTCCTTATTGTGGCGATCGGCCTTGTAGGTTTGATTATGCTTCAGCAAGGTAAAGGCGCTGATATGGGCGCGTCGTTTGGTGCAGGATCTTCCGCAACGCTCTTTGGTTCTAACGGCTCAGGCAACTTTATGACCCGTATGACCGCAGTGCTGGCGGCATTGTTCTTCATCATCAGCTTGATTCTGGGTAACCTCAACAGCAACAAAACTCAGAAAGGAAGCGAGTGGGAAAATCTGACTCAGCCTGCACAGTCGCAGCAGAGCCAGCCAGCTAAGCCGGCAGCGCCGGGTAGCGACATCCCACAGTAAGCAGTAAAAGCAGTAACCATTTCGACGCGACAGAAATAAAAAAGTCGCCTCTTTAGTGCCGTGGTGGTGGAATTGGTAGACACGCTACCTTGAGGTGGTAGTGCCCGCATGGGCTTACGGGTTCAAGTCCCGTCCTCGGTACCAAATCTCAGTATTGCTTGCATTTCGTGCAAGTTTGGCGTAGTATTTGCCACGTTTTCGGACGCGGGGTGGAGCAGCCTGGTAGCTCGTCGGGCTCATAACCCGAAGGTCGTCGGTTCAAATCCGGCCCCCGCAACCACTTTCTCTTAGAGTTCTTTTTCAAATATACTGTTTGCACTGATTACTGGCGCATCAATAGCAGTTTTTTGAAAAAAATTCTTTTGGATTGTGCCGAACCGCCAGTGATGGCGTACAGGGTCCAGTCGCAAAAAGCCCCGAATTTTCGGGGTTTTTTGTTATCAGGAAACAGCATACTGGGCTATTAAGCCCTTTTTTTATGTCTTGGGGGTGGGCTTGTCCACATTAGAGCAAAAATTAACAGCGCTGATTTCAGCACCGGTAGAAGCGCTAGGCTACGAACTGGTTGGTATTGAGTTTGTACGCGGTCGCACATCCACGCTGCGCATCTATATTGATAGTGAAGATGGCATCACCGTTGACGATTGTGCCGATGTAAGCCACCAGGTAAGCGCCGTGTTTGACGTTGAAGATCCTATTACCGTCGCTTATACCCTTGAAGTCTCTTCACCAGGCCTGGAGCGTCCTCTCTTCACCGCTAAGCATTATACGCAATTCATCGGTGACGAAGTGAGCCTGGTACTGCGTATGGCCGTACAGAACCGCCGCAAGTGGCAGGGAATCATTAAAGCTGTAGAAGGTGAAATGGTGACTGTTGCCGTTGAGGGTAACGATGAAGTGTTCGCGCTGAGCAATATTCAGAAAGCGAACCTGGTTCCCCACTTTTAAAAGTCCGGATTGAGGCATACCAGGATGAATAAAGAAATCTTAGCTGTTGTTGAGGCCGTATCTAACGAGAAATCCCTTCCTCGCGAGAAGATTTTCGAAGCGCTGGAGAGCGCACTGGCAACGGCAACAAAGAAAAAATACGAGCAGGAAATTGACGTTCGCGTCAGCATCGATCGCAAAAGCGGTGATTTTGACACCTTCCGCCGTTGGGTTATTGTCAATGAAGTGACCCAGCCGACGCGTGAAATTACGCTCGATGCCGCGCGTTTTGAAGACGAGTCCCTGGACGTTGGCGGATTTGTTGAAGATCAGATTGAATCTGTCACCTTTGACCGTATCACTACCCAAACCGCTAAGCAGGTTATCGTGCAAAAAGTGCGCGAAGCCGAACGCGCGATGGTCGTGGATCAGTTCCGCGAGCAGGAAGGTGAAATCATCACCGGCGTGGTAAAAAAGGTTAATCGCGACAATATCTCTCTGGACCTGGGCAATAATGCGGAAGCGGTCATTATCCGTGAGGATATGCTGCCGCGCGAAAACTTCCGTCCGGGCGACCGTATTCGTGGTGTTCTGTACGCAGTTCGCCCTGAAGCCCGTGGTGCTCAGCTTTTCGTCAGCCGTTCAAAACCTGAAATGCTGATCGAACTCTTCCGTATCGAAGTGCCGGAAATCGGCGAGGAAGTGATTGAAATTAAAGCCGCCGCGCGCGATCCGGGCTCTCGTGCCAAGATTGCCGTGAAAACCAACGACAAGCGTATCGATCCTATCGGTGCCTGCGTCGGTATGCGTGGCGCGCGTGTTCAGGCAGTGTCCAGCGAGCTGGCCGGTGAGCGTATTGATATCGTGCTGTGGGATGATAATCCTGCGCAGTTCGTGATCAACGCCATGGCGCCTGCGGACGTTGCCTCTATCGTGGTGGATGAAGATAATCACACCATGGACATCGCCGTTGAAGCCGGAAATCTGGCCCAGGCGATAGGCCGTAATGGCCAAAACGTGCGTCTGGCTTCACAGCTGAGTGGCTGGGAGCTGAACGTGATGACGGTCGACGATCTTCAGGCTAAGCATCAGGCTGAAGCCCACGCTGCTATCGACGTCTTTACCAAATATCTTGATATTGATGAAGATTTCGCCACCATGCTGGTTGAAGAGGGCTTCTCCTCACTTGAAGAGCTCGCGTATGTTCCCATCAATGAACTGTTGGAAATCGACGGGATGGATGAAGATACGGTAGAAGCGCTGCGCGATCGGGCAAAAAATGCGTTAACTACCCTGGCGCTGGCGAAAGAAGAGAGCCTGGGTGAAAACCAGCCGGCAGAAGATTTGCTGAATCTGGAAGGTCTGGATCGTGAACTGGCATTTAAGCTGGCGGCGATTGGCGTATGCACGCTGGAAGATCTTGCCGAGCAGGGTGTTGACGATCTGTCAGATATTGAGGGCCTGAGTGATGAACGGGCCGGTGAGCTGATTATGGCTGCACGTAATATCTGCTGGTTCGGCGACGACGCGTAATAAACTGTAAGCAGGAAGGAACAGCATGACAGATGTAACCGTAAAATCGCTGGCCGCAGAGATTCAGACCCCGGTAGAACGCCTGGTACAGCAATTTGCTGATGCAGGGATCCGCAAGTCTGAGACCGATTCTGTGACCCAGCAGGAAAAAGAGACGCTCCTTAGCCATCTGAACCGCGACCATAACGGCGGTTCTGGTAAACTTACTCTGCAGCGCAAAACGCGCAGCACCCTGAACGTGCCGGGCACCGGCGGTAAAAGCAAAGCGGTGCAGATTGAAGTCCGCAAAAAGCGCACCTATGTAAAAGGCGATCCTGCAGAAGCTGCACAGGCTGAAGCAGAAGAGCAGGCACAGCGTGAAGCGGAAGAACTGGCTCGTCGCGAGGCTGAAGAGAAAGCCGCGCACGAAGCTCAAGAGAAAGCGAAGCGTGAAGCCGAGGAGCAGGCTAAACGTGAGGCAGCTGATAAAGCCAAACGTGAAGCAGCGGAAAAAGAAAAAGTGAGCAATCAACATACCGACGAAACAACCCGGGCGGCCCAGTCTGATAAAGCCCGCCGCGAAGCTGAAGCCGCAGAGCTGAAGCGTAAAGCTGAAGAAGAAGCGCGTCGCAAAATCGAAGAAGACGCGAAGCGCGTAGCGGAAGAGGCCCGTAAAATGGCGGAAGAAAAAGGCTCAGAATGGGCTGAAGCGGAAAAAGAAGTCGAAGACACTTCTGACTATCATGTCACCACCTCCACCCATGCGCGTGCCGCTGAAGACGAAAACGATGCCAAGGTAGAAGGCGATCGTCGTACGCGTCCAGCGAAAGCGCCTCGCCAGAAGAAGGGCAACAAGCATTCTGAAGCGAAAACCGACCGTGAAGAAGCGCGCGCGCAGTTCCGCGGTGGTAAAGGCGGCAAGCGCAAGCCAAGCACGCTGCAGCAGGGCTTTAACAAGCCTGCACAGGCTGTTAACCGCGACGTGATCATCGGTGAGACTATCACCGTGGCCGAGCTGGCTAACAAAATGGCAGTGAAAGGTTCTCAGGTCATCAAAGCGATGATGAAGCTGGGCGCCATGGCGACGATTAACCAGGTTATCGATCAGGAAACTGCCCAGCTGGTCGCGGAAGAAATGGGTCACAAAGTGACGCTGCGCCGCGAGAATGAGCTGGAAGAAGCGGTAATGAGCGATCGTGATACTCAGGCTGAACGCGAGTCTCGTGCGCCAGTCGTGACCATCATGGGCCACGTTGACCACGGTAAAACGTCTCTGCTGGACTATATCCGTTCAACCAAAGTCGCCTCTGGCGAAGCGGGCGGCATTACTCAGCACATCGGTGCTTACCACGTTGAAACTGACAGCGGTATGATCACCTTCCTGGATACCCCGGGACACGCCGCGTTTACCGCAATGCGTGCTCGTGGTGCTCAGGCGACGGATATCGTTATCCTGGTGGTGGCAGCGGATGATGGCGTCATGCCACAGACGGTTGAAGCTATCCAGCATGCGAAAGCGGCGAACGTACCGGTTGTTGTTGCAGTGAACAAGTGCGACAAACCTGAAGCTGATCCGGATCGTGTTAAAAACGAACTCACTCAGTACGGGATTATCCCGGAAGTGTGGGGCGGTGAAAACATGTTCGTCAACGTCTCTGCGAAAGCGGGTACCGGCATCGACGACCTGCTGAACATCATCCTGCTGCAGGCTGAAGTGCTGGAACTGACCGCTGTCCGTCAGGGTATGGCAAGCGGCGTGGTTGTTGAATCCTTCCTGGATAAAGGCCGTGGTCCGGTTGCTACCGTACTGGTGCGTGAAGGGACATTGAACAAAGGCGATATCGTCCTTTGTGGCTTTGAATACGGCCGCGTGCGTGCGATGCGTGATGAGTTAGGGCGTGAAGTCCTGACCGCCGGTCCTTCTATCCCGGTAGAAATTCTGGGTCTGTCGGGCGTTCCGGCAGCAGGTGATGAAGCGACCGTCGTACGCGACGAGAAAAAAGCGCGTGAAGTGGCACTGTATCGTCAGGGCAAATTCCGTGAAGTTAAGCTGGCGCGTCAGCAGAAATCTAAGCTGGAAAACATGTTTGCTAACATGACCGAAGGCGAAGTATCTGAACTGAACATCGTGCTGAAAGCCGACGTACAGGGTTCTGTCGAAGCTATCTCCGACTCCCTGATGAAACTTTCCACTGATGAAGTGAAAGTTAAAATCGTGGGTTCTGGTGTGGGCGGTATCACTGAGACCGACGCCACGCTGGCAGCAGCGTCTAACGCTATCCTGGTTGGCTTTAACGTCCGTGCCGATGCCTCTGCGCGCCGCGTCATTGATACTGAAAGCCTGGATCTGCGTTACTACTCCGTCATCTATAACCTGATTGACGAAGTAAAAGCAGCGATGAGCGGTATGCTTGCACCTGAGTACAAACAGCAGATCATCGGTCTGGCTGCGGTACGTGACGTGTTCAAATCACCGAAATTTGGTGCTATCGCCGGTTGTATGGTGACCGAAGGTAACATCAAGCGTCATAACCCTATCCGCGTACTGCGCGATAACGTGGTTATCTATGAAGGCGAGCTGGAATCCCTGCGCCGCTTCAAAGATGACGTCAACGAAGTCCGTAACGGCATGGAATGTGGTATCGGCGTGAAGAACTACAACGATGTGCGCGTTGGCGATATGATCGAAGTGTTCGAAATTATCGAGATCCAGCGTACTATCGATTAATGGTCTCTTGAAAAAGTGACGTATCCGGGAGGCCCACTGGGCCTCCCGTAGGCTGTGTCCCACCAGTAGCTCGCGTCCTGCGTTGTCAGGTTTGAACATAGTCTGCTATGCCCTTCACCTTCCACCTTGATCGCGAACTGTTGGTATTCCGACGGTCTTAGCACCCAGGGTCGGACACCGCCTTAATCTGGAGAGTTCTAATATGGCGAAAGAATTTGGTCGCCCACAGCGCGTATCTCAGGAATTGCAGAAAGAGATCGCGATGATTTTACAGCGTGAGATCAAAGATCCACGCCTTGGCATGATGGTAACCGTGTCAGGTGTCGAGGTTTCTCGCGACCTGGCCTATGCCAAAGTGTTTGTCACCTTTCTGAACGACAAAGACGAAGACGCTATCAAAGGCGGCCTGCGGGCGCTTGGTGATGCTTCCGGCTATATCCGTTCGCTGCTGGGTAAAGCCATGCGCCTGCGTATCGTGCCTGAGCTGACCTGGTTCTACGACAATTCACTGGTTGAAGGCATGCGCATGTCTAACCTTGTCACTAACGTAGTGAGAAACGATGCCGAGCGTCGTGGCCCTGCGGAAGAAGACAAGGAGGACTGATGAGTCGTCCTCGTCGTCGCGGTCGCGACGTCCATGGTGTGCTGCTGCTGGATAAACCTACCGGTCTGTCCAGTAATGATGCGCTGCAAAAAGTGAAGCGCCTCTTCACGGCGAACCGCGCGGGTCATACCGGTGCGCTGGATCCTCTGGCCACCGGTATGCTGCCAATTTGCCTGGGCGAAGCCACGAAATTTTCCCAGTACCTGCTTGACTCGGATAAGCGCTATCGTGTGATTGCAAAACTGGGGCAGCGTACCGATACCTCAGACGCAGAGGGTGCCGTCATCAGTGAGCGTCCGGTGACCTTTACCGAGCAGCAGCTGCTTGAGGCGCTCGACGGCTTCCGCGGGGAAACCCAGCAGGTCCCGTCGATGTATTCCGCGCTGAAGTATCAGGGGCGGAAGCTGTATGAGTACGCCCGCGAAGGTATTGAAGTGCCACGTGAAGCGCGCAGTATCACCGTCTATGATCTGCAGCTTATCCGCTGGGAAGGCGATGAGCTGGAGCTGGAAATCCACTGTTCTAAGGGAACCTACATTCGTACGATTACGGATGACCTGGGTGAACTGCTCGGCTGTGGTGCCCATGTGGCATATTTACGTCGTCTACAGGTTGCGACCTATCCGGTCACCAGCATGGTGACCCTGGAGCAGCTGTCGGCGCTTAGCGAGGAAGCTTACGCCAGTGGCAAAACGCCTGCTGACCTGCTGGACCCGCTGCTGATGCCGATGGACAGCCCGGCCGCCGCGTACCCGGAAGTTAATCTTCTGAGTTCGGTTGCCGCTTACTTCAGGCAGGGGCAACCCGTGCAGGCGGGTCATGTTCCTGCTACGGGGCTGGTCCGCGTCACCGAAGGTGAAACGCGCAAATTTATTGGCATGGCGGAAATCGCCGGGGATGGCCGCGTTGCGCCCCGACGGCTGGTCGTGGAATATTCCGACGCGCCATTTGCGAAAGTATCAGGCGCAGAGTAGAATAGCGCGGCTTTACATTGGGTCGCTGAATTAGAGATCGGCACCTGTACATTTATCTTAAATTTGGAGTTGTATCATGTCTCTAAGTGTTGAAACTAAAGCACAGATCGTTGCCGACTACGGTCGCGATGCTAACGACAGTGGTTCTACCGAAGTTCAGGTTGCTCTGCTGACCGCTCAGATTAACCATCTGCAGGGTCACTTCTCTGAGCACAAAAAAGATCACCACAGCCGTCGCGGTCTGCTGCGTATGGTTTCCCAGCGTCGTAAGCTGCTGGATTACCTGAAGCGTAAAGATGTTGCACGTTATACCAGCCTGATCGAGCGTCTGGGTCTGCGTCGCTAAATCTTAGAATCTGCCTTGCCCGGTACGTTTCAGCGCAATCTGATACGATAAATGGCTTAAAGGCAGATTTGTGCGAGTTTTGCTAAAAAGGGGCCTTCATGGCCCCTTTTTTCCGCTAAGCGGCAGCATTTTTCGCCAAACTATTGTATTGTTGACACGTGCGATCTTCAGTTGCAGCGTTTCGCGCGGCTAATGAGAGGCTTTGTCCCCGGGGCGGGATTAAGGGTTGTCATTAGTCGCGAGGATGCAAATGAAGATTAAAATTTTTCGGCAGGGTCAGTGCCCTGTCAGAACGTTAAGGATTTAATTTTGCTGAACCCGATCGTAAGAAAATTCCAATATGGTCAGCATACCGTCACCCTGGAGACCGGTATGATGGCTCGCCAGGCCACGGCAGCTGTGATGGTAAGTATGGATGACACCGCGGTATTCGTTACCGTTGTTGGCCAGAAAAAAGCCAAGCCGGGTCAGGGCTTTTTCCCGCTGACCGTAAACTATCAGGAGCGTACCTACGCTGCTGGCCGCATTCCCGGTAGCTTCTTCCGTCGTGAAGGCCGCCCGAGCGAAGGTGAAACCCTGACCTCACGCCTGATTGACCGCCCGGTGCGCCCACTGTTCCCGGAAGGTTTCGTTAACGAAGTTCAGGTCATCGCGACCGTGGTTTCCGTGAACCCACAGGTTAACCCTGACATCGTGGCGATGATCGGTGCCTCTGCAGCGCTGAGCCTGTCCGGTCTGCCCTTTAATGGTCCTATCGGTGCCGCGCGCGTAGGTTACATCAACGATCAGTATGTGCTGAACCCAACCACCGACGAGCTGAAAGAGAGCAAACTGGACCTGGTTGTTGCCGGTACTCAGGGTGCCGTGCTGATGGTTGAGTCTGAAGCCGAAGTGCTGAGCGAAGATCAGATGCTGGGTGCGGTGGTCTACGGTCACGAGCAGCAGCAAATTGTTATCGACCAGATCAACTCCCTGGTTGCCGAAGCCGGTAAACCTCGCTGGGACTGGCAGCCAGAGGCCGTAAACGAATCTCTGACCAGCCGTATTGCCGCGCTGGCTGAATCTCGCCTGAGCGATGCTTATCGCATCACCGAGAAGCAGGAGCGTTACGATCGCGTTGGCGTTATCAAGAGCGAAGTGACCGCTGCGCTGCTGGCTGAAGACGAAAGCCTGAACGAAGGTGAAATCAGCGATATTCTGCACGGTCTGGAAAAAGACGTCGTACGTAGCCGCATTCTTCGTGGCGAACCGCGCATTGACGGCCGTGAAAAAGATATGATCCGTGGTCTGGACGTGCGCACTGGCGTACTGCCGCGCACTCACGGTTCTGCGCTCTTCACCCGTGGTGAGACGCAGGCGCTGGTTACCGCTACCCTGGGTACCGCACGTGACGCACAGAACCTCGATGAGCTGATGGGCGAGCGTACCGACAACTTCCTGTTCCACTACAACTTCCCTCCGTACTCCGTCGGTGAGACCGGTATGGTAGGTTCACCTAAGCGTCGCGAGATCGGCCACGGCCGTCTTGCCAAGCGCGGCGTACTGGCCGTGATGCCGAAGGGTGATGCGTTCCCTTACACCGTACGTGTGGTGTCTGAAATCACTGAATCAAACGGCTCATCGTCAATGGCGTCCGTGTGTGGTGCTTCTCTGGCGCTGATGGATGCCGGCGTGCCAATTAAGGCCGCAGTTGCAGGTATCGCCATGGGCCTGGTGAAAGAGGGTGAAAACTTCGTCGTTCTCTCCGATATCCTGGGCGACGAAGATCACCTGGGCGACATGGACTTCAAAGTAGCCGGTAGCCGTGAAGGTATCACCGCGCTGCAGATGGACATTAAAATTGAAGGCATCACCCGCGAAATCATGCAGGTGGCGCTGAACCAGGCTAAAGGTGCACGACTGCACATCCTGGGCGTGATGGAGCAGGCGATCAGCACCCCGCGCGGCGACATCTCTCAGTTTGCTCCGCGCATTCACACCATCAAGATCAGCCCGGACAAAATTAAAGATGTCATCGGTAAAGGCGGCTCGGTTATTCGTGCGCTGACCGAAGAAACCGGCACCACCATTGAGATCGAAGATGACGGTACGGTGAAAATCGCTGCGACCGACGGTGATAAAGCGAAATTCGCTATCCGCCGTATCGAAGAGATCACTGCAGAAATCGAAGTGGGTCGTATCTACAACGGTAAAGTGACCCGCATCGTTGACTTTGGTGCCTTCGTCGCCATCGGTGGTGGTAAAGAAGGTCTGGTGCACATTTCTCAAATCGCTGACAAGCGCGTAGAGAAAGTGACTGACTATCTGCAGATGGGTCAGGAAGTGCCGGTGAAAGTGCTGGAAGTTGATCGCCAGGGCCGCGTACGCCTGAGCATCAAAGAAGCGACCGAGCAGTCTGAACCAGAAGCGGTAACCCCTGCTGTTGCCCCGGCACCAGAAGCAGAATAAAGTCATACTATTAAGCTCTCCGTGCGCGTCACGGAGAGCTGTTTCATCGCGAGGGCAGGACGCGTCACCTTGTGCATGGCAAGCGGATGAACGGACTACCATCCTATTGTTTGTATTCGGGAGTGGGAAATGAAGCCTTTTTTGCGCTGGTGTTTCGTTGCGACAGCTTTAACGCTGGCAGGATGCAGCAACTCTGATTGGCGTAAGAACGAGGTCCTGGCCGTACCTTTGCAGCCTACGCTGCAGCAGGAAGTCATTCTGGCGCGCATGGAACAGATACTTGCCAGTCGTGCCCTTACCGATGATGAACGCGCACAGCTGTTATATGAGCGCGGAGTGTTGTATGATAGTTTAGGTTTGAGAGCACTGGCGCGAAATGATTTTTCACAAGCGCTATCTGTCAGACCGGATATGCCTGAAGTATTCAATTACTTAGGCATATATTTAACGCAGGCAGGCAACTATGATGCTGCCTATGAAGCGTTTGATTCTGTACTTGAGCTTGATCCAACTTACAATTACGCACATTTAAACCGCGGTATCGCCCTGTACTACGGCGGAAGGTTTAAATTGTCGCAAGATGATCTGCTGGCGTTTTATCAAGACGATCCTAACGATCCTTTCCGTAGCCTGTGGCTCTATCTCGACGAAAAAGAGATGAATGCCGACAAGGCCAAAGTAGCGCTACAACAGCGTCACGACAAAGCGGTCAGAGATCAATGGGGATGGAATATTGTCGAGTTCTACCTGGGCAACATCAGCGAAAGTACGCTGATGGAACGTCTCAAGGCGGATGCAACGGATAACACCTCGCTCGCTGAACATCTCAGTGAAACCAACTTCTATTTAGGTAAACATTACCTAAGTCTGGGGGAGAAGGACAACGCAGAAGCGTTGTTCAAGCTGACGGTCGCTAACAACGTTCATAACTTTGTTGAGCACCGATATGCATTGTTGGAGCTGGCCCTACTCGGCCAGACACAAGACGATTTATCAGAATCTGACCAGCAATAGCTGACGAACTAATATTGCCCTTTTTTTCGAAAAGTCATCATCTTAGCGGATGAGGGCCTTTTTGTTCGTCGAAACCACTAATTTGAGCCGGTTCACACTTTTTGATGAAAATGACTAAATGTTTTCACGACGAGTTATGTAGACTGGCCGCCGCAATCTAAGAGGCACGTGTACTACATGACTGATATTGAAACCACTTTTGCTGACCTTGGCCTGAACGCCGAACTCCTTGAATCACTGAACGGTATGGGCTACGTAAAGCCTTCTCCAATCCAGGCTGAGTGTATTCCTCACCTGCTGGCTGGCCGTGATGTGCTGGGTATGGCGCAGACCGGGAGCGGTAAAACCGCAGCGTTCTCGCTGCCACTGCTTCACAATATTGATAGCAACCTGAAAGCACCGCAGATCCTGGTGCTGGCACCAACGCGTGAGTTGGCGGTTCAGGTTGCAGAAGCCGTAACTGATTTCTCCAAGCATATGCGCGGTCTTAACGTGGTGGCCCTTTACGGCGGCCAGCGTTACGACGTACAGCTGCGCGCCCTGCGCCAGGGACCACAGGTTGTTGTGGGTACGCCTGGACGCCTGCTTGACCACCTGAAACGCGGCACGTTAGATCTGTCTAACCTGCGCGGCCTGGTGCTGGACGAAGCTGATGAAATGCTGCGTATGGGCTTCATCGAAGACGTTGAAACCATCATGTCACAGATGCCTGCGAATCATCAGACCGCACTGTTCTCGGCTACCATGCCGGAAGCGATTCGTCGTATTACTAAACGCTTTATGAAAGATCCTCAGGAAGTGCGCATTCAGTCAAGCCTGACTACGCGTCCTGATATCAGCCAGAGCTACTGGACGGCCTACGGTCGTAAAACTGATGCACTGGTGCGCTTCCTGGAAGCTGAAGACTTTGATGCAGCCATCATCTTTGTTCGTACTAAAAACGCGACCCTGGAAGTGGCTGAAGCGCTGGAGCGCAGCGGCTATAACAGCGCAGCACTGAACGGGGATATGAACCAGGCTCTGCGCGAGCAGACGCTGGAGCGTCTGAAGGATGGTCGTCTGGACATTCTGATCGCGACTGACGTTGCAGCCCGTGGTCTGGACGTTGAGCGTATCAGCCTGGTAGTTAACTTTGATATCCCAATGGATGCAGAGTCTTACGTTCACCGTATCGGCCGTACCGGTCGTGCAGGTCGTGCAGGCCGTGCGCTGCTGTTCGTTGAGAACCGTGAGCGTCGTCTGCTGCGTAACATCGAACGCACCATGAAGCTGACTATTCCAGAAGTTGAGCTGCCGAACGCAGATCTGCTGGGTGAGCGTCGTCTGGCTAAGTTTGCCGCTAAAGTTCAGCTGCAGCTGGAAAGCAGCGATCTGGACCTGTACCGTGCTCTGCTGGCTAAAATGCAGCCTGAAGAAGACCTGGATATGGAAACGCTGGCTGCCGCTCTGCTGAAAATGGCTCAGGGTGAACGTCCGCTGATCGTACCTGCCGATCCGGCACCGCGTCCGCGTCGTGAGTTCAAAGAGCGTGACGACCGCCGTGGCGATCGTCCTGAGCGTGGCCCACGTGAAAACCGTGAAGGTGGCGATCGTCCACGTCGTGAACGTCGTGACGTTGGCGATATGGAAGTTTACCGCATTGAAGTGGGTCGCGATGACGGCGTAGAAGTTCGCCACATCGTGGGTGCGATTGCCAATGAAGGTGACATCAGCAGCCGTTACATCGGTAACATCAAGCTGTTTGGTACTCACTCAACCATCGAGCTGCCTAAGGGTATGCCTGGTGACATTCTGACGCATTTCACCCGCACGCGTATTCTGAACAAGCCGATGAATATGCAGCTGATTGGTGATGCACAGCCTCGCAGCAACGAACGCAGCGGTGGCGGTGAGCGTCGCGGTTCTGGCGCTCCAGCACGCGGCGGTTTCGGTGCCCGTGACGGTGCCCCTCGTGGCGATCGTCCTGAAGGCGCACGTCGCTTCAGCGACCGTAACGGCGGCGGCGAGCGTCGTGGCGGCGGTGCAAGCCGTGGTCCACGCCGTGAAGAGGGTGGCGCTGCGCCAACCCGTCGTCGCGACGCATAATCGCATCAGGGTATAACAACCCATAATGCTAAAAACCGGTCACATTGTGTGGCCGGTTTTTTTTTGCGTTGATGCCGTCATTCTCGCTGAGGACAGCAGCGCGATGACTTATTTTAGTCGTCGTCTTTAACTCTCGTTATATCCTCTTCTCTATCGTTATCCTCACTTCATCCTCTGCGTCTGAATCACAATCAACCCACCCTGCCGCATGCGTTAATGCGTTACGGAAAAATTATCTTTGCTCTCAATCTGTTTTTTATCCTGTCCCGGGATCTGCCGGATGACAGGTAGGCACGACTCTAAAGATGAAGGTTATTCATTGCTGCCTGCCAGTAATTTTAAGGTGTAAAAATAAACGCAGGTTGCACAACGGGTATCTGTAAGAACTGGCCTGAAGAACAATAAATAAGCCATTTTCACTGGTAGCCAAAGCATAAGCAAAGCTACTGTTTATGGGAGGTATTTATTATTCAAAATTCATACAGGAGCAGCAAATGGAGTTATCAGTACGTCAGAATAATACGCGTATAATGGACGTTATTGGTGGGTTTAATACCATCTACTCATTTATAGATAATATAGGAAGTATCTTTTCGTCCATAGCTAACATTGGTGGCAACTTAGACGGTGCTATGTCTAATGCCGCGCTGTGGGAGAATATACAATCATCTTTAGGAGGGATGAGCGATGATATTAACACGTTATTGGCACAGGGCACTCTGACACAGGCTCAAATCAGGCTTCTTATTGATATGTCTTCAAGGCAAAGTAAGCTGATTAGCGTAGCCAATAAAAACATTCTCGCCATAAAAAGTAATCTTGATTTTTATCTCCCTACGATTTTGAATGCAATTCACTATGTTTCTTCTCAGAACAGGCAAATTATTGGCATGCTCGGTGATGTCAGAAATCGTCTGGTACTGATAAGTGAACAGTTGGACAACATTGCCCGGCAAATCAGTCTCAACTCCAGTCTTGCTGAGATGACATCTTCTTATCAGGCCGTCAAGTTTGTTTCAGAACGGTACGACCAATTTTCTGAAAAATTAGTGGAGTTGAAAAACCGGTCAGAAGATAACAATGAAATTCTGGAAAGTGACTCTTTCGTTGAGTTATATGAATTTGCGAAAAGAGTCACCGAACCGGCCTTGAACAATATTATTTATCATTTGAATACCATCCATAATTCATTAGTCGGGAAGAATATTTTATCAACAAGCAATCTCCAGCTCGTTATACCCGAGTTTATGTCGACGAAGATCGTTTTTAATAGCGTGAGCAGTGTATCACGGGCGATCGATTTTTTGCTTAACTCCCAGCTTATACAAGCGAAAGCGCTGGGTGCATTCTGTTCGTGCCGGGCAATAATGAATTATCCCTACTATGACTATGCCAGTGAAATGAAATCTGCACTCAACGAGCAGCAGCAACTCTTTTCTCAGATTATGTCTAAAATCACGCCTGAACGGAACTCTCTGATGGCAACCCACAACTGTCCGGATTCAGTCCCCATCATGGGAGAATTCCCTTCACTTGATAAGCGGCCCACAGTCAGACACAGGGCGAAAAAAGGCTACGCGCTTTTGGGTTTTGAGTTTGTTTATAATGAGACGCAGAATACATTCAGGCTGGTCGTTACCGATGGGAAATTAGGTGCCGGGTTTAAAATTATACTGGGTACTGAGGAAAAATATGAATACGACGTTGGGCGTTCACCTTATACCCTCAATGATTGGGGGAATTATAAAATTTGTAAGATAGGTGAGGAAGTCATTACTGGCTTTGACTACACGTCTACTTATGATTCAACAAGTGACGGTAAAGAAATTCATACTTATAGTTTCTCGGCGATTTACGTTTCACAATATGATGCGCCTACCGGGGCGCTGAAAGCTGAATACCTCCCCGCGAATAAGTATAAACATTTTTCTAGCGATAGCGTTGAGTATAATATTGGGAAGGCTTTTGAAGAAAGGAATGCGCAAGATGTTAATGGCGATGGAAAGATAATTAATACAACTTCCCGCGGCCTTCCACTCTGTTTTATAGGGGAGAGATATCCTGCTCCACTTTATTGTCTGATGTTCAATTTAGCAACCTTGTCTAAAGGTTCTGGCGAATACATATATATAATATGCGCCGGGAGTTATCTGGGAAGACAATTTTTCACGGATGATTATAACCAGACAAGCCGATCAGGCCGCAGCGCAGATGACGGTCAGACAGCTTTGGAGCCGCCGCGAGGACGTCAGTATGGCGATAATTCGCGCTCAATAGATTAAAACCAGGGTTCGTGACTGCTCATCCAGTCAGCATCGTCGGGATTTACATTAAACGCTGAAAAAATGGTTTAGGATCGTTAAAAACCCAGAGTAGCGGGTTTTTAACGATGGGAATATCTTCCTGGTAATTTACGACGTCGTGCGGGAGAATTATTGCTGTCAGATCGACCGCCAGGCTTCCATCGCCAGCGCAAAGGAGTGCAGTCGCGCCTGTTGGTCAAAAATCTGCCCATTAATCATAATTTCATCCGCCTCCGTCTCACGCAGCAGCGATACCAGACCCTGGCGCACTTTATCCCTGTCACCCACTACCGACATACTCAGCGCCTGCTGAACGCCGTACTGTTCTGATGGTGACCACAGATTATCCATATTCTCCACCGGTGCGGGCAGTGGGCCCGGCCGACCACGGCGCAGATTGATAAACTGCTGCTGCATGGAGGTAAACAGGAATCGGGCGTCTCGCTCACTGTCGGCGGCTACGACGTTAACGCAAATCATCGCATGGGGCTTTTGAAGCCGTGCCGACGGCGTGAAGTCTTCGCGGTAGAGGTGAAGTGCCTGGAAAATCAGGTCTGGCGCAAAGTGTGAAGCAAAGGCAAACGGCAGTCCCAGCTTAGCGGCAAGCTGAGCGCTGTAGAGGCTGGAGCCGAGAAGCCAGACCGGGATCTTAAGCCCCAGACCCGGCACCGGCAGTACTGCCGGACGCTCATCCCCGGCGGCATCAAACCAGCTAATCATCTCCTGCACGTCAGCGGGAAAATTATCAACGTGACCGCCCATATGCCGACGCAGTGCCATCATGGTGCGCTGATCGGAGCCCGGCGCGCGGCCCAGCCCTAAATCAATACGCCCCGGATAGAGAGATTCCAGCGTGCCGAACTGCTCAGCAATGACCAGAGGTGCATGATTAGGCAGCATCACGCCACCGGAGCCAAGCCGCAGCGTCTGCGTGTTCGCCGCAAGAAAGCCAATCAGCACCGAGGTGGCGGCACTGGCGATACCGGACATATTGTGGTGTTCGGCCAGCCAGTAGCGGTTGTAACCCAGCTTTTCGGCCTGCTGTGCCAGTGAAAGAGAGGTTTTGAACGCATCAGAGGCGGTTGCACCCTGCGGAATAGGCGCAAGATCGAGGATCGACAGGGGGACGTTTTTTATATCGGACATAGTCGCTCACTTTTTTTTGAAGGGCCGAAAATAACCCTCATCCTTCAAATTGCAGGTATGCTGGCTGTTATTATGCCGAACAGCCACGCTTTTCAGTAAGGGTCGGTACTTTGGCTACCGCCCCATGCAATTCGATAACCGAAGGTTAGCGTACTGGTGCAAGCAGATAGCCTGGACGATTTTTTGATAAAAGGATTGGCAGTTTGCAGCACTTTACCTTTTACCAGACAGTCCCGGCGCACAATCTGCCCTGATAAGGCGTGGCCCGGGCTATGCGTGAGTATGACTTATCATTCGCCCGGGTAAAACCGCATTTATTGTTAGCGGGGATGAGCAGGCGACAGCTCGCCCGGTTTTAGCTGACAAGCTCCAGTCCGGCCACCTGCCGCCAGTATCCATTACACTGCCTGTGGGATTGCAGCGATAAGGGATGCTTACCCGTTTCGTTGGCGCGAAATGCATCCACCATCGTCAGCGTCTCTGTACCCTGGGGAGATAAGCGGACAATATCCACCCGCCCCTGCATCGAAATCAGCTCATTTCCCAGGTTATAGCAATAACCACTCATCGTCTGAATACCATTAAGCACAAATACCAGCTGATCTTCCTGCGAATAAAGTTTTCGCCCAAGCGGGTGCTCACTACAGCAGGTCTGACAGTCGTCTTTGCCGCGGTTCTCCGCCCTGGCGGTAAAGCAGCGGGCAGAATAAGCCAGCGGTAGATGGCCATAACCCAACACTTCCACCTCAAACCGGTTGCGTATGCCCAGCGTCTCGCACTGCGTCAGCAAGTTGTCCAGCCAGTCGCGGGACAGCTCAACCGGCATACACCAGCGCACCATACCCATTTTTAACAGCAGACGCAGCGTAACGGCGTTGTAGCAGTTCAGCGCATGGCCGGCGACGAAGGGCAGACCCGCTTCCGCGACCATATTGACCGTTCCCATATCGTTAGCTTCGATAAGGAATTCGCCGTTATCCACATAGCGTTTCAGCTCAACCAGTTCTGAAGGGGACTGAACCAGCGCCAGGCTGGTCAGTACCACCTGCTTGCCCGCCGCAGCCAGCGCTTTCGCCATCGCCATCCAGTCTGCCATTTTGGTTGCCCGACGTTTGCTGCATACGGCTTCACCCAGATAGACGATCTCTGCACTGCTGCTGGCAGCGGCCTGATAAAAATCCTGTAGCGTCTCAGTTGGCCAGTACCAGAGTACCGGGCCTAATGCGTATTTCATGGGGTATCCTACTGCCATTGACGATGGTAGGCGCCCAGCGTGGTCTGTGTTCCTTCGCTGAGTGCGCTGAGCGTATTCATCCAGTTCTGCTGAGCGGTAAAACCGGCGGGATCGGCCCTGCAACGATCGATAGCCTGACGCCAGACGCGCGTAACCTGTTCCACGTAGGCCGGGCTACGCTGGCGGCCCTCAATTTTTACCGAGGCGATATTAGCGGCCAGCAGTTCCGGGAGTAGCGCAAGAGTATTCAGGCTGGTTGGCTCTTCCAGCGCGTGATAGCGTGCCCCGTCTAAACGGTAGCGGCCCTTACACAGCGTTGGGTAACCTGCATTCTCCGTGGCGTCATAGCGATCGATAAGCACCTCATTCAGCCGCGACTCCAGCCCGCCGGGCGTCTGCTGCCAGCGAACATAGCGGGCGGGGGAGCAGGCGCCGACGGTATTGGGGGATTCGCCAGTAAGCCAGGATGAGAGGAAACAGCGTCCTTCTGCCATGATGCACAGACTGCCAAAGGCGAAGACCTCCAGCGGCACGGGGGTGACGCGCGCCAGCTGGCGCACCTGATGCATAGAGAGCACGCGGGGCAGGACGACCCGGGCGACATCGAAATTGCGCTGATAGAATTTGATTGCCTCGACGTTGGTTGCCGAGGCCTGAACCGAAACGTGTCGCTCAATATGCGGATAGCGTTCAGCGGCATACTCCAGCATGGCGATGTCTGCCAGGATCAGCGCATCTACGCCGACGCTCGCGGCCATATCCACCGCATACTGCCAGCGCTCGTAGCCGCTGGGATGCGCAAAGGTGTTGATCGCGACATGTAGCTTACGTCGGTGCTGATGAACGTACCCGGTCGCTTCCTTCAGCCGTTTTTCGGTGAAATTCAGGCCCGCGAAGTGACGGGCGTTGGTGTCATCCTTCAGGCCAACATAAACCGCGTCTGCTCCGTTTTCGACCGCAGCCTTTAGCGCGGGCAAATTTCCCGCAGGGCAAAGCAGTTCCATATTACTCTTCCGTACAAACTATAGAATCCGTGAGTGTAAACAGGGAAACGATCAGAACTTTTGATTTAAGGCAGCTAATGGCGTAATGATGAACAATGGATTTAATGCCAAAATTCTGTAGAGTTCGCACACTTTACTGATCCATTCGTCAGATTCGTTTTGCCAGTGTGGCAAAATAGTCAAAATTCATACGTAAGGAGTAATAATGGTGTTGAACCCATTATGTGCAAAACTTGTCCGCAAGGGTCCACAAATTTTGCGAATTCCGCTGCAGCTGGCACCTTTTGCACTCAAAAAACAGTGTCTGCAACAGCTGTTAAGCTGGCAGTTTCACTATGCTCTGGCGGAAGGGGATTTAGACTTTCTTGAGGGGCGCGGGTTAGGCGTGGAGATCCGCGATCTGGGCCTGCGCTGGGTCACCACCCTTGAGCAGGGGAAATTGCAGGTTGCCGAACGGGAAGAGGCCGACGTCTGGTTCCGCGGTGAGGCTAACGACCTGCTGCTGGTGGCTGCCCGCAGGCAGGACCCCGATACGTTGTTCTTTCAACGTCGTCTGGTGATTGAAGGCGACACTGACCTGGGGCTGGAAGTGAAGAATCTGATGGATGCGATGGAACCTGAACATATGCCCGCGCCGCTGCGTTTCGGACTGATGCAGCTGGCTAACCTGATTGAGGCGGGACTCTCTGAGGACGCGACTTCCCCTGCGGATCGCGCAGGTGTGCCATGTTAATTCGTACTGAAATCGGCATAGACGCCGCCAGGATCGACGCGCTGCTACGACGCTGTTTTGCGACGGTCAGAGAGGCGGAACTGGTTCAACAGCTGCGTGAGGATGGATTGCTGACGCTGGGCGTGGTGGCGACCGACGACGAAGGCCAGGTGCTGGGCTACGCCGCATTCAGCCCGGTAACCCTTAATGGCGAAGATCACCAGTGGGTCGCCCTCGCGCCGCTGGCGGTAGAGGAGAGCAGCCGCGGTGACGGGCTGGGTAAACAGCTTATTTACGAGGGGCTGGATACGCTCAATGAATTTGGCTACGCCGCCGTGGTCGTGATGGGCGAACCGGATTTTTACGGTCGCCTGGGATTTGAACCCGCGGCCCGACATCATCTCCACTGCCGCCTGTCCGGCGCGGAAGCGCTCCAGGTCTACAAACTGGCCGACGAGGCGCTCGTTCAGGCAGAGGGCCTTATTGAGTACGCGGCTCCCTTCGCTGAGGCCTGAGACGTTACCGCCAGGGGCGAGGGCGCGTGGCGGCGTTCTGCTCTGTGAGCTCAGGTTCAGCCGCTCCTGAGCTCCTCCAGCCAGGCGGTGAGAGAGTCAGGCTGGTGCGTCACCAGCCTGACTTTATCGCTTCTCCTGAGCCGCTTAACCTGATACTCCAGTTTTGACGCACGGGAACGATCGCCCGCTTCGCAGTGAAACAGCAGTTCCAGCGGACCTTTACCGCGTAATGCCTTTGCGCCTTTACCCGACTGATGCTGCAAAAAGCGCCGCGCGACGTCGTTGGTGATCCCGGTGTAGAGCGCCCCGCTGCGGGTACGTAAAATATAGAGTCGCCATGGCGCGGCTTCGCTGCTGTTCATCAATTCCTTTCTGTCCTGTTTATCCCCGTTTCAGAGGGGCGATAAAGAGGATTCTAGCAGCTTCCTGCCACAGGAAAAGTGTCTCCCGGCGTTGTGGCTGGCTATGCAGGGGGAGGGTGTGGCAAAGTGGGCTTTTTCAGGGAGGCTACTATGTCCGATACCGCAATGCCCGCCGCCATCAGCCGTTTTCTAAAAAAACAGCATGTATTGTCCTTATGTTCAGGGCCGCCCGTCTGGTGCGCTAACTGTTTTTACGTCTTCGACCCCGATAGCTGTGTATTCTGGCTGATGACCGAAAAGCACACGCGGCACGGGGCGCAAATGCTGAGTGACTCCCAGGTGGCCGGAACGATTAACGGGCAGCCTAAATCGGTATTGCTGATCAAAGGCGTACAGTACGCCGGGCGTATCACGCTGCTGGAGGGCGATAAGGCAAAGGCCGCGCACAGCGCCTATGTGAAGCGTTTCCCGGTTGCGATCAAAGCGTCGGCTCCGCTGTGGGAAATCAGGCTTGATGAGGTCAAAATGACCGATAACGCGCTGGGGTTTGGCAAAAAACTCAGCTGGATGCGGGAGCAGGCAGGGTAAAAAACCGGGCGAACCCGGTTTTAATGCCGATCGGTAATGCCGGTTTTAGTGATGCGGAAGTTTCAGTGCCGATCGGGGGATTACAGTACGGTTCAGGAAATTTCAAGAATACGCAGAGATTCCTGGTTAAACGCGGGTAAATCGTCCGGCGTACGGCTGGTCACCAGCCTGTCGTTGTCGACGATGACCTCTTTATCGTGGAAGTCTGCACCGGCATTTTTCAAATCAATGGCAATGGCTTTCACCGAGGTCATTTTACGGCCGCGTACCGCGTTGGCACTGATTAACAGCTGTGGCCCGTGGCAGATAGCGAATACCGGTTTGCCCAGCGCGACAAAATCTTTAGTGAAGTTAACAAAGCGATCGTCGCCGCGCAGGCTGTCAGGGGAGTGTCCACCCGGCAACAGCAGTGCATCAAATTCAGCGGCGTGAACCTCATCAATACTCTTATCGATTTTTACCTTCGCCTGACCCTGTTTCCCGGTAACGGTTTTCCCGGCCTGCTTTTCAATGGTGACAACCTGGTGTCCCGCTTTGGTATAGGCTTCAGCAGGAGACGTGAATTCTGAATCTTCGAACTCATCTGTAATTAATACCGCGATCTTCTTGCTCATCGTTTCCTCCGGTGTTTTAACGCTGACAATGCCCTTAAGTGTGGTTGGTCATTCTGAAAAATCAAGTCGGAGGGGTGAGTTTGTGCTGTATGTGGCTGATTTCAGCCTGATAATCTGCGGGCCGTGTCAGGTAGTGAATCACCTGATTGCTGCTCCCTCGCCACAGCAGCGCCGGGTCCTTCAGAGCCTCGACAAATTTGCCGTCAACCAGCACGTCAATCAGCCGGACCACCTCCCGCTGGGCGTCGCTCAGGTCGGCGAGACGGTAGCCGGTCCACAGCCAGATATCTTTCCCGCTACACTCGCGACGTATGCGTTTCACCAGCCTGAGTATGTCGGCAACGTTGGCGGGATGCAGCGGATCGCCGCCGGAAAGCGACAGACCCTGACGCGGAATGCGGCTATCGTTAAGATCGGCGATCAGGCGTTCTTCATGCAAAAGCGTGAAGGGAACGCCGGAGTTCACCCGCCAGGTGCATTTGTTGTAGCACCCGGCGCAGCGGTGTTCGCAGCCTGCTACAAACAGCGTACAGCGCGTTCCCGGCCCGTTAACGATATCTACCGGAAAATACTGATGAATATTCATTCCAGCTGGCCGGTGTCCATATGCTTAACGCGACGCCTGACCTCTTCCTGCTTGCCCGCGTTAAACGGACGCGCATCCGGGCTGCCGAGATAGCCACAGACCCGCCGGGTAACCGAAACGCGGGAGGCATCGTGATTACCGCATTTCGGGCAGGTAAAGCCTTTGCTGGTACAGGAAAACTCGCCGGTGAAGCCACACTCATAGCATTCGTCGATAGGCGTATTGGTGCCGTAATAGGGAATGCGGCTGTAGCTGTAATCCCATACGTCCTCCAGCGCCTTCAGGTTGTGCTGAATATTGGGATATTCGCCGTAGCAAATAAAACCGCCGTTCGCTAACGGCGGGTAGGCCGCTTCAAAATCAATTTTATCGTAGGGGTTAACCTTCTTCTCCACATCCAGGTGAAAACTGTTGGTGTAGTAGCCCTTATCGGTTACCCCGGCAATGATGCCGAACTCGGCGGCATCCAGGCGGCAGAAGCGATCGCACAGATTTTCGCTTGGCGTACTGTACAGGCTGAAGCCATAGTCGGTTTCTGCTTTCCATGCATCCACGGCGTTACGCATATGGCTGACGATCGCCACGGCTTTTTCGCGCAGCAGCGGATCGTCAAAGAGGTGGGTCTCACCGCCGCTTAGCGCGTTAATGGCCTCGTGAATGCCAATGTAACCGAGGGAAATAGAGGCTCTGCCATGTTTGAAGATGTCGGCGACGTTATCATCTGCCTGTAGCCGCACGCCGCAGGCGCCTTCCATATACAAAATGGGAGCAACGCGCGCTTTAACGTTTTCCAGCCGGGCAATGCGGGTAAGCAGTGCTTTTTTCGCCAACAGCAGCCGTTTATCCAACAGCCTCCAGAATGCCGCCTCATCCCCTTTTGCTTCCAGCGCAATACGCGGCAGATTCAGGCTGATCACGCCGATATTGTTGCGGCCCTCATGGACCTGGCGGCCGTCCTCTTCCCATACTCCTAAAAAGCTCCGACAGCCCATCGGCGTTTTGAACGATCCGGTGACCTCCACCACCCGATCGTAATTGAGAATGTCCGGGTACATACGTTTGCTCGCGCACTCCAGCGCCAGCCGTTTGATGTCGTAGTTCGGATCCTGCGGCGAGCGGTTCACTCCCTCTCTGATGGCAAACACCAGCTTGGGAAAGACTGCCGTTTTGTGATTTTTCCCGAGCCCGGCGAGCCGGTTGCGCAGGATGCACTGCTGGACCAGCCTGGCCGCCCGGCAGGTTCCCAGGCCAAAACCAAAGGTGACAAAAGGCGTCTGGCCATTGGCCGTGTGCAGGGTATTCACCTCGTACTCCAGCGACTGAAAAGCGTCGAAGCACTCTTTTTCGGTGCGGTTTTGAGCGTAGCCTTCGACATCGGCAATCTGCCATTCACGCGCCGTGGCGCGGTGTTTCTCCAGGCTGGCTTCGACAAAGGGCGCCAGCACCTCGTCAATGCGGTTAATGGTGGTGCCGCCATATATGTGGCTGGCGACCTGGGCGATAATTTGCGCGGTGACGGCGGTCGCGGTCGAAATGGATTTGGGCGGTTCTATCTCGGCATTGCCCATCTTAAAGCCCTGCGTCAGCATGCCTTTCAGATCGATTAACATGCAGTTAAACATCGGGAAAAAGGGCGAATAATCGAGATCGTGATAGTGGATCTCACCGCGCTCATGGGCCAGCACGACGTCGCGCGGCAAGATGTGATCGGTGGCGTAGTGTTTGGCGACAATCCCCGCCAGCAGATCGCGCTGGGTAGGGATGACTTTACTGTCTTTATTGGCATTCTCGTTCAGCAGGGCGGGATTGGTCTGTTCTATCAGGCCGCGGATGGCGTTATTCAGCTTGCCGCGCAGCTCGCGAGCGATATCGCGGTCGTGGCGATACTCAATATAGGTGCGGGCCAGTTCCGGGTAAGGCCCGGTCATAAGCTGATTTTCCACCGTCTTCTGGATATCGTGAATATCCACGCTGTGCTGTCGCTGCAGCTGCTGGCTTATCTGGCTGGCGACCGTAATGCAGTAACGCTTATCATCAATATCTGCCGCCTGAGCCGCGCAGAGAATGGCATCGCGAATACGTGATTCATCAAACGCCACCTTACAGCCATCCCGTTTTATTACCCTGGATAACATGCCGTGCTCCCAACCCTGATGTCTATATATAGAATGAGAATGGCATAGTAAGCCCAACATGTAGGGTTTTGCTTAATTTAACTGCGTTTTTATTGACCTGAAACAAAGATAATTGATCGCTGTATTTTCGCTAACCTACTGCGCCCGGCGGGAGGGGATTTCCCGCCGTCGCTGTGACGTTGCCGGAGCCTTTACCTTTGTCCCGGGGATTTTTTCGCGGGCAAATCGCGTAACACGGTTGCATTACAGGGGGCGGAATCCATATTATTGCCTGTTATGCTGAGCAGCTATGCCCCTGCTCGGGTCATTCCGGGATACTGTCTGATGCCGTCTGTAACATATAACGAAAACCAGGTTAGCCGATGGATCGGTGCGCGCACCGTTGCCAGAGCGAAAGGCCTGGTGGAAAAAGCGCAGAATATCCAGTGGCAAAGCGATCTGTTGACTGGCGAGGTCCCCGGACGCACGGTCGAACCCTTCCAGGTGATGGTGCATTTCAGCCTGCCGCAGGGAAAGCTGCATGCCAGCGGGGAATGTACCTGCCCGGTCAAAAATAACTGTCGTCACGTGGCGGCGGTGATGCTGGCGAACCTGCGTCAGCGGCGGGCAGCGGCGGGGGATCTTCCCTCCGATCTCCTCTCTGCTGAACCGATACCCGTGCTTCGGCTGGAATCACGCTCAAAATTCATCAGTGGATTTGGCCGCTACGGTCATCGGCAAAAACGTCTGGATTTCGCCGCGGTCTCCTTTGATTATGCCGGGATTCAGGTCGCAGCGGGCAGCACCGACAGGCGCTTTGCGGATGCCAGAGGCAAACTCTTTACCGTACAGCGGCGGGCTGAAACCGAGCTGGCGTGGCTGCAACAGATGAGTGAAGCAGGGCTGGAGGCTATCCCCGGGGCGCATATCTATACACCAACCGGCGCACCGCTGCCGCCGACTCTCTTTGCGCCAGCATCCCCGGCCGGATGGCGCACGTTTATCGACGCGACGCTACCAGCACTGCGCCGACGAGGCTGGAAGGTGACGGTTGATGACGACTTCACCTGGAATTTCACCACCATCAAGGCGATTGATGGTCGCGCAGAGCAGGGTAGCGATGGCTGGTTCACGCTGCACCTTGAGGTTCAGGCGGGACGCAGAAAGCAGAACTTACAGCCGCTGCTCGCCTCACTCTTCCAACAGGATCGCCGCTGGTTTAGCGGCAACCTCGCCTTAATTCCCGATGATGAAACTATTGAACTGCGCGGCGACCGGAATGTGCGCTGGCAGCTCACGGCGGGCCAGCTTAAACCGGTGGTGAGTAACCTGATCGACTTTTTCAGCCAGGGGGCAGATACCCCGCTGCGGCTGCCGCCCTATGAAGCGGGCAGGTTAGCCGCGCTGAGCGACACGGGGCGCTGGCAGTTTCATGGCGAAAGCGGCGTCCAGCAGCTTGCTGAGCGTTTGCGCAGCGGGGAGGGCATCCAGCCCGTCGCCCCGCCGGTGGGCCTCAAGGCCCAGCTGCGTGACTATCAGCAGCAGGGGCTTAACTGGATGCAGTTCCTGCGTCAGCAGGATCTGAGCGGCGTACTGGCCGATGATATGGGGCTGGGCAAAACCGTTCAGACGCTGGCGCACCTGCTGCTGGAGAAAGAGGCCGGGCGGCTGGACAGGCCCGCGCTTATCGTGGTGCCTACGACGCTGGTGTATAACTGGACCCAGGAGGCCAGCCGTTTCACCCCCGACCTGAGGGTGCTGGCGCTGACCGGCCCGCAGCGTAAAGAGTTCTATGACCGTATCGAACAGTATGATGTGGTGCTGACCACCTATTCGCTACTGTGGCGCGACCAGCCTCAGCTGCTGGGTTTTAGCTATCATCTGCTGATCCTTGATGAGGCGCAGTACGTGAAGAACAGCGCCTCGCGCGCCGCCTCGGTAATTCGATCGCTTAAATCCCGTCACCGTCTCTGCCTGACCGGGACGCCGCTGGAAAACCACCTTGGCGAGCTGTGGTCGCAGTTTGATTTTCTGCTGCCCGGCTTTCTGGGCAGCGAAAAGCAGTTTACCCAGGAGTGGCGCATTCCCGTTGAGCGCAATGGCGACAGGGTACGACGGGAACTGCTGGCCCGGCGCATCCGGCCTTTTATGCTGCGGCGGCGTAAGCAGGAGGTGGCGAAGGAGCTGCCGCCGAAAAACACCATCGTGCGCTCGGTGGAGCTGGTGGGCGCACAGCGCGACCTGTACGAATCGGTGCGCAGCGCGATGCAGGACCGCGTCAGGCTGGCGGTAGAGCAGCAGGGGGCGGGGAGAAGTCATCTGCTGGTGCTGGATGCGCTGCTTAAACTGCGGCAAATCTGCTGCGATCCGCGCCTGATCGACAAGGCGGGTGAGGCGGGCGTTAAACAGTCGGCCAAGCTGGCGCTGCTGCGGGAGATGCTCAGTGAGCTGCTGGCGGAAGATCGCCGGATCCTGATCTTCTCTCAGTTCACCACCATGCTTACGCTTATCGCCGACGAGCTGCAAAAGGCGCGCATCCCCTATGTGATGCTGACGGGCAGCACCCGCGATCGCACCGAGCCGGTACGGCGTTTCCAGCAGGGCGAGGTGCCGGTCTTTTTGATCAGTCTGAAAGCGGGCGGCGTCGGGCTGAACCTGACGGCGGCAGATACGGTGATCCACTACGATCCCTGGTGGAATCCGGCGGCAGAAAATCAGGCCACGGATCGCGCCTACCGGATGGGCCAGGATAAGACGGTCTTTGTTTATAAGCTGATCGTGGCGGGCAGCATTGAGGAAAAAATCGTCGCGCTTCAGCAGCAAAAGGCCGAGCTGGCCGGTGGGATTCTGGAAGATGGGCTTAACGAGCCGGGCCTGTGGACCAGCGACGATTTGGCCGCGCTGTTCGATCCCCTCTGAAAGGGGAGAAGGGCTTGCCAGCCGGTGAGTGCTTATATCCCTGGATTAACGCCTGTCGGGTTTTACGCTCATTTGCGGGGGCGGCCTCCCGCTCTCAGGCTGACGGCGTCAGCGGGGCGCTGTCAGCCTGAGTGCTTACTCCGTAGTGGACGGAGCGCGTTCAGCCGGTCAACTCAATTCGTACCGGATGCGGCGCTTTGCTGGCGAAGCGATGCGCTGCTTCCGCGCTTTTGATACCACCATACCGCTTCCCAGGGCCGCAGCATCACCTCGCCGGGCGTGACGTGCGTATCCGGATAGTTACTGATCAGCACGTCCCACTGGCCGCTGTAGGCCGGGGGATGCCAGACCTGGGTATCGCCGCTGAAGTTGGCGGCCACCACCAGCGTCTCCCTGCCGTATCGACGGCAGTAGCACCACAGGTGCGGATGCTCAGGCAGTAAATCCAGGTAGTCACCCCATGTCAGAATGGCGTATTCCTTACGCAGCCTGATCAGCTTCTGATAAGCGTAGAAAACCGAGTTTTCGTCGGCGAGCGCGGCTTCCGCATTGATGGTCTCCCTGTTGTCGCACATGCCGATCCACGGCGTACCGCTGGTAAAACCGCCGTTCTCCCCTGCGTTCCAGGGAATGGGGGTGCGCCCGTTATCACGGGATTTACTGGCGAGGATCGCCAGCAAATTATCGCTGTCGCGGCCCTGCGAGCGCAGCTCGGCATACATGTTGTGGCTTTCAATATCGCGATAATCGAGGATGCGGGTAAAGTGGGGATTGGTCATACCCAGCTCTTCCCCCTGGAAAATATAGGGGGTGCCCTGCATTCCGTGTAACACCAGAGCCAGCATCCACGCCGACTGAACGCGGTATTGCCCCTCATCGCCCCAGCGGGACACGACCCGGGGCTGATCGTGGTTACACCAAAAAAGCGCATTCCAGGCTTTGTTATGCATCCCCTTTTGCCAGTGGGTGAAAATGGCCTTTTGCGCCACCAGGTCCAGCGGCGTCAGCGTCCATTTCTGGCCGTTATAAAAGTCGACTTCCACATGGTCGAAGCTGAAAACCATCGACAGCTCCTCGCCATCCAGCGAACCGTAGCGCTGGCAGTGCTCCAGGGTGGCGGAAGACATCTCCCCGACGGTCATCAACTCGCGCGGGCGAAAAACGTCGCGGCTCATCTCCTGCATATATTCATGGATGCGCGGCCCGTCGGTGTAGAGCCGCAGGCCATCGCCGTTCGGATCGTCAGGGAAGTCCTGATGCTTGGAGACCAGGTTCACCACGTCCAGCCGCAGCCCGTCAATCCCCCGGTCGGCCCAGAAGTTAACAATCTGCTTCAGCTCGGCGCGCAGATTATCGTTTTCCCAGTTAAGTTCCGCCTGTTCCGGCGCCCACAGGTGCATATAGTACTGTCCGCTTTCCGGGTGCCAGCGCCACGCGCTGCCGCCAAACTTCGACTGCCAGTTATTGGGCGGCTCGGTGGGGGTACCATCCCGCCAGATATAGTAGGAACGGTAGGGGCTGTCCGGGTCCAGCGCGTCATGGAACCAGTGATGCTGTGTCGAACTGTGGTTGAACACCATATCAAGGATCAGCCGCATGCCGCGCCGGTGAGTCTCTTCCACCAGGTTATCGAAGTCGGTCATGGTGCCAAAAATCGGATCGATGGCGGTGTAATTCGCCACATCGTAGCCGTTGTCGACCTGCGGCGAGATATAAAAGGGCGTCAGCCAAATAGCGTCAACGCCCAGCGTCTTGAGGTAGTCCAGCCGCTGGATGATCCCTGCGATATCGCCCGTACCGCTGCCCGTCGTGTCCTGAAAGCTCTTGGGATAAATTTGATAGATAACGCCGTTCTGCCACCATGGTGGATTTTTATTCATCGCTCAATCCCATATTCAGGGTGAAAAGGTCCACCCGTATGTATAAAGACATTCTCACTTTTTGTTCTTCAATAAGGTTAGCCATTAACTGCCATGGTGAGACCGTTTGGACGCGGTGAAAAGCAAATAATTTTCCATGAGCGGCCGCGAAGCCCGTTAAATCCGCGTCAGTCGGCGCTCGCATGGCCGATGCAATGACAAAAAAGTGAGAATTATCTGGCGATAAGCGCGGCATAAAAGGTCCCAATTGATGCTGAAGGGATCAAGTTGTAACCTGATATGTTAGTTAAATTTTTTTGATGAGGGCAAGAGTAAAAGATCATTTAACCGGGGCTCAACTATGTCCAGTCTGAGGCGTAGTATTTTCAACTAATCAAGTAGTTTCCCAGGTATGAGTCAGTGTAAGAGATAATATATACGGCAATCCTGCGGACAACGTAAATGGAATATGCCGATAGAGAAACAGCGACTGTAAATGTGCCACCTTATTATTAAGTCGGCGAATCTCTAACGTTACGCTGGCAGTTATACAGAGTTATTATTAGATTAAAATGGCAGTTTAAGTTATATTTTATTCTCGAGATTTCCACAGGAATGATTCATTGTGCCTTTTAATGGAATAAGAAAGGGATTAACTCCTGGAACTAATGTGGCGCGGGGTGAAAAAGATAAATCCGCAATTTTAAAAGAAATGAGCTCACCCGCCAGATCATTATCGCACGAAACTCTTTATGAAAAAAAACTTGCCTCGAATATTAACCTGGTTTCAAACTCCATTACGAACTTTTCTGTTAATAAAGATGGTGCCATGAATAATTCTGAAGTTATGACAGATAAGAGAATCTTTATTATTCGTGACTTCCATAACCCCAGGGGGAGGATCCCCTGTGAATATTCGGATGGAAAGCTTCCCCGAAGCACCGTCGAATCCTATATTCCATGGGCTATCACTGCCGATTCAGATGTTGTTTATGCAAAATATGGCGAGCATCGAGGGTTTAACAAATCTGGCAGTCAGAAAGTTTTAAAACGGTACGCTACCGAAGTTAGCCAGGAAAGGCGTCGTTTATGTCAGTCAGCGCTGGGGGCTTTAGTCCTGGGTAACATGAAGTACACCGCTGAAGCGGTCGAAAGCATCTCACAAGGGGTAAAAAATTATCTTTCTGAAAATTATGAAAAAGATCCTGACAAGACGTTAAGCATAGTCGTAAAAAATATAGGCCACTACTTTTTTAGCGGTGGGCGACAAAATTTTGGTCGTATCTCTGAAGAAAATGCATCAATACATACCAGTAAATATATTTGGGATAAAATTATACTGGCGTTAGAGACCGGTACTTTAGAGCAAAAAATGGCCATACACGATGCGGTAGGTCGTAAAGTTCTCCCTGTCCTAAAAGGGGCACCATTAGCTGCTTATGTAACGTCAGGAAAAGAAGTCAGACAGGAATTGTTTGATGAAAAGGAGGTACGAGGCCGGGTGAATCGAACCTCAAAAGCACTCGCGACAATGACGGCAGGGATTGCTAAAGAAAGTGATGCAAGCCTGACAGGCACCGTCACGCAAGCAAGGATTAGGGGGGTGGATATTTTTGAACGGGATGAAAACCGCAAAAGCCACCCAGAAGCAGATGAATTTTATGGCGATCTCGATACAAGAAACTTGTTATTTGGCGGCGGTATTTCTGGTACGAGCGGAACCCTTCTTCAGGCTGCTGAGGCATTTGGTCCCCTTGACAATATAGAACATAAAAAACAATACATGTTGGCTATTATTGGTTATCTGGTAGGCGGTGGTATGCACTCTTATCACGAATGTATGATAATAGCAAAAAGAATTGGCATCCCCTATTCTTACGGTTCATATATCGAATCATTACCGGAATCATTTAAAAGTAGTGACGATTTTCAGCAATGGAATCATAACTACTATGATATAAGCACGTTGGGTGGCATTCACTGGATTTTTAATAAAGTTAAATAACGTTCACATTTAAGCATAAATAAAGGTTTATATTCCTGGCAAGGCCCAGGTTCAATAACTGCGCCAGCGACCTCTGATTTTTCTAACGAGCTGGCAAAAATGGCGCTGCTGCTGGACAGTGCAGCGGTAACGCAGGATGAGGTGGTGATTGCGCTGGTTCGGCCGGTTGAGAAACTGCTGAGGGCGGAAAAATAGCGGGTGGGAAACAGGGGAAAAGCGCCCCGCCCGTTAAAAGGCGAGGCGATAGCATTAGCGGCGAACGGCGATCGCTTCGATTTCGATTTTCACATCTTTTGGCAGCCGTGCCACTTCCACGCAGGAGCGGGCCGGGAAGCGGGCATTGTGCGCGGTGAAAAAGGCTTCATAGGCGGCGTTAACGGTGGCGAAGTCATTCAGATCCTTGACGAATACCGTCGTTTTAACGATGTCGCCGACGGTCAGTCCGGCGGCTTCTACGATAGCGCGCACGTTCTCCAGCGACTGATGCGCCTGTGCGGCGACGTCATCGGCCACGGTGCCGGTTTCGGGATCGACCGGGATCTGGCCGGAGGTGATGATCATGCTGCCAAGATCGACGCCCTGCACATAGGGGCCAATCGCGGCGGGTGCGTTTTCAGTACTGATTTCGCGAGACATACGTTCTCCCTGATAAATGAGGACGTGATTCCGTCCGGTGTCGGCTCATTATAGGCGGCTGACGATTGATTACCAGTTCGCCAGCACCACGTGGTGAGCGAAGGCTTTTTCACAGTATTTACAGGTTAACTGCACGTCACCGTGACGTTTTTTTACGGCAAAGCTGGAGTTCACCGGCTCGCTGCGGCTGATGCAGTTGCTGTTCGGACAGGTGAGTACCCGTTCAATCGTATCCGGCAGCATTGGCGCGATTTTCCCCACCACCTCATATTCATCAATGCGGTTAACCGTGGCGTGGGGTGCATAGACCGCCAGCTGGTTGATCTGATCGTCGGTCAGAAAGGTATTCTCGATTTTGATCAGATCCTTACGTCCCAGCTCACCGGAGGGCAGGTTAAGGCCGATGGTAATGCGCTGATCGGTCTCCGTCAGGCGGAACAGTGAAAGCAGCTTAAAGCCAATTTGCGCCGGAATGTGGTCGATTACCGTGCCGCGTTTGATCGCTTCGACCTGCAATTTATTATCGTGCGTCATCATCAATACCCCTTACAGAGCCAGTTCGCGATTCAGTACCAGCGCCAGCAGAGCCTGGCGCGCATAAATGCCGTTTCCGGCCTGCTGGAAATACCAGGCGTACGGCGTTTTATCGACATCTGTGCTGATTTCATCAATACGCGGCAGAGGGTGCAGCACCTTCATATTGTCGCGAGCGCCAGCCAGGTCGGCGGCGCGCAGGACAAACTGCGCCTTAACGTTGGCATATTCCGACGGATCGAGGCGCTCTTTCTGCACGCGGGTCATATAGAGAATATCCACCTGCGACACGACTTCTTCAATGCTGTCGTGACGGCTCCAGGTAATACCCTTTTCGTCCAGCATATCGGTGATATAGGCGGGCATCGCCAGCGCATCCGGGGCGATAAACCAGAAGCGGTTACCCTCAAACTTAGCCAGCGCCTGCGCCAGAGAGTGCACCGTGCGGCCATATTTGAGGTCACCCACCATGGCGACGTCAAGATTGCTGAGACGGCCCTGCGTTTCCAGAATGGTAAACAGATCCAGCAGCGTCTGGGTGGGATGCTGATTAGCCCCGTCACCGGCGTTCAGGACGGGAATGCCGCCGGAAAACTCGGTCGCCAGGCGCGCGGCACCCTCCTGAGGATGGCGCATGACAATGGCATCAACATAGGTGCTAATCACTGAGATGGTGTCGGCCAGCGTCTCACCCTTTTTGCCGAGCGAGGTATTGCCCCCGTCGGCGAAGCCCACTACCGAAGCGCCCAAGCGGTGGATGGCGGTTTCAAATGAGAGCCGCGTGCGGGTCGAGGCTTCAAAAAAGCAGCTGGCGACCACGCTGTGCTTCAGCAGCTCCGGCTGTGGATTGGCCTTCAGGCTGGCGGCGGTATGCAGCACCAGCTCAAGCTCTTCACGGTTGAGATCGTTGATAGAAATAATATGTCTGTGATACAGCGGATTGGCCATCTTCACACCCCTTATACCTGCCGGTTAGCTGAAAAACGGGCAAAAAAAAGCCCCTCACGGAGGGGCTTTTTTTTATGAATAGTGATGCCGGAGTGGGAAAAACGGTGCTTCCCGCCCGTGGTCAGGCGCGTCAGTTCAGTTGTATTAACGGTACGCAGTTTCATACATCCTCCAGGCAAACGGGGGGCATTATACGCAGATGCTGGCGGTGTTCAAGATATCATCAGCGCTTTCTTTCGCCTTCCGCATGCACTTTAGCGTGATGGCAACCCACCTGATCTCACCCAGCCTCCTCCTGAGGCGCTGTTGGCAATAGCGACTCAGGGGAACCGGACAGGTAGCGCACCCGCCTCGTCGGAGGAGGGCGCGTCCCGCCATGCCTGCTGCTCCTCACCGGAGCAGGGCTGTAGCAGTGCCGTAATATGCTGGTGGAGACGCCGAATAGCGTGCGCGGTGCGCGGTGCTATCCAGATACAGTTATTCGTGGCGACCACGCCGAGTATCCCATCCAGCTTCCAGTGTTCAATTACGCGTGCAACGGCGCGTGCGTAGCCAGCCGCGACGTGAACGACGATAAATTTTTCATTGTAATCCACGCTGACCACCATGGCAGAAAGCGGGCTGACCGCGTCGGGCTTACTCTGCAGGGCCGAGGCCAGCGCATAAATTTTCTCTCCCCGGGCATTGGCGACTTTAACCACGTCCAGCAGGGTTAATAATTTCGACACGGTTGACTGACTGATCTCCGGGTAGCCCCGCAGCTGAAGTGCCGTTCTTATCTCCTGCTGGCTGTGGAAGCTATGCGCATCAATGAGCTGACGGCAGAGCGTCAGCTGGCTGTTTTCCCGATCGAGCGTTGCCGTAGATTTTTTTGACATAGCCTTAGTTCCCATTACTCCGTTGCGACCCAGGGTGGGTATCCATGAGGGGCAGAATTATCGCGACTATCCGAGCAGTGCGCCCAGACTTAGCGCAGCAATAAGCAAAATCATCAGCAGCAGCAACAGCGGAGCTATCCATTTCACCCAGCGAACATAGGGAACGCGAGCAATCGCCAGACCGCCCATGACCACCGCCGAGGTGGGCGTAATCAGGTTGACCAGGCCGGATGCAGACTGATAAGCCGTCACCACCAGATCGCGGCTGATATGCGAAAAATCAGCCAGCGGGGCGAGGATAGGCATGGTTAAGACCGCCAGGCCAGATGAGGAGGGCACCAGGAAGGAGAGCACGCCCTCAAGCAGAAACATCACGCTGATAAAGGCGGCCGAGGAAAGTCCGGTCACGGTGACTTCGGCGGCATGCAGGATGGAGTGGGTGATCATACCGTTGTCCATCACCACCACAATGCCGCGGGCGATACCAATAATCAGGGCCACGCCCAGCAGGTCGCGCGCGCCGTCGATAAAGGTGCTGGAGAGCTCTTTCTCACTCATACGGGCCACCAGGCCGATAACGATTGCTGCCACCAGAAAGACGCCGGAAATCTCCGCCATCCACCAGCCCCGAACCGCCACGCCATAGATCATCACCGCAAAGGCCACGGCAAAGAGCACGAGGATCACCTTGCGCACGGGCGTAAAAGCCCGACTGCTGTCATCGGCCTGATCGTTCAGGAAAAACGCGCGATGTTCGCTAAGCAGATCCGCGACGATCGACTTTGAGGGATCGCGACGAACCCTGACCGCATAGCGCATGACCCAGAGTACGCAGATAAGCCAGCCGACCAGCAGGATCACCAGGCGAAAGCCAATACCGGCGGTAAAAGAGATCCCTGCGGCATTAGAAGCGATCACCGTTGCAAAGGGGTTGATCGTCGAACCCAGGGTGCCGATCCCCGCGCCCAGCATCACCGTGGCGGCAGCGACGACCGAATCGAAGCGGGCGGCCAGCATGACCGGCACCAGCAGCGAGTAGAAGGGGAGCGACTCCTCGGTCATGCCATAAATGGTGCCCCCTGCGGCAAACAGCGCCATCAGGATCGGGATCATCCACTCCTCTCTGCCCTTCAGCCGCTGCATCACCCGCTCTATACCGGCATCGATGGCACCCGTCTTGTTCACCACGCCCAGAAAGCCGCCGATCACCAGGATAAACAGCGCGACATCAATGGCACCCGCCTGATAGGTTTTGTGATCGTACAGGCCATCTCCCGGTGCCAGCACAATATCTACCAGCCCCTGTGGATGCGGCGTGGTGGGCTGCCAGGTGCCGGCAATGGGTACGCTCTTATTCAGCGTGGTGTTCATCTCCATCTGGTACTGACCTGCCGGAATGACCCATGTCAGGCCCGCTACCAGCGCGATGAGTATCAGTAAAATGGTATAGGCCGACGGAAAGGTAAACTTACGCATAACGTCTTATCCTTAATCGCTATTTTATACCGCCGCTCCGACTGGAAGCGGAGCGGCGAAGGGGGAGGCTAAACGCCGAGGGTGGCGACCATCACCGCTTTAATCGAGTGCATACGGTTTTCTGCCTGGTCGAAGACAATCGAGTGGTGGGATTCAAAGACGTCGTCGGTCACCTCCAGCCCCTTCATGCCGAAGGCTTCCTCAATTTCCCGCCCCGTACGGGTCATTTCATTGTGGAAAGCGGGCAGGCAGTGCATAAATTTCACCTGCGGATTATGCGTGGCCGCCAGCACATCGGCATTCACCTGATAGGGCGTCATCAGCGCGACGCGCTCTGCCCACGCCTCTTTTGGCTCTCCCATGGAGACCCAGACATCGGTATAGAGGAAGTCCACGCCCTCCACGCCTTCGCTAACCTTCTCGGTGAGGGTGATTCGCCCGCCGCTTTCCCGTGCCAGCGCCTGGCAGGTGGCGACCAGCTCCGCGTCAGGCCAGAACGATTTCGGCGCCACCAGGCGGATATCCATCCCCATTTTGGCCGCGCCCACCATCAGTGAATTTCCCATGTTGTTACGCGCATCGCCAAGATAGGCAAAAGCGATCTGGTGCAGCGATTTACCGGGAGCGTGTTCCAGCATGGTCATCAGATCGGCCAGGATCTGCGTGGGGTGGAACTGATCGGTCAGCCCGTTCCAGACCGGCACGCCGGCGAACTCAGCCAGCTCCTCCACGATCTCCTGCCCAAATCCACGATACTCAATGCCGTCATACATCCGGCCCAGTACGCGGGCGGTATCTTTCATCGACTCTTTGTGTCCAATCTGGCTGCCGCTGGGGCCAAGATAGGTCACCTGCGCACCCTGATCGAAGGCGGCAACCTCAAACGCACAGCGGGTGCGGGTGGAGGTTTTTTCAAAAATTAGCGCAATGTTTTTTCCCTTCAGGTGTTTCTCTTCATGACCCGCATATTTGGCATTTTTTAGTGAAAAGGAGAGATCGAGCAGGCCCTGGATTTCAGAGCGGGTAAAGTCCAGTAGCTTGAGGAAATGGCGGTTATGCAGTGAAGATGACATGAAAATTTCCTTAAATTGAGAAAGTTAATCTTTGAATCAGAGATTGAGTGAATTAGAGACTCAGAGACTCAGCTGCTCAGTAACTCGGTAGCTCAGCGACTAAGCGCGGATAAGCGTGCCTTTACGGCCCTCCAGGATCTCTGCGGCATCCGCAAGCGAACCTATCCCGGCCATCCCCTGCTGCTGTTCAACAAATTCACAGCATGCGGCAACTTTAGGGCCCATCGATCCGGCATCGAAAGCGATCCCTTTCAGGTCGGCGGGGGTTATCTGGTGCAGCGCCCGGCTATCGGGCTGGCCCCAGTTCAGATAGACCGCATCGGCATCGGTCAGGATCAGCAGCGCATCTGCCGAGAGGTGTGAAGCCAGCAGGGCGGCAGAGAGGTCTTTGTCGATAACGGCCTCGGCTCCGCACAGTTGCCCCCCGGGGTGACGCACCACCGGGATGCCGCCGCCGCCGTTGCAAATCACCAGATGCCCCTTTTTCGCCAGCGCCTGAATCGCTTCCAGCTCGACGATGCGTACCGGCAGTGGCGAAGGCACCACCCGGCGTACAAAGTCACCGTCGGCTTTCATCGTCCAGTTCTGGGCCTGGGCCAGGGCGCTGGCCTGTTCGGGGCGATAAACCGGACCGATGTACTTGGTGGGATTATGGAAGGCGGGATCCTGGCTATCGATCTCCACCTGGGTCAGTAGCATGCTGATCGGCTGCTGTGGCAGGGCATTTTGCAGTGCCTGCTGAAGCATGTAGCCAATCATTCCCTGCGTCTCGGCCACCAGCACATCCAGCGGCCAGGGCGCGTTGGCATCGTAGGCGCTGTTCTGTAGCGCCAGAAGTCCCACCTGCGGTCCGTTGCCGTGTACCAGCACCACCCGCCACGTCTGCGTCAGTGCGGCAATGGCGCTGGCCGCCTGTTCAATATTTTTACGCTGAGTATCTGCTTCAAGCCGCTCGCCGCGTTTCAACAGGGCGTTCCCGCCCAGCGCCACCACTAATAGAGGTTTGGTCATTAGCTTTTCCTGTGTTCAGAGGCCATCACGTTCCAGCGGGCAGCTCATGCAGCGCGCGCCGCCACGCCCTCTGCCCAGTTCGTTACCGGGAATGGGTAATACCCTGATGCCAGCTTTGTCATATTTCTCATTGGTATAAGTGTTACGCTCATAGCCAATAACCACGCCGGGGCGCACCGTGAGCACGTTGTTGGCATCATTCCACTGTTCACGCTCGGCTTCGAAGCGGTCGCCGCCCGTAGTGATCAGACGAACCTGATCAATACCCAGGGCCTGTTCAATGGCATGCATAACGGTTTTCTCCTCCCTGCGCGCCAGTCCGCCGTGACCATCGCTGGTCAGGGTCCAGCTGCGGGTTTGCCGGGTGATAACGTCCGGATAAATGGAGAAGGTATTCAGGTCGAGCTGGGTCATCACGGTATCAAGATGCATACAGGCGCGATGTTTGGGCAGCTCAATTGCAATAACCCTGCTGGCCTGATGGTGTTGGAACAGCGAGCGGGCGAGGAACTCAATGCCGCAGGGGGTAGTGCGCTCGGACATGCCGATCATGACCGTGCCGTTTCCCAGCACCAGCACGTCGCCGCCCTCCAGTGTGGTCTCTTCGTAATTGACGCCTTCCTCATCGAAATAGTGAATGAAGTCTCCGCCGGCAAAGGTCGGGTGCCAGCGATAGATGGCGCGCAGATTGCTGGTTTCCCGCCTTCTGGCCGCTTTGGCCATGGGGTTAATCGACACGCCGTTATAGATCCAGCACGAGGTATCGCGAGTGAACAGATGGTTGGGCAGGGGGGCCATAATAAAGTCATCCGGCGCATGAATATCTGAGGTCATGCTGCTAAAGCCCGATGGCATCTCTCCATAGGTCAGACCGCCAGAGAGGTTACGTGCAAGCTGTCCGTGGGGCGCATCCGCCAGCCAGCCGCGAATATCCGCCGCCAGAGAAGGGCCAAGGTGATAATCGGAAATCTGCGTGTTCAGCAGCCAGGCTTTGGCCTCTGGCACCGCAAGCGTTTCGGTCAGCAGCTGGGTGAAAAGCAGGACCTCTACGCCCTGATCGCGTAACGTTTGGGCGAAAAAATCGTGCTCTTCACCGGCTTTTTCCACCGACAGCACGTCGTCAAACAGAAGCTCCTGACAGTTAGAAGGGGTAAGGCGTTTCAGGCTTAAATGAGGGCGGTGAAGCATCACGGATCGAAGCTGTCCTATTTCCGATCCAACATAGTGTTTTTTCATATTCAGTTCCGTTTGTTCAGGGAGTAGCAGCACCAAATGAATAAATTCTTTCATTTGGCATCAGCTTATTACCAGTAAGGTTGCCAGGTGATAGTAACCATCGTTGCCTGACCAAATTTGATATCTGTCACAAAAAAATAAGCGGAATGAACTATGCGGATTTAATTTGATGAGGGTCATGTGACGTGCATTCTGTAATGCTAAAGAAATGAATAATTAAAGGCTTATTACGATTAAGTTTCTCTGTTGCGGGATTTTAATAGAGTGATGCCTGCCCTTGCATGAATGCAGCTATATGAATATTAAGGTTTTTATTTTTATTTTGAATGGTTATGGCTAAACCTGATAAAAATATCTGTAAAAGTCATTTTCATTTGAAATATTTATTCCTTCTGACGCAAATGGCCGTATGGCCTGTTTGTGATGAAAGGGTAAGAATTATTTTTAATGTGGAAAACTCAAAAGGTTGGAGTGGTTAATTTATTGCCAGGAAAATAATATATGCCAGTGAGGTGCATAATTATTTCTGGCTGTCTCAGGGAACGCACTTCAGTTAGAAATAAATATATTCCAGCGTGGAAGCGGTCAGAGAGGAAAGCCAGCGGATCAATTTTAAATGACCCGCTGGTGACAGGGATTAATGCGTATCAGACAGCGTTGCAACCATTACCGCTTTGATGGTGTGAAGACGGTTCTCTGCCTGATCGAACACTACGCTGTGGGGGGATTCAAACACCTCGTCCGTGACTTCCATGCCGCCATGCAGATCGTACTGCTGCGCCATCTGCTGGCCAAGAGTGGTCTGGTCGTCGTGGAAAGCGGGCAGGCAGTGCAGGAACTTCACCTGCGGATTGCCGGTCAGCGCCAGCATGGCGCTATTAACCTGATAGGGGCGCAGCAGGGTAATACGCTCCTTCCAGACCTCCTTTGGTTCGCCCATGGAGACCCAGACGTCGGTATAGATAAAATCAGCGCCCCGCACGCCTTCGGCAATATTTTCGGTCAGGGTAATTTTACCGCCGGTTTTAGCTGCCGCCGCCCGACACTCGGCCACCAGCGCCTCATCCGGCCAGCAGCCTTTTGGCGCCACCAGGCGCAGATCCAGACCGACCAGCGCGGCGGCCTCCATCATCGTATTGCCCATATTGTTATGCGCATCGCCGACGTAGACAAACACCATTTCGCTGAGGGATTTTTCCGGCAGATGCTCCTGCATGGTCAGCAGATCGGCCAGCAGCTGGGTAGGGTGGAACTCATCGGTCAGGCCGTTCCATACCGGCACGCCCGCGTGTTCGGCCAGCGATTCAACCAGCGCCTGCCCATAGCCACGGTACTGAATGCCGTGGTACATCCTGCCCAGCACGCGGGCGGTATCCTTGATCGACTCCTTATGGCCGATCTGGCTGCCGCTGGCCCCGAGCCAGGTCACCCTGGCACCCTGATCGTAGGCGGCAACTTCGAAAGAGCATCGCGTACGGGTCGAGTCTTTTTCGAAGATGAGCGCAATGTTCTTACCTTGCAGGTGCTGAACTTCCTCACCGTTTTTCTTATCGGACTTCAGGGTGGCGGCCAGCGCCAGCAGGGCGTTTATTTCAGCAGGCGTAAAATCGAGCAGCCTGAGAAAATGACGCTGATATAAATGACTCATAAAGCACTCCGCGTGGTCTTTATTGAATTAAAATTCAATTTAACCGTATGAATATTCATTTTCAACCCCGGTGCGCAGAAACTTTTGTATAAAGGTAGTGGCGCGAAGGGCAGTGTGGGAAAATACTGATAAGAGAAGCCACATACTGAGGAACAGATCATGGCGAACGAAGCTTTATTGGAAGAGCAGCGCGAAGAGACGCGACTGATAATTGAAGAACTGCTGGATGACGGCAGCGATCCGGATGCGCTCTACACCATTGAGCACCACCTCTCCTGCGACAGCTTTGACGCGCTGGAAAAGGCGGCGGTTGAAGCCTTTAAAATCGGCTATGAAGTGACGGAGCCGGAAGAGCTGGAGCTGGAAGACGGCACCAAAGTGATGTGCTGCGATATTCTGAGCGAGGCGGCGCTGAACGCTGAACTGATCGATGCCCAGGTTGAGCAACTGGTCGATCTGGCTGGCAAGTTCAACGTCGACTACGACGGATGGGGAACCTATTTCGAAGATCCCGATGCCGAAGACGAAGAGGACGATGGCGAAGAGATTGACGACGAAGATAATGGCATTCGTCACTGATCCCCTGCTTGCCCCCATTCACGCCTTTCTGCAATGCCGCACGCCCCAGGCCTGGATTGACCAGGCCTGTCGGCCAGAGAATCTGCCGCTGCTGCTGACCGACCACCTGGTGTGTGAGCTGAAAGCGGCACAGACCGCCATGTGGCTGATCCGTAAATACGTGGCGGATAAAGAGAGCGGCGATGCGCTGCTGGCGTGGCTAAAACCCTGGGAGCAGTTCGTTCACAGCGAAAATGCGGATCTGGCCTTCCTGGAACAGCATCGGGCGCTGTCGAAAGCGGTTATCAGCCGCGTCGAAGCGCCCTGGGGCGATGCGCTGGTGGACAAAATGGTGCTGCTGATCAAGGAGGAGCTGCACCATTTCTATCAGGTGCTGGAAATTATGCAGGCACGCGGCATTCCCTATATCAAAATCACTGCCAGCCGCTATGCCAAAGGGCTGCTGCGTGAGGTCACCACCCATGAACCCCAGACGCTGGTCGATAAGCTGATTTGCGGGGCCTATATTGAAGCGCGCTCCTGCGAACGATTCGCCAGCCTGGCGCCCCATCTGGACGGGGAGCTGGCGGCATTTTATGTTTCGCTCCTGCGATCCGAGGCGCGGCACTATCAGGACTACCTGACGCTGGCCGCTGAAATTTCCACCACCGACATCAGCGCGCGGGTCAGACAAATTGGCGTAACCGAAGCAAAGCTGATCCAGTCACCGGACAGCGAGCTGCGCTTTCACAGCGGCGTACCGGCCTTTGCAACGGCCTGAGCCTCTGCGGCGTGGCGATCGTCCGCGCCGCTCAAAGGCTTTTCAGCATCCGTACTTCGCAGTCAACGTGCCCGGTGCAGCCCAGCGGGCCGTCGATATGCGTAAAGCCCAGGTGTTCATACAGCCGTACCGCGCGGCTCAGCGAGGCCGTCGTCTCCAGATAGCAGCGGTTAAAACCCCGTTCGCGGGCAAAGTCCATCGCCTGCATCGCCAGCTCGCGCGCCTGCCCCATGCCGCGTACGGCGGGCATAAAGTACATCTTCTGTAGCTCACAGATGCCCGGCTCGCTGCACAGCAGAGGCGCCACGCCGCCGCCGCCCACAATCCTGCCCTCAAGTTCAATCACCCAGTAGGCGCTGTCAGACTGGCTGTACAACTCATACAGATGGTCGAGATTAGGGTCGGCCACGGTGAAGCCTTTGTCGGCGGTCAGACCAAACTCAGCGGAGACCTCGCGGATCACGCGGGCGATATGCGGATTATCTTCTGCCTGAATGGGGCGAACCAGCAGGCCGGTGGGTAGCGTCGTCATAACTCAGTGCCGTTAGTTTTCTGGTTTGATGGCAGTGTAATAACATCGCAGCGGCTGTGATGCAATCCCGGCCAATAAAAAGGCCCGGAGAGCGCTGCTCTGCCGGGCCTTGAGGGCAACATCAGTGATTACAGGGCGTTGATGACCGCCTGCTGCTCAATCAGTTTGACCTTCGCCTGCTCAAACTCAGTCATGCGCTCACGCTCTTTCGCCACGACGGCAGCAGGGGCGCGGGAGACAAAACCTTCGTTAGAGAGCTTGCTTTCGATCTTGCCGATTTCCACTTCCAGCTTAGTCACTTCCTTCGCCAGACGTTCCAGCTCGGCAGCCTTATCCACCAGATCCGCCATCGGGATCAGCAACTCGGCGCCGTCGATAATCTTGGTGACGGAAACCGGGCCTTTGTCGTCGGCAGACAGCAGGCTGATGCTGGCCAGTCGCGCCAGCGATTTCAGGAAGCTGTGGTTGTCGTTAACCCGACGCACCACCTCGGCGCTGCTGGCGCGCAGCAGCACGTCCAGCGGACGGGAAGGGGCGATGTTCATCTCGGCGCGAATATTACGCACCGCGACGATAGCCTGCTTCAGCCACTCGGTGTCGCTGAGGGCGACATCGTCAACCTTGCTGGCCTCAAAGGCCGGCATCGGTTGCAGCATGATGGTGTCATCGCTGATGTTCTTCAGCACCTTCACGCGCTGCCAGATGGTTTCGGTAATAAACGGAATAATCGGATGCGCCAGACGCAGCAGGGCTTCCAGCACGGTAACCAGCGTATTGCGGGTGCCGCGCAGCTCTGCTTCATTTCCACCGGTCATTACCGGCTTAGCCAGCTCCAGATACCAGTCGCAGAACTGGTTCCAGGTGAACTCATACAGGATATTGGCCGCGATATCGAAGCGGTAGCTATCCAGCGCTTCGCGGTAGGCTTTCACCGTCTGGTTGAATTCGGCAAGGATCCAGCGGTCGGCCAGGGAGAGCGTCATCTCGCCGCCATTGAAGCCGCAATCCATGCCTTCGGTATTCATCAGCACAAAGCGGCTGGCGTTCCACAGCTTGTTACAGAAGTTGCGGTAGCCCTCCAGGCGCTTCATATCCCAGTTGATATCGCGTCCGGTAGAGGCCAGCGCCGCCAGGGTGAAGCGCAGCGCATCGGTGCCGTGCGGCTCAATGCCGTTCGGGAACTGCTTCTCGGTGCGCTTGCGGATTTTCTCTGCCAGCTGCGGCTGCATCATGTTGCCGGTGCGTTTAGCCACCAGATCCGGCAGCGATATCCCGTCCACCATATCCAGCGGATCGATGACGTTGCCTTTCGACTTCGACATCTTCTGCCCTTCGTCATCGCGGATCAGACCGGTCATATAGACGGTGTTAAACGGCACCTGCGGCTTGCCATCCTCATCCTTGATAAAGTGCATGGTCAGCATGATCATGCGGGCAATCCAGAAGAAGATGATGTCAAAGCCGCTCACCAGCACGCTGGTAGGGTGGAAGGTACGCAGCGCTTCGGTATTCTCAGGCCAGCCCAGCGTTGAGAAGGTCCACAGGCCGGAGGAGAACCAGGTGTCCAGCACGTCTTCGTCCTGGTTCAGCACCAGATCGTCAGCCAGGTTATTATCGGCGCGCGCCTCAGCTTCGGTGCGGCCAACGTAAACATTGCCCTCGGCATCGTACCAGGCCGGAATGCGGTGGCCCCACCACAGCTGGCGGGAAATACACCAGTCCTGAATATCGCGCATCCAGGAGAAGTACATGTTCTCGTACTGCTTAGGCACGAACTTGATATCACCCTGCTCAACGGCTTCCACCGCCACTTTTGCCAGGGGCGCGGTACGCACGTACCACTGATCGGTCAGCATCGGCTCAATCACCACGCCGCCGCGATCGCCATAAGGCACGGTCAGGTCGTGTGGCTTGATCTCGTCCAGCAGGCCCAGCGCATCAATGGCGGCAACCACGGCCTTACGCGCGGCAAAGCGCTCAAGCTTCTGGAATTCCGCCGGGATGGTGGGATCGCACTGGGTGGACTCTTCCCCGTTGGTGTCATAAACCTGCGCAGATTCACGGATATCACCGTCAAAGGTCAGGATATTGATCATCGGTAGCTTGTGACGGCGGCCCACTTCGTAGTCGTTGAAGTCGTGCGCCGGGGTGATTTTCACGCAGCCGGTGCCTTTCTCCATATCCGCATGTTCGTCACCGACGATGGGAATACGGCGGTTAACCAGCGGCAGCTCAACAAACTTGCCGATCAGATCCTTGTAGCGCGGATCCTCGGGGTTAACCGCGACGCCGGTATCGCCCAGCACGGTTTCGGGGCGGGTCGTCGCCACCACCAGATAATCTTTGCCATCGGCGGTTTTAACGCCGTCGGCCAGCGGATAGCGGATATGCCACATCGAGCCTTTTGACTCGCGGTTCTCCACTTCCAGGTCGGAAATCGCCGTGCGCAGCTTAGGATCCCAGTTCACCAGGCGCTTGCCGCGATAGATCAGGTTCTCTTTGTACAGGCGCACAAAGACTTCCTTCACCGCGTTGGACAGACCTTCATCCATGGTGAAGCGCTCGCGCTCCCAGTCCACGGAGTTGCCCAGACGGCGCATCTGACGGGTAATGGTGCCGCCGGATTCCGCCTTCCACTGCCAGATTTTGTCGATAAAGGCGTCGCGTCCGTAATCCTTACGCGTTTTACCCTCTTCAGCCGCGATTTTACGCTCCACCACCATCTGGGTCGCGATACCGGCATGGTCGGTCCCGGCCTGCCACAGGGTATTTTTACCCTGCATACGCTGGTAGCGGATCAGGGTATCCATAATGGTTTGCTGGAATGCGTGACCCATATGCAAGCTGCCGGTGACGTTTGGCGGCGGGATCATGATGCAGAAGCTTTCCTGGCTGGTATCGCCATTCGGTTTAAAGTAGCCCTGCTTTTCCCAGTGCTCGTAAAGCGGCTGTTCGATCTCTTGCGGGTTATATGTCTTTTCCATGTCTGCTATATCGTTGGCGGCCCGGGCGGCGTGGCCGTATTCAAGTGGAATCCAACGCTGCGATACGTTTTATAACGATCGCGCGCCAGCTGTTTCAAATTTTCTTCATAAGGCACGAAGTCTATCACTTCATGGAAAGCAGTAGCAAAATCTGCAAACTGCGGCAGCAGGCTGATCAGCAGATCGCGCGGCGCATTACCGCGACGCTGCGGCCAGGCCAGCTCGACCGGGGCGCCGTATTTGGGCCCTTCTCCCGCCAGATTATGCGGGACAAAGGCGCTGGCCGGACGCTTCCACAGCGCCTCGTCCAGCCTGACAGCCTGGGCTTCGTCTTCACAGGCCACCAGTACGCGCTTCCCCTCACGCCAGTGAAGTCCCGCCAGGTCGCAGACCAGCGCCTCAAAGGCGCTGAGTCCGTCAACCGGCGTATCGGTTTCCAGCAGGTAGAAGGTGGCGTTTTTCATTACCGTTAATCGTCGCCGTTAAGGCCGGCGCGGTTCAGCAGGAACTGCGACAGCAGGGCGACCGGACGGCCCGTGGCGCCTTTCGCTTTCCCGGAGCGCCATGCGGTACCGGCGATATCCAGGTGCGCCCAGTTATATTTGCGGGTAAAGCGCCCCAGGAAGCAGGCAGCGGTGATGGCCCCGCCGGGACGACCGCCGATATTGGCCATATCGGCAAAGTTGGAGTCCAGCTGATCCTGATACTCATCCGACATCGGCAGACGCCACGCGCGGTCGCCGGCCTGTTCGGACGCGCCGATCAGCTCGTGCGCCAGCGGATTATGGTTAGAGAGCAGCCCGCTGATATGGTGGCCCAGCGCGATCACGCAGGCGCCGGTCAGGGTCGCGACGTCAATCACCACGTCGGGATCAAAACGCTCAACGTAGGTCAGGGCATCGCACAGCACCAGACGACCTTCCGCATCGGTATTCAGCACTTCGACGGTCTGGCCGGACATGGTGGTCAGCACGTCGCCCGGACGATAGGCGCGGCCGCCCGGCATGTTCTCACAGCCGGCCAGCACGCCCACCACGTTCAGCGGCAGGTTAAGCTCGGCCACCATGCGCATCACGCCATAGACCGACGCGGCGCCGCACATGTCGTACTTCATCTCGTCCATGGCTTCCGCAGGCTTGATCGACAGGCCGCCGGAGTCAAAGGTCACGCCTTTACCGACCAGCACAATAGGCTTGCTGTCCGCATCCGGGCTGCCCTTGTATTCAATTACCGACATCAGCGATTCATTCTGCGAACCCTGACCGACGGCGAGGTAGGCATTCATGCCCAGCTCTTTCATCTGCTGCTCGCCGATCACCCGCGTGGTGATATTGCTCCAGGCATCGGCCAGCTGGCGCGCCTGGGATGCCAGATAGGCAGCATTACAAATGTTCGGTGGCATATTGCCGAGGTCTTTGGCGGCTTTGACGCCCGCCGCCACGGCCAGGCCGTGCTGAATCGCCCGCTCGCCGCAGGTCAGTTCGCGACGGGTTGGGACATTAAACACCATTTTGCGCAGCGGACGGCGCGGCTCGACCTTATTGCTTTTCAGCTGATCGAAGCTGTACAGCGTCTCTTTGGAGGTTTCAACCGCCTGACGCACTTTCCAGTAGGTGTTGCGGCCCTTAACGTGCAGCTCGGTCAGAAAGCAGACGGCTTCCATCGATCCGGTGTCGTTAAGCGTGTTGATGGTCTTCTGAATCACCTGCTTGTACTGCCGCTCATCAAGCTCACGCTCTTTGCCACAGCCAATCAGCAAAATACGTTCAGACAGGATATTCGGCACGTGATGAAGCAGCAACGTCTGCCCGACCTTCCCTTCCAGCTCACCGCGGCGCAGCAGGGCGCTGATGTAGCCATCGCTGATTTTATCCAGCTGTTCAGCAATCGGTGACAGCCTGCGCGGCTCAAACACGCCGACCACAATACAGGCACTGCGCTGTTTTTCCGGGCTACCGCTTTTTACACTGAACTCCATGCACTCTCCTGAATCTTAAAGACAACGGCGCCTGCTGCGGCTAGAATGGTGCGCTTTCGTCACGCGCAACGCCGTGGCACCGCGCCGTTAGGCTAACGGGCAACTTTTAGTTTTGGTGATCACCCGTCACTGGGTAGAATGGTTTTAGCACCACCAGAACACGATTATTGTCATACTATTTTAGCTATGACCATGGCCATCAATGAGAATAAATGGCGTATAAGCGATGAAACTAGCGATTTTCCTGCAAAAAGACAAGTTTTCACAGGCGTACTCAGCGTGATCATCATTAGATATCTGGTCCGGGAAACGCTCAAGAGCCAGCTGGCTATCCTTTTTATCCTGCTGCTAATCTTCTTTTGTCAGAAGTTAGTCAGGATTTTAGGCGCAGCGGCGGACGGCGAAGTACCCACAAATTTAGTCCTGACTTTACTGGGTCTTGGTATTTCGGAAATGGCTCAGCTAATTCTGCCGCTAAGCCTGTTTTTAGCCATTTTAATGACCTTCGGGCGGCTCTATACCGAAAGTGAAATCACCGTTATGCACGCCTGCGGATTGAGCAAGGCGGTGCTGGTGAAAGCCGCGATGGTGCTGATGCTGATCACCGCCGCCGTAGCCGCCGCCAACGTCGCCTGGCTTGGGCCGTGGTCGGCGCGCGATCAGAACGAAGTGACCAAAAACGCCAAGGCTAACCCCGGCGCGGCGGCGCTGGCAGCCGGCCAGTTCCAGCAGTCGGGCGACGGGCAGGCGGTACTCTTTATCGAAAACGTGAAGGGTAACAACTTCGGCAACGTCTTCCTCGCGCAGCTGCGGCCAAAAGACAATGCCCGTCCCTCTGTGGTAGTGGCGGATAAAGGCCATATGTCGCAGCGCCATGACGGTTCGCAGGTGGTGACCCTGGATAACGGTACGCGCTTCGAGGGCACGGCGATGCTGCGTGACTTCCGCATTACCGATTTCAAAAACTATCAGGCGATTATCGGGCATCAGGAAGTGCTGCTTGACCCGAACGACGCCGAGCAGATGTCGTTCAGCGCCCTGCGGCACTCCACCAAGCCGGACTTTATCAGCGAGCTCCACTGGCGACTGACGCTGGTCTTCTCCGTGCTGGTAATGGCGCTGATGGTGGTGCCGCTTAGCGTGGTTAACCCACGTCAGGGCCGGGTGCTCTCCATGCTGCCCGCGATGCTGCTCTACCTGATTTTCTTCCTGCTGCAAAGCTCCCTGCGCTCCAGCGGCGCGAAAGGGCGGCTGGATCCGGCGCTGTGGATGTGGGTAGTCAACCTGGGGTATCTGGCGCTGGCGGTGCTGCTTAACCTGTGGGATACGGTGCCGATGCGACGTATTCGCGCGCGCTTCAGCAAGGGAGGCTCCGTCTGATGTTTGGCGTACTCGACAGATATATCGGTAAAACGATTTTCAATACCATCATGGCGACGCTGTTTATGCTGGTGTCGCTCTCCGGCATCATCAAGTTTGTCGATCAGCTGCGTAAAACCGGCCAGGGTGACTACACCGCGGTCGGTGCCGGGCTTTACACCCTGCTCAGCGTGCCGAAGGACATTGAGATCTTCTTCCCCATGGCGGCACTGCTTGGCGCGCTGCTCGGGCTGGGTACGCTGGCCCAGCGCAGCGAGCTGGTGGTGATGCAGGCGTCCGGCTTTACCCGCATGCAGATTGCCGCTTCGGTGATGAAAACCGCCATTCCGCTGGTGCTGCTGACCATGGCGGTCGGCGAATTTGTTGCGCCGCAGGGCGAGCAGATGGCGCGTAACTACCGTGCGCAGCAGATGATCGGCGGCTCGCTGCTCTCCACGCAGAACGGCCTGTGGGCGAAGGACGGGCGTAGCTTTATCTTTATTGAGCGGCTGAAGGACAACAGCGAGCTGGGGGGCATCAGTATCTATAACTTTGATAAAGATCGCCGCCTGCAATCGGTGCGCTATGCGGCCTCGGCGAAATATAACGCCAGTGAAAAGCTGTGGGACCTGTCGGAAGTGGAACAGTCCGATCTGACCGACCCGAAACAGGTGACCGGCAGCCAGACGCTGAGCGGCCAGTGGAAAACCTCCCTGACGCCGGACAAGCTGGGCGTGGTGGCGCTGGACCCGGATGCGCTGTCGATCAGCGGGCTGTATAACTACTCGAAGTACCTTAAGCAGAGCGGCCAGGTTGCCGGACGCTACCAGCTGAATATGTGGAGCAAAATCTTCCAGCCGCTGTCGGTGGCGGTGATGATGCTGATGGCGCTGTCGTTTATTTTCGGCCCGCTGCGCAGCGTATCCATGGGGATGCGGGTGGTAACCGGCATCAGCTTCGGCTTCCTGTTCTACGTGCTGGACCAGATATTTGGCCCGCTGAGCCTGGTCTACAACATCCCACCGGTTCTGGGAGCGCTGCTGCCGAGCGCCGTCTTCTTCGCCATTAGCATGATGATGCTGCTTAAGCGCAGATAGGTGTTGCACAGGGCGGTCGGGTAGCAAAAATGCAGACGGCGCGCTGGTTATACCGGGGTGGCAGATGAGAGAAAAGGGGCGGAAATCCAAGATTTTCGCCCCTTTTTTTAACTGTGAATTCCTGAGCTGGCCACGGTAATCAATACCCCGAACGCAGGGTTTCAATCGCCACCGGCACCATCGACAGCAGCCACAGGATCAGGCCAATAACGCCGCCCACTACTGTGCCGTTAATGCGGATACGCTGAAGGTCCTTACCGATATTCAGCTCAACCTGATGCGACATATCCTTCGCGTCCCAGCTTTTCACCGTATCGCTGATATGGCGGCTGAGGAACGCCGAGAACTCTGGTGCGACGCCCATGGCGGCCTCCTCCAGATGCTGATTGAGCGAGGCGCGCAGATGCGTATCCTGTACCAGCGTTTCGCCCAGCCACTGCCCGGCCGCGCTCACCTTTGCATGCAGCACCGAATCTGACTTATCCAGATCGGCCTTCAGCCAGCCGCGCAGATCGCCCCACAGCTGGCTGATATAGGTATTCAGCGCCTCGTCCTGCTTGAGGTAGTCCTTAATCTCTTCCGCCTTAAGCTGCATTTCCGGGTCGCTTTTCAGGCGGCTAATCAGCCGCTCCACGGCGCGATTGAAGCCCTGACGGATCTCATGGGTGCCATCCTGCTCGATGTCGTTAAGGATAGACCTCACCGCGTTGGCGGCCATCTCGGCACTCTTTTCGCCCACCCATTCGGTGGGCAGCATCTTCTCCTTAAGCGGATGTTCGCGCTTAAGCCAGCGCATTACCTGTGCGGCGATAAAGTCATGGGTGGCGGGCTTATTCACCAGCTGCAACAGCTGGCTGATGGCATCGTCCAGCAGCGCCTGATGGCGGTTATTTTTGGTCAGACTCTCCAGCACCATCGCCGCCGACTGCGACAGATCGACCTTATCGATCGCCTTGTGAATGGCACGACGCATAAACGCCTGGATGCGCTGGTCGTCCGCGAGGTCGAGGAAGCCTCGGACCATCTTCAGCAGATACCCGCCCAGCCGTTCAGCGTTCTCCGGGGTACGCAGCCAGCTGGCCATCATCTGCGCCGGATCGTGACGGCGAATCAGCGTTAGCAGGGCATCGGTATTAAGGAACTTATCCTGCACGAACAGCGCCAGATTATCGGCGATACGCTCCTTATTGCGCGGGATAATGGCGGTATGGCGACCCACCAGCGGGATCGGCACCCGGCGAAACAGCGCGCTGACCGCAAACCAGTCTGCCAGCGCGCCCACCATCGACGCCTCTGCGACAGACTTCAGCGCCCCCACCCAGCGGCTGGCCGGGAACCACAGGGGATAAAGCACGGTAGCAATAAAAAGCACTGCCGCGCCGCACAGCAGCATCAGGGGCAGACGTTTGGCCTTAAGTAACTCAGCTTCTTTATCCTTCACGTCGGTGGCTCCTTGTTGGTATCACGGGCGTAAGCAACTCACAGGTTAACAGCCTGGCGAGGGATTGTCCTTTTCGGTCACATGCAGAGTGTGAGAAGCAGTAGGGCGCAGACGCGAGAGGGGGCGGGAGGATTTTCTATAGAGATAACAAGAGCCACCTGCTGTGGCTCCTGGGAATGGCAATGGAGGGACAGCTCCGAAGAGATTAGGAGATAAACTGCTTGCCCTGCTTCAGCACCAGATCGCAGGCTTTGGTTTTCACCTTCTTGCCCAGCGCGGTATTCCCCAGGCTGCTCAGGTTAACCTGCTGATTGTTGCCGGTATTCAGCAGACCCATCAGGCCCTGCTTATAATCAGTGGTTTCCTGCTGCTTAGTGGTGTCCGTCAGGCCAAGCTTGCTCATCAGCTGGTCTTTCACCGAGCTGACGTTGTTATCCACCACGTTATTCTTCACGCAGTACTGCAACACGCCAGCGGCATTGGTCATGCTGTTGGAGCTCAGCGACTGATTCCCGCCGTTCAGCAGACCCGTCAGCGCGCCCATGGAGGTGCCGGTCTGCGAGGTGGAGCCAGACGTGCCGGATTCAGAATTCTGGCTGAGCGAACTGGCCGCGCTGCTCAGCTGGTCCTGCCAGCTTGCCGCCGAGGCTGCACTCGCCAGCAGGGTGGAAGAGAGTGCCATTGCCAGTACCATCTTAGACGTTGCTTTCATGCTATATCCTTGTATTTGTTATCCGGTGTCGCTGCCAGATGCGCTTTCGCTAACCGCCCGCACGGCAACCCATTTTCATTCCATTGGGACAGCACAATAGCCGCCAGGTTCCCGCGCACGCATATCACCCGCCACGAGGGGTAAGTGTTTAAGAGTAATCTCAGTAAGGTTAAGAAGGCAGGGGCAAAGACCCAGGACTAAAGCGCTCTATTTTTCACCACTCAACGAACGTCCTAAAGGATTTAGGTTGCGCAGGGTAGCCGTAACGGTATAATCCACCTCGTTTTCCGCATACCCTTCAGTGCCGAAGTGGCGAAATCGGTAGACGCAGTTGATTCAAAATCAACCGCCGCAAGGCGTGCCGGTTCGATTCCGGCCTTCGGCACCAGTATCCTGTCCATCCTCGTCCGAGGAATTCCAAAAAAAACTTTAAAATCAAGAGTGAGAGTTTTTCTTCTGTCCGTATACGTCCGAGGTCATCCATAGACATCCGGTAAGTTTGGGGGTCAGAATGGGGGTCACTTCGCTTCGATAAACTTTTGACCCCCAAATTATGCCTTTAACTGATATCGCGGCCCGTACCGCAAAGCCTCGTGAGAAAGAGTACAAACTCACTGACGGCCACGGATTGTATCTTCTTATCAAACCAACCGGTTCTAAGCGCTGGTATCTCAAGTACCGTTTTGAAGGGAAAGAGAGCAGAACGGCGTTAGGTGCTTATCCTCTTCTTTCCCTGGCAAAAGCGCGTGAGAAACGTGATGAGATACGCCTTCTGATAGCGGAAGGTGTCAGCCCTAATGCGAAAAAAGAAGAGGTAAGGCAACAGGAAGAGGCAGCACTTAACACGTTTGAAAAAGTGGCTTATGACTGGCATGCGAACAATAAACGCTGGTCTGTCGGCCATGCTGAGCGAGTATGGCGTGACCTTGAACGCAATATCTTCCCGGCTATTGGTAAGCGAAATATTGCTAATTTAACAACCCGCGACCTGCTGTTGCCTTCGAAAGAGGTAGAGCTAAGCGGCCGCCTGGATGTTGCTTCCCGTTTACAGCAAAGGATCACGGGTATTATGCGTTATGCGGTGCAGATTGGCATTACTGACCGAAATCCCGCTCAGGATCTCGCCGGGGCAATCATAACAAGAAAGGCTACTCACAGACCGGCTCTTCCATTAGAACATTTACCTGACTTCCTTCAGCGTATTGAAACACATAAAGGCCGCCTGCTTACCCGTTTAGCCCTCAGGCTCAGCCTTTACGTCTTTATCCGTTCCAGTGAATTGCGGTTTACACGATGGAGCGAAATTGACCTTAAAAAAGAGCTGTGGACTATCCCTGCCGAGCGAGAAGCGATTGAAGGAGTCAAACACTCCCATCGTGGTTCGAAAATGCGAACCGTCCATCTGGTGCCGCTATCAAGACAGGCTTTAACCATTTTGGAAGAAATACGGGGGCTGAGCGGAAACAGAGATTTAGTGTTTCCGGGCGATCATCACCCCACTAAGCCAATGAGCGAAAACACCATCAATCATGCTCTTCGCAGGATGGGGTACGACACGAAAACAGAAGTTTGCGGTCATGGATTCAGGGCAATGGCATGTAGTGCATTAGTTGAATCTGGCCTGTGGTCGCGTGATGCTGTTGAGAGACAGATGAGCCATCAGGAACGTAACGGGGTTCGCGCGGCTTACATTCATAAGGCGGAGCACCTTGAAGAGCGGCGGCTCATGGTGCAGTGGTGGGCTGATTATTTAGACAGCAATAATGAATATCACCTTACCCCGTATGAGTTCGGCAGAGGTTAAGCCAGAAAAAAAAGATTTTACGGAAAAGTGTTCACCCTGTTCACCTTTCAATTTTATCATTTATATTTATGTAGTTAAGTGGTGATCACTTGATTTGGCACTCTTCACCACTCTTCACCACTCTTCACCCGGGGTGAACACTGTTAACCCTTAGGTGAAAAAAACCGGCCGGAGCCGGTTCGTTATGAAATAAATTTTCAGTAGAAAACTACTTAACAAATTTTTGTACTTTTGGCTTTAACGTTGTCTAACATCAAAAGCAAATACACCCTTTTCGCTATGCTTGGTCAAAAATGTAACGTTCACATTTTCATCTATTTCACTCATAAAGCTCTGTGGAGAAACTTCACTACGGTGGAAAAAGTAACGATTTTGGTCCGTTCCTAGAATGAAGCCGTAAGATACGCCCCTCTCCGTGCTAACTATTTTATCGACAGTACCAATAATTCTTTCGCCGATATTAACTGAATTTGGAGGGGTTAATAAATCTAAAATAATTTTCACCTTATTAGAAAACTCAGGAGAACAATGATTCTTATATTCACTGAGATCTTGCTTAAGCTGTACAGTCGACTTAACAGTTAATGTCATCATGTTATATTCTATAAATAAAAGTATGTCATCTATAACACTTCTGTCTTTTAATTTTGAGAATAGATGTTCTGCTGTCTTTAGTAGATCATATAGTCTATACAAAGTGCCATGATCGTAGTCGCCTTTATTTATAGTAGATTCTAATATCTCAACTGCACGCTTAATATTATTTCTAGCTTCCGGGTAATCATTATCCCTGATATTTTGCTCTGACATTCTTCGATAGCAGCTGGCAGCTTGATCATGGGTGCTAATACGGAACTTTAACAATCTCTTATGCTGTTCTGGAAGCAATTCTTCATATATATCTACTGCCGCTTTATATTCACCATTAAGAGTAAGTATCCATGCTTTATAAGTTTTTAGTGCCACGTCTTCAGAGTCTATTCTCAATGCTTCATTTATTTGCTCTTTTGCTTTTTCAAATTCCTCTTGTGCAATTAAGAATTGACTGTATGCGTAACGTGTAATAACAGAATTGGGATTTAAATCAATAGCTTTTTCAAGTTCTGCTTCAGCTTGAAAAGGAGAGGATTCTTTAAGGATATAGCTGTGAATACGATAACACTCCGAAAATCCCGGCATAAGTGATTTTGCGGTTTTGATATTTTGATCAGCTAATTCTCTATTTTCTTTTTTATGAAATGATAAGGCTTTTTGTAAGTAAATTGAGCATATTTTTTCGTCTTTCGTGGTCCACGATATGACGTTTAGATCATAATTGTAATGGTTTTTTTGTATGTTAGCTTCGGAGATAAGGTTTTGGATTTCTTTCCTTTTTTCTTTTATTTCTTGATACAAATCATTTGTAACGGGTCTGACAGTGTTTATATATTCCTCGGCAACACCAGTTAAACTGTATAGATATCTACCTTCGGCAATTTTATCACCTGTTGAGATAAGCATACTTGAATTATGTAACTGGTGTAATGCTTCCTCAATTTTAGTTTCTTCGATGTTGCTTAAAAAAAATCTTAGCTCTACAGCAGACACTGGCCTTCTTAAACATGCAATGACAGATATTGCTCTTTTTTCAATTTCACTTAATCTGTCATACAAGTTCTCGAAGCAAAAGCAAAGAGCATCTTTAAAATTACCGCTTCTTTTATCAATTAATTCTGCATTTCCAAATCCGGCGGCTACAGCCAATACATACCACTTAATTAAAAGCGGATTGTTGAAAAGAGATTTGCAAAGTTGATTTAAACCTTCATTGTTTTTTTTGTAAAGCTTGTCTAAGTTAAGTAACTTAGACATATTTCTCATTAAGTCTACTGAGGGTTTGTCATCTAACTTATCTAATTTATATCTATACTCTATTTCGCCGAGGCCTATCCGTGTTGTTATCAAAACTTTAGAACCGTTGGGGATATCAGCGAGAAAGTCTCTTATATCATCACTTGATATGGTTTCAAGATTGTCGATGCAAAGTAATATTTTGTATTCATCCATATATTCTCTTATCTCATCAAGGTCGCTCTTTACACTGATAGTGGTCTCTCCTTTAAGAGATCTAGAGATATTTTGGAATAGCCCCGAGCTTGAGCTTATTGAATTCTTTATTTCAGCAGCACCATTGGCAGTTAGTCTATTGGTTTTTAGAGAAACCCAGACTATTATATCGAAGATAGAGTCCTCTTTTTCGCTGCTTTCACATATTTCTAATATATCATAAAGGCATCTTTGTGCTAACGCCGTTTTACCTACTCCTCCTTCACCAACAATCGATGTTACTTTAGTATTAGAAGTTAATAATTTGGTAACGGCTGTTCTGTCCTTATCTCTCCCCATAAAACCCGTATCATCAAATTCTGGCAAAGGCAAATTGTTATTTATTGTTTTATTGTTTATTCGCCAATAGGAAGGTATTTTTAGCGACAAGGCAAACGTCGGGTTGTCGAGATTATTTAAGGCAATATTAACGTTTTTCCAGTAAGTTAAACTACCGATTTTTATTAATTCGCTTGTAAAGTCTAAAAGAGTTGTGAAGTCATTTGGTTCAAGTGGGCGAGAATGACAAACCCTATTTCTACATTTGCTTAGTCGCTGAAGCTCGTCAATTATTTCAACAATTTCCTCAGGTTTAAAAAATTTTTGGTTATTCTTTATTTTATTGAGGATTTTACTTAAGTCATAAAAATCTATAAAGTCTAATAACTCGACAATATTGCTATCTTTCAAAAAAGATTCTTTGTTGTGCTCAGCATACCGTTCCTTAGCATTGGTTACTACATCTGCTGGTAGCATACTCTCATATTCATTAGGTAATTCACTAACTATAATGGCTCGGAGATCTGTTTCGATAGCAGATACCAAAGAAAAACAAGACATTCTAGTAGCGAAGTTTCTTGTGGACATGGCCTTACTCCTCTGAATTTATTGTGTTTTTTTTTTGGATTATTATTTTAATGAAAGATACCCGTACAAACTGCAATTAATATACAATATTATTTAACATAAGGGTTAATGATATGTTATTAAATAATCAATGCCTTCGGAGAAATTAACTATTTGATTTTTAAGGTAAAAGATCTTAGTTGCATTTTAGGATTTCACTTGATTGACTGTTTTAAGTGTGATTTTAACTACGACTAATGTCGTCTGATGTATCTCTACTATTTGCACAAAAAAACCGGCCTGGGCCGGTTTAGTGCTTAGGGGGCCACTTATGCATCACATCGTGGCAGCCAGTCAGCCTCGCACTCTTCGCTCAGTTCCAGGCTGGTCTGGATGCCGTTTTTTGTCTTACGTTTCAGCAACTCTATCTCGTACTCCTTCAGCGTCTGCGGCACTGCCTGGCCGAAGGCGGTCAGACTCATGGGGTGCTGATGACCCCTTGCCTCCATAAAAGACAGATAGGCGTGATACAGATACCGGCGCGGGTTGATGGGCCGGATATTGGCATTACCGATAAACAGCCCGGTCGGGGTACTCAGCGGCGTCAGGTAGCCGCAGAAATCGACCAGCGGGTCGGCGCTGCGCTTGATTTCCAGCGCCTCCTCCGATGACTGCTGCGCCTGTAACAGTTCGCGGGCGTCGTCAGGTCGGGTGAAGCGTTGCATCAGGTGGCGCACGATAACCGCCAGTTCACCGGCAATCTTGTCCAGCAGCTGCGGGTCGCGCTCGTTCGCCGGTATCACGTCCGGGAACGGCAGGATGACCCGGCGACGGGACACGCCGCCGCTGCGGTCGCTGAAACGCATCGGAACGCTATGAGCACCCCGGGAAAACCCCTGCACTGAAGCGCCTGGCAGATGCACGTACTGCACACACAGCACAGATGATGAAAATCAACGATATCACCGCCGCCATTGCCCGCAGCAAAAAAGAGCGTGAGGCGGCCATTGAGAACGGGAAAGAGGCGGAAACGAACTGGCGTACCCGTTTCGCAGCCTGCGGGGAGCCATCACGCCGGAGCTGCGCGCGGATCACAGCCAGCGCATTGCCAGCCGCGAGCTGGCCGACGAGTTCACCGGTCTGATTGAGGAGCTGGAATTTGAGAACGAGGGAGAAGCGATAAATGCCGTGCGCAACGGCCACGCTTACGTGAATGCGCACAACATGGCCTTTACGCAGTACGCCGAGGGCCAGTGGGAGGCCGCCATGCGCAATGTCAGCCCGACGCTGATACGGGGCATCCGGCTGAAGCTGCTGTCGCTAAGGCTCAACGACCGCGGACGCCATACCGACCCGCTGCACGTGGAGCCGGAGGTTATACTCGCCCGTGAAGTGGTTAAATTACTGGCCGACAAAGCGGAAGACGCGCGGCTGGATATGGATGCCGAGCCTGTGCTGTCGGAGATTGGCATTTACCGCCCTGCGCTGACCGGTGTGGATATGCGCCTGTATAACAGCCCGGCCGCCATTCACAAGCTGATACATGAGCGCCGGGCAAAGCGTGAAAGAAAACAGCAGAAGGAAAGCCAGGGATGATGCACTGCCCGTACTGCAAAAGCCCGGCGCATGCCAAATCAAGCCGCTATATGTCCGAACAGGTGAAGGAGCGCTATCACCAGTGCACCAATCTCGACTGCTCCTGTTCGTTCAAAACCAGCGAGAGCATCACCAAAGTCATCACCGCGCCGCCGCAGCCCGAACCGGTTCCCGTAGCCACCCCGGAGCCGGTAAAAGAACGGCAGACGCTCGGCCGCTATGGCTCGTCCTTCCGCACTCTCCACTGACCACAACGGCCGCTGAAAACAGCGGCTTTTTTTTGTCTGCTTTTTATCTTTTCAACGCCCTTTTTCTGGCCAGCCGGTTTGTAAAGAGCAATGCATGCATAGGGTGCATGATTTTGCATGCAGAATGCGGGACTTCAGACACCCATCCAGCCCACGCCCGGCGCGGCTTTGCCCGGTTCATGCAGCTGCATAAAAAACGATGCATAAAGCGGGCAGGCGAGGCGGGGATAGCATTGCGCGCCAGCATATTGATTCTAGAAAATTCTAAATGCGTAAAAACACATGCTTGTAGTTAAAATATAAAAGCTAAATTATATTTTTAAACGCATTTTCTCACGTAATATGGGGAAAAAATGGTTATAAAAACTTCTGAGAGTAATGGGAGAGTTTATCGAAAGACCAATTGGTAAATTGTTCATGTTTTTATTTTGACCTGTTTTTCTTTGTTTTTTCCAAGACGGGGTCTATTTCTATCTTAGCTAGTTTTACGGTAAATCCTAGCTTATTTAATGATTTAACAGTGTTTTTAAGGGTTATCTTCGAAAAGAAAGGTAGCCTTTCTGGAATGTCCCTGTTTATAGCTATTGCATATATGATGTTATATTTGCTGGTTTCAGGTCTCTTCAATGTATCAGGTAGCTGACTGTTTGGTGGAAGAGCCTTGTTTAATTTTTCTCTAAAGTTTTGGTCACTGACGAAAAGTTCTAAAGCTACAAAGCCTTGGGCGAAAAGGTGGCTAAGAGTGCTTGAGCTTCTATAGTATTTAACATGTATGAAATCATAATCGTTACGTATTATATCCGCAAATTCAAATTTACTTTGATTGCCACCATGATAAAGGAGTTTTTTATCTAAATTGAAAAGGGAACTATTATTTGCAGCGATAGATTTATTGTATTCATCCTCTCTATCATGTTTGTAAATTGGGAGTTTGAAATCGTAAGCTTCAATATTTGATAGTTCTCTATCTACTCTTTTAATAAAGTCAGTTTTCACTGAATACCAAGTGTTATTTCTTAAAATGTATATTTCTCCATTTGTTTCAACTTCAGCATAAAGACAGCTATAAGCAGTCCAGCAATCATAGCTAGTTTCATCTGACCTAATGATATGTATCTTTAGATTTTTTAAACTATTACAATCTAAAGCTATTTTATTTATGGATAGGTACTTTTTCAGGTTGTTAATAGTTAAGGTTGGATGAATGTCACATCGTGAATGGAATCGTCCAAATACATAACCTATTTGATTGCTCCAATCAACAATTTCTGGCTCACCTAACCAGAATTCATAATGCTTTTGTTCGTCTTTGAATAGGTCATCAAGTTCCGAGTCTAAAACGGCACACAACTCTTTGTCTTTAACCTTGTTGATATTGTCAATCCATTCAAATTTTTTTGGTAAAGGTTGCTTGTATTTTACTAAAGCCTCTGAAAGTATCTTTTTTAAAGATGACAGCTTTTCTGGAGTAGCTATTGTAAAACTATCTTTTCCTGTAACATTTTCACCGAAAATTTCCGTATTAGATTTACCTGTTAGTGTTGAAAGTATTTCTATTTCTGAATCGATATTTAGTGAAAGTATGTCGACTTCTTTGGTACTTTGATTACGCGTATTTAAGGGGTTATCTTGATAATTACTTTTGTCTAAACTTCTTAGTTTTTCAGGATCCACTGAGTTCAAGGTTACTCTAAGGCCAAAGTCGCGCTCAATATTATCCTTTATTATTTTGTGGTGGCCGCCACCAAATGATAACAAAAAAATATATCCTGATAATCTGCTTACTATAATTGCTGATTCACTTTTGCACTTAGAGAAGTCTTCGTAGGTCAAGTTTTCTTGACCGAGTATAATAAAATCAACCCAGTCAGGATGCTTGGCTTCTTTAGGTTGATTAATATAGATAACAGACTCTGTTTCATTTATATCAAGCTTAATGGGCGATTTCATTCTCTCTAAGTCGATTAAAAGATGATCTTGAGTAATCCCTTTCTTGGCTAAATATATTGAAAGTTTATTCTTCATATAAGTTTTTCTTTAGTATCCTGATGAACAATAAATATACTGTTTAAGAGGGGTTGTCAACTTATGGGATTGTTCTGATTGCAGGGGTTGTGATCGTGGTCAATTGAATTGTACTTTTGCATAAGCAATGAAACATACGTTATGGAAAAGGGGTCAACTTGGAGGTCATGTGCATTTTATATAAAAAATAAAATCAATAAATACAGGTATTTGTTAATGTTTTACTAGTCCGGCCTTCGCACCATTAAAGAATTTTCTTTAATATCAATTAGTTAGGCGGAAAGACCCGTCTTGCTTGTATGATGAAAACTCCCTTCTTTATCACCTGAAATTGCCGCTGTAGTTAGTAGTGGCATACTCGGGAATACTATCTCATAGCGGCGTGTAGTTCCAAGCTTTAAACACGTACAGATTTCAACTTGAAAAGCTATGACGCAGCCCACGTCTCTTAATATTCCAAAACAGTCCGATCGCACGCATTCAAGCCCGATGTGTAGCGTTTTTACAGCCCCAAAACAGGTCTTCGGTGGTCAACGTACCTGCACACGAAATGCAGGCTCTGCCAGCGTCTCAGCCACGCTCCAAACGGTACGTAGTTATCCTGATAAGGTTGTGATCACTCTGGACAGTTGATGAAGTCGTTACGCTCCGCTTGTTGCTATTACCACCAACAGGGCTAAATGGATTCTCTTGTCTAAAATAACCTTAATTTAACTTATGGTTTCATAATCCTACCTAAATAAAGATAATGATGACAGAATCACCTTCTCCACGTTATTCCATTGTAAATATTGTACTTTTCGAGATGAAAATAGTAATTTATTGAGAAAATTATAAGGGAGGTGATTATGGCTTTTAACAGAATTGCTTATGCTTACTACGATCCCATTTGGGATAGAATACAGCAGCCTATAGCGCTATTAGTACGTACCGCTATTGAGCCGCTGGATTACTTGGCCCATATGAAAGGGCATCTACATTGCCCTTCATGCTATGAGCCTTTGACTCGAGTTCCTAACGATCCTGCTGTTGCAGTCATGGCAAATGGCAGAGAAGCTTTGTTCCGTCACTTTCCTGATGAAGATGCTCCATATTGTCGTCTTAGAAGTAGTCAAATGTCTGGGAAAAAATATAACTCTGAAGAAGAAGCAAGACAGGCTGTTGAAGATCAGGATTTAGTTATCATCAGTGGGTTCATGCAGGAAAGACCAGAAAATCAACCAAGAGCAGATTTTGACGGCGAACAGGAACCATTAGAAACACAATTTGAAAGTGAGGATGGTCCAGAAGTCGCAGTGCCAGTTTCGAGGCACGATGGTGAAACCTTTAAACTTCCTAGTAAGGTAACTAGCGTCCAATCATTATGCACTAATTTTAGGCACAACTATCATAGAGAAATTCATATAGTTGTTGAAGATAAAGTATTGAGATACGTTTTAGACGTTGATTTACAAGATGCCGCTGAAATTGATGAAGTAACTGATGAGCCGAAATTCTATTTTGGGGAAATAATTCGCATTAAACGATTTGATTCAACCTCTCACGTTTTTCTGAGACATCCTCACTTACCCGGCAATGTTGATTTCAGAATATCAGCTAACAACAATGATTTGGATGCGCGCGGTATAATAGCGGAGCACTCATTGCGAAGAATACTGATATTCTATGGAGTTATAGCAGAAGTTGGCGCTGGTTATTGGTCTCCAACCAAAAAATGGGGAGAAATAGCTTTATTGCCAAGGCAATACGAAGACTTTCTTAAAGCTAACTATCAAAAGAAAGAACAATGAAATTATAATAAATATCACCTTCATGTTTGTCATTTTATGATTTTTGTTGACGTTAAAGAGATAAAAACTTAAGGAGAGAGGATTTTATGACACAGATTAAGAGTTACTCTGTAAAGAGAGAGGGAATAACCTACAGTTGTATTGAAAACGATAGTTTCGAAGATCGCCGCTGGCGCTTCGTTCATCCAATTGAAGATGGTAAGTTTACAATGGATATCACAAGCGTTCATCCAGTTCATGGCGAGAATGATAATCTGAGTTTTGAAAAACGGACTAAAAGCATTACATTCTCAATTGATATGGAGAAAGCAAAACTTACTAGGGATGATGGGACTATTTTTGAAATAGTCGAAAAATCCAACTAAATGTCTTTTTCAAAATTTGTTGTATTGTGGCAGGGCGCAGACTTTGCCACATTGATCAGGAGGGAAATAATGAAAAGGATTTGTAAATTATGCCTTCAAAAAAGTGAGTTGCAACAATCGCACATAATTCCAAAAAGCTATTTCAAAAAGTTAAAGAAAAAAGACGGTAAAATTATGGTTATACAGGAAGGAAAAAAAACCATAACAGGAAGCTTTTCCCCAAAAGAGCCTATGCTTTGCAGAGAATGTGAGCAATTCTTATCAATTAACTACGAACATTATGGAATACGTGTGTTGCGAGACCATACTAATTTTCGTAAAAATTCCGATCACATTATTATTGCATCTTTTCAGTATGAGAAATTTTATCTTTTTCTAATAAGCATTCTTTGGCGAGCGTCAATTGCAAAGCACACGCATTACGATACTGTCCAAGGTACGAAAAGTCTTGATGATCTTTTTAGATTATGTATTGCTCAGAAGAAAATAAGAATTAACAAATTAAGCGGGTTTAGGTTAGACCTTTTTGTGAAGATTTCTATTTTCAGAATGGTCGATAGCACAGGGAACATTTCTGATGAAATAATCAAGGTTTTACTTTCCAATTTTACGCAAAGAAGAGCCGATGCATTTAGAGGAACTATGTGGTACTTCATTGTTGAAGGCTTTATTGTGCTTTATAATCTTTGTGTGGGTCAAAATTTGCATGAAGTAAAGACACTAAAGTTTCTTTCACAGCTTACCAAGGGTAGCCACCAGAAAATAATGAAAGTCGAAATAACTCACAGTAAAATTCTTACTGGGCTTTTTAACAGTATGATAGAAGCATCAAAGCAGGAGGATTAATCGTCTACCTCAAAGATTTTGGTATGATGGCAGGGCGCAGATTTTGCCACCTTCATCAGAGAGTATTAACGTAATCGACATGGTTGAAGACTAAGCAGCAACCAGCCACACTCACTAAAGGGTGCACGGTTAACCTAATAAGGTGTGATCACTCTGTACTGTTGATGAAGTCGTTGCGCTCCGGTTGTTGGTAGTACCACCAACGGGGGCTTTATGGCTTCTATTGCTCAGAATAATACAAGTAAGCTACATTGTTAGTAGGATTTCATACTAATAGCTGACTCTGGGAGAGTTTCTTGAACATTTCTTCAATTGCGACAATCATCATTGCCTTCATAACCGTTGCAGGCGCAATGGTTTCTACAACAGTATTCCAACAAATGATCGCCTTTGCTGGCGGTTGCTTCGCTGTACTGGTTGTGATTGCCTTAACAGTAGGTTCTGCTGTACAAAAGTTGAAACCATTAACGGATGTTCAACCTGTAGCTGATGACGTTAAGAATGATGCTCAGATAATTAGTGAAGTAAAGAGTATGCGTTTTGCAGGCTATGATGATGCGACCATTGCTCTGTCATTAAAGATTGATAGCGCAGTAGTTGAAGCCATCCCTAAATAAGCTGTATTAGTCGCGACTTGATCTGACATATGACCTTGAAAGGTTGAGAGTTACCGGTTTTGATATGGGTGTCGAATCCTTATACAAAACACGAGGTAACTCTCATGCTTCATACTACCAATCCCGTCTTAAAACACAAAACCGGTTTGCTCAATCTGGCTGAAGAACTCAGCAACGTATCTAAAGCATGTAAAATCATGGGTGTCTCCCGTGATACATTTTACCGCTATCGCGAACTGGCTGATGAAGGCGGTGGAGCCTGTAAATAATTCTGTGTAACTGCCACCACATTAAAGGTGATCGCTCAAGCGGTCACCGAACTCGATAATAAAGCGACTCATCGCCAGCCGCCAGTTTCGGATCGGCATATTCCATTTTTTTGAAGCATCCCTGATCGCCAGATAAATGACTTTCCGCACCGAGTCATCCGTCGGGAACACCTTGCGTTTCTTTATTGCCTGACGGATCATGTGTAAGTAACCCAGCTTTAGTTCCACGCACTTTTTGAGATTTCCAGTTGTAACAGGAGGCTTCGGAAATCCCGGCCTCACGACAGACCTCTTTCACGGTACGTCCAGCTTCGACAGACTTCAGGACAGCAATAATCTGGTGTTCGGTGAATCGTGCTTTACGCATAGCGATCTCCTTCATTAGCAGAGTAAGTATGCCGGAAGATCTCTAAATGTGAATGGGCCGTTTTAGCGGGATACTTACATGGCCATTTCTTTGCCTAATCTAGATAAGTAAAGTTCAATATGAAATAATTAGCACTAAAAGTAATAAAATATCACGCCAGCATATGTCCTTTAAATCCTTAATAAACATAGAATTAACTTCATTTTTTCAATCTGGGAAATTATTTGAATCATTTAGTTACCTTGTGAAATTATTTTGTCAGTTTATTGTAAGTTTTTTTATATTATAAGTATTACCGACGAATTTAATAAAATTAAGGTTTGTGTATGAGTATTTTAAGTAAAGAGAAACTACTAATAATTATATTTAGCGCAGCCATAACATCCATGGTGATTCATTTTATCTCAGGTAGCTTTTTTTACGTATCTCATCCTTTTTTAATAATGTTTTTTACTGTGGCTGTAGCTGTGACTGTATCTGGATTTATTGTTACTAAAATATTACCAACCGAGGACAAGTAGCATGTTAAGAGAACTGACGCAAGATGAGATAAATATCATTTCCGGGGGGAATGCTAATTCAAATTACGAGGGGGGCTGTGCAAGAGCGTCTGTGAAGGGCGGCCTTAGTGGCGCAGCCGGTGGAGCTGCCGCAAATGCACTGCGTGGGGGAGTTGCGGGAATCGCAGGTGGCCCTGCAGGTATTGCAGCCGGAGCATTAACCGGAGCTGCTGAAGGTGCTGTTTATGGCGCTATATCGGGAGCTATTGGTGGATATATTGGATGTAGAGATAGTCGTTCGAATAACCATGCCGGTGGTGGCAATTTAGGTGGAGACGCAAACGCTCACAGCGTTAATGGACAGTGTCACTGGTAATTAATTATCAGGGGCATGCAGCCTGCCAGGCTTTGTCCCCTGATTTGATTATTTACTGATATTTTATCTGCCGGAGCCGGATGGAAATGCTTTTCAGAAAGGAAGCCCTGGATGCCAGAAATAATAACTGGGCTGGCAAAGCTGTGTTGATATTTGGCCATACCGGATATTACGTTATCGCGTTTACCTCTTTTTTTTTTCGCCGCCTTCTTCATTCTGATTATTTCATGCTCTTACACCCGTCGCATTAACGTTTCTGGTGAAATTATTTCAACGCCCCGGGCAGTAACCGTTTTTTCTCCGCAGCAGGGGTTTATCGTCAGCCGTTCGGCAACTCAGGGCGAATACGTCAGAAAGGGGCAGACCCTCTATCGGATTGACGTCAGCCGCACCACGACCTCCGGCGTGGTCAGTAGGAGACATCGTGAAAGCCTCGAAAATCGTATTGCAACCCTGAACCGCATTGCTGCCGATATCACCCGTAACCGCAGTCTGACGCTGGCCATGCTGGGTGAGGAAAAGATCCGCTATGAACTGGCGCTGAAGCGCTCCACAGATGTGGTGGCACGGGCCCATGAAGGCCTTCGCCTGATGAAGGAAAATATGGATAACTATCGTCAGTATCAGCGGCAGGGACTGATTAACCGCGATCAGCTTATCAGCCAGACCGCCCTTTATTATCAGCAGCAGAACGATATGCTGGGCCTTGAGAGTCAGAATGAACAGAATGCGCTGCAGGTACTGGCCCTGCGCAGCGCGCTGCAGACTCAGGCGGCCGATTTTGACAGTCAGCTCAACCAGATTGCCGTGCAAAAAAGCACGCTGGAAGGTGAACTGACAGATGCGGATGCCAGCGGTGATCAGGTTATCACTTCTCCCGTGGATGGCGTGGTCGACACGCTGAGTGTCACGCCAGGTCAGACCGTGGCCGCTGGAGACAGCCTTCTGCAGATCATTCCGGGCAATGCACACTACCGTGCTCTGGTCCTCTGGGTACCTGATGCGGCCGTACCCTATCTCACTGTAGGGCAGCCCGTGAATATCCGTTACGATGCTTTCCCTGCCGAAAAGTTTGGCCAGTTTCCGGGAAAAATTGCGGCGGTGGCACACACACCGGCGTCCTGGCAGGAAATGGCCACCTATCCCGGCGCGCCGTTGCGTTCACTTACCGGACCGCAGACGTGGTACCGGGTTGTGGTGACGCCGTCCTCTGACCGCTTCATCTACAAACGCCGCAAGATACAGGCAGAAAACGGCATGAAGGCCTCCGTCACCCTTTTCCTGGATGAACGTCGCCTGTATCAGTGGATCCTCTCCCCGTTGTATGACGTACGCGACAGCGCTACAGGAATTATTCATGGATGATATGCTCCTGAACCGGCTGCGGGGGATGCTAAGGTTCACCGGTCGTGGACGTGTCCCCTTACATCTGCAGACGGAAGCGGCTGAATGCGGCCTGGCCTGTCTGGCGATGGTGGCGGGTTTCCACGGTAGCCGTACAGATTTACTGTCCCTGCGCCAGCAGGCTGGGCTGTCGTCTCGCGGCAGTACACTGGCCTCGCTTATCGGCGTGGCAGCGGAAATGAATCTGGCGGCCCGGCCGCTCGCGTTGGAGCTGGCACAGCTTAATGAGTTGCGTAAGCCCTGCATTCTGCACTGGGATTTTAACCACTTTGTGGTGCTGGTCTGCGTCAGAGGGAACCGCTGCATTATTCACGATCCGGCCGCGGGGAGGCTGGACATGCCCCTGACCGCAGTCTCTACACACTTTACCGGTGTGGCACTTGAGCTCTGGCCGGACACCCACTTTACCCCCGAAACGCGACGGCAGCGCCTTAAGGTCAGTACTCTGCTGCGCGGCATTACTGGCTTTCGCGCCACGCTGATAAAAATATTCTGTCTGTCGCTGATGATTGAATTTATTACCCTGCTGCTCCCGGTGGGCACCCAGATGGTAATGGACAACGCAGTGCCGGCGGCAGATAAGGGCCTGCTCACGCTCATCTGTCTCAGCCTGCTTCTGCTCACCCTGCTTCAGGCCGGCGTCAGCCTGTTTCGCGGCTGGATCCTGATGGTGATGGGTACCTGTACCGATTTACAGTGGAAGGACGGGCTTTATCGTCACCTTCTGCGCCTGCCGCTGTCCTGGTTTGAAAAACGCCGGATGGGGGATGTTCAGTCACGTTTCTCATCGCTGGATACCCTGCGCACCACCTTTACCCAGAGCCTGACCGGCGCAATGATTGACGGCATCATGATCATGGGGTCATTTATCCTGCTCGTGGTTTACGGCGGCCCGCTTGTATGGGTGGTCGTGGCATTCACGTTTGTCTTTATCCTGCTGCGGGTACTGACATGGCCCCGCTATCGTCAGGCGCAGGAAGAGCTGCTGATAAAAAATGCACGGGCTGCCTCCTCCTTTACCGAAACGCTGTATGCGGCAGCCACCGTACGCGCTCAGGGGCTGGCAGAGCAGCGCCGTCAGACCTGGCTCAATATGATTGCAGATGCAGCCGGTTCCGGCGTGAGCCTGCTGCGCTTTGACATGCTTGCCAGCATCACCGGTACATTCATTGCCGCCTGCGATGGGGTCATTATTCTGTGGCTGGGAATTTCTGCGGTCATTACTCATACCATGACGTTGGGGGCTTTCGTGGCCTTCAGCGCCTTCCGGGGTATGTTTTCAGACCGGGTACTGTCGCTGACCACACTGGTATTGCAGTTGCGGATGCTGTCGTTACATAACGAGCGCATCGCGGACATCGCGCTCTCAGAACCGGAGCCGCAAAGGAGGGAAAAAGAGATTTTTACACCAGGCCGCCCCTTATCCCTGAAAGGTGAGGGACTGACATTCCGGTATGACGGTCATTCCTCCCCGGTATTCAGCGATCTCAGTCTGACCATATCGGCAGGGGAGAGCGTGGCCATCACCGGCCCGTCGGGCACCGGAAAAACCACGCTGATGAAGGTGTTGTCTGGCCTGACCCTGCCGGAGAGCGGGCGTGTCCTGGTCGACGGCATCGACATCCAGGCCGCGGGACTTGATAACTACCGCAGGGCGGTGGCCTGTATCCTGCAGGAAGACCGGCTACTGGCGGGTTCACTGCGCGACAATATCACCGGATTCTCCCCCGATGTCGATGTTGAATGGATGGAGGAGTGCGCCCGACTGAGCCACATTCACGATGACATCATGGCACTGCCGATGAGGTATGAAACCCTGACTGGCGAGCTCGGTGAAGGCCTGTCGGGCGGACAGCGGCAGCGTATTTTTATTGCCCGCGCGCTGTATCGTCGGCCGGGCATTTTGTTTATGGACGAGGCCACCAGCCATCTTGATGAACAGAATGAAGCGCTGATCAATGCGGCGATACGAACCCTCAACATAACCCGCGTCATTATCGCGCACCGACCGTCCACTATCTCCTCGGCCGGACGTACCCTTGTACTGGGCAATGAATCATTGCGCGGCCAGGAAAATTAACCTCACCGGGATAACCGGATGTCCAGATCAAAAAGGGAAAACGGTAAAATGAAAAAGCTCCCCGCTACCACCATCGCGTTGCTGCTGGCGTCAGCCTGCGCACAGGCAAACGTAACGTTCATCAAGAGCGATACCGTGGGCAACGGCCAGGTAAACGAAGCAGGCGTCTATTTTAACGGTCAGGTGAACAATCAGACGGTAACCTGGCTGATATCCGCCCTGGCAGAGATACGGGAAAACTACCGTAACGTGCATAATATAGACGTTTATCTTAACAGCCGTGGCGGCGACATGGATGCCGGATATGTTGCCTATGAAACGCTGCGTAAAAGCCCGATTACACTCAATATGATTAATGCGTCCGTGACGGCTTCATCCGCCACCCTTATTTACTGTGCCTCGCCTGAGCGCTATTCGATGCCAATGGCGCAGTTTATGCTGCATCCGGCGGCGGCACCTGATGAAAAGACGGATTACATCAAGCCGGACCAGGCACGCCGAATTCTGGAGGAAGACGAAAATTACAACGCCATATTTCGGAAAGTCTATGCCTCATGCACATCGCTTTCGCGTGAGGAATTAGAAAAAATAACTGATTCTGAAACCGGCAGGGTGATATATCCGGCTGACGAAGCGGCGAAACACGGGCTGGTGACCAAAGGCGTCAGAGAAAGTCACAGCTATCCGTTGACCTATTATATTACCGACAGTCAGGGCTGACGTAAGGGTCTGTTCAGGGGTAAGGCACCAATAGGTTGGCGTTAGCCAGCTCAGCTATTAGTGAGACAACGCCGCTGAGTTTGGTCGTGATGAATCGTTTGCTTTATTCAGGGACGACTGGATTATTGACGATCATATCTGGATCGATGGGGTTAAACGGGGATTATTCAGACTTCATCCAGGCCGCGTATCGTAAGTTTAGGTCATCGGATTAAGTCTATTTATCCGGTTCTGAGTGAGTTATCACTATTTCTGCCACAGAAGTGGGTAACTAAGATAGCAGCCATGCATAAAATCACGGCGCGAAAGGTTATGCTGATAAAAAACAAGCGGCTAATCTTCATCACAGATAAACTCATACTGACACGTGCTATGTAATAATCATTGATAATTACCTATAGATATTTTTATGTGATGTTATTAATTTTCTTAAGGCCCGATCCTGCCGAATGCGCTGACTTATCTACTTTTTATTCGGATTAAGTATCAGCCGACTTCCACGGCCGTTTTCAAATAAATTATTGCGATCGCGTTCTCAACGTGGACAATGCTTAACTATGTGCTGCGTTTATATCAACGTAATCAATAATTTCATTTAAGTCACGGGACGGGCAATGGACAGGAACACTCAGGGGTTCGCATCATACTGGCGTAATTCCTTAGCAGATGCCGAGTCTGGCAAAGGGGCATTTGAGCGTAAAGATGCGGATAAATTCACCCGCTGGGTGGATATCACCACGGGACGGTTGGATGAGGAGATCGTTCCTGCGTTCTTTGAGGGTGAAGGCGATGCGGTTAAAACGGTCGAAGTGCTTTTACGGCCGAATGTCTGGATCCGCCAGCTTCAGCATGGCAAAGAACGGACGGCAGGGGCACCAGGCATCGTCACACCGCTGGTGACCTCCGCGCGACTGAGTCGTGAAGGTTTCTTGTTTCCTAAGGCGCCCACCACCATTCCCCGTGACCTGCTTGAACCCCTTCCCAAAGGCACATTCTCGATTGGCGAGATGACTCAGTACGATAAATACAAAACGACGCATAACTCAGCCACCTTGAGTGTTGATGACGAACAGGAGCATCGTGAAGAAACGGATGAGCAGCGGGAAGAGCGTCATGCCAGGTATCATCATCAGTGGCAAACATATCTGAAAGAGGCTGACGATCTCTTAAACAACGTCGCCGGACTGTGGTGCACAACCTATGAGCAATACGAACCGGCTGGGTATGGTTATGTTATCAAAGCGAATCAGCCCGGCGGAGCCAGCATCCATATTCTTCCCCTGTACGATCATCTGCTGATGTGTAAAAAAGACGTTCCGTTATTGGCGCGTTTTGCCTCACCGGCGATGCCTTCCTTAAAACCCCTCCTTGCGGCCAATGCAAAGCTCACTGACCGGCTGGGGTATTCCGGGGATGAGTTTCCGCTAGCTGCGGCACAGCGCGACGCCCTGAGCCATTATCTGACCCAGCAGCCGGGTGAAATCCTTGCCGTCAACGGCCCGCCGGGAACCGGCAAAACCACCCTCGTTCTCTCTATTATTGCCACTGAATGGGCAAGAGCTGCCCTTAATAAAACTGAGCCACCGGTGGTGATGGCCACATCAACCAACAATCAGGCTGTGACCAACATTATTGAAGCCTTCGGTAAAGATTTTGCCACCGGCACTGGCGCAATGGCCGGGCGTTGGCTGCCTGAGTTGAAAAGTTATGGCGCTTACTTTCCGTCTTCGGGCCGTAAGGCCGAGGCCGCAAAAAAATACCAGACGGAAGATTTTTTCAATCGCGTTGAGTCTGGCGAGTATGTTGAGGAGGCGCAGACTTTCTATCTTGAAAGGGCTAAAGAAGCATTCCCAGCGGTGGAATGCAGTTCCGTCGAACGCGTCGTGGATCGCCTGCATGAGCGTTTAACTCAGCAGTCCGATCGGCTTAAGCTAATTGAACCCGCCTGGGACAGCCTGAACCGTATTCGTCAGGAGCGAAACGCCATCAGCGAAGATCTCGGGCAGTATATTCAGGACAAAAGCAGGTTACTGCACGACAGCACAGATGAAATCGCGCTGTTAACCCAGGGCAAAAAGCAGTGGCAGCAATATCGCGCCGATGAGTCGATAGTATATGCGTTATTCTCCTGGATCCCCGCCGTTCGCACTAAGCGCCACTACCAGATTAATCTCTTACTCGACGCTACTTTTGGCACAAGAATGGCCGCGTTCCAGGGGACTGTGCCGGAAGGGATCGATGCGTATATCGACGACCTGATTACGCGGTCACAAAAAGAGCAGAGCGACTATCAACAGCAAATCAATCATGCTCAGGACGTTTCCCGACGAGAACGTGAGGCTATCCAGTACTGGGATAGCCTGGCCCGGACGCTGGGATATACAGGCGAAGAGGAACTGAGCCTGGCCGGTGCCGATGAGCTGGCTGATACGCAGATTCGCTTCCCGGCGTTCCTTTTGGCAACGCACTACTGGGAAGGCCGGTGGTTGATGGATATGGCTGCCATTGACAACTTACAGAAAGAAAAGGGCCTAAAAGGGGCGAAAGCGGTTAAGGCCCGCTGGCAGCGGAGAATGAAGCTCACGCCTTGTGTGGTGATGACATGCTATATGCTGCCTCATCATCTGGTCATTAGGGAACATGTTGGTGGGGCGAAGAAATTTGACGATAGTTATTTATATAATTTTGCCGATCTGCTGATCGTCGATGAAGCGGGGCAGGTGCTTCCTGAGGTGGCCGCGGCTTCCTTCGCGCTGGCGAAAAAAGCATTAGTGATTGGCGATACGGAACAGATCGCGCCGATCTGGAACAGTTTGCCCGGTATCGATATAGGCAATATGGTAGAGGAGAACATTCTCCCCGGAGGCACCCAGGAAGAACTGGCGGAAGCCTATGCCCTGGTATGTGATTCAGGTAAAAGTGCGGCGTCCGGCAGCGTCATGAAGGTGGCCCAGTTTACCTCGCTCTATCAGTATGACCCGGATCTGGCTCGTGGGATGTACCTGTACGAGCATCGTCGCTGCTTCGATAACATTATCGGCTACTGTAATGCGCTGTGCTATCACGGTAAATTACTGCCTAAACGGGGTATTGTAAAAGATAAGCCTTTTCCGGCAATGGGCTATCTGCATATCGACGGTAAAGGCATGCAGACAAACGGTGGGAGTCGTTATAACGCCTTTGAGGCCGGAACGATAGCGGCCTGGCTGGTGGCGCAAAAAGAGGAAATAGAGCGCCATTACGGTGAGTCGCTGCACAAAGTGGTGGGGGTCATTACGCCCTTTTCGGCGCAGGTTAACGCCATCAAAGCGGCATTGCGTAAGTTCGACATTAACTGTAGCGGCGGTGACGATTCTTTGACGGTGGGCACGGTGCACTCCCTGCAGGGGGCGGAAAGAGCGATCGTGCTCTTCTCCCCGGTCTATTCCAAACATGAGGACGGCGGTTTTATCGACAGCGACAGCAGCATGCTGAACGTCGCCGTCTCTCGTGCCAAAGATAGCTTCCTGGTCCTCGGTGATATGGATCTGTTTGAGATCCAGCCAGGCTCTTCGCCACGAGGATTGCTGGCAAAATACCTGTTTGCCTCAGACAGCAATGCATTGCAGTTTGAGTTTCTGGAACGCAAAGATTTAAGCACAGCCCAGACGCAGATCTCTACGCTGCACGGGGTGGAGCAGCATGATGCGTTTCTGAACCAGACCTTCGGCACTATCGGAAAGAACATTACCATCGTTTCCCCCTGGTTGAGCTGGCAAAAGCTGGAGCAAACCGGCTTTCTGACGTCGATGATGCAGGCGCGATCGCGTGGTATTGATATCACCGTGGTTACGGACAGAAATTACAATACTGAACACGCTGATTATCAAAAGCACATAGAGAAAAAGCAGCAACTTCACGCCGCACTGGAAAAGCTGAACGAGATGGGTATTGCGACGAAGCTGGTCAAACGCGTTCACAGTAAAATTGTGATTGGGGACGAGGGGCTGCTGTGTGTAGGGTCATTTAACTGGTTTAGCGCCACGCGAGAAGAGAAATATCAACGGTACGATACGTCAATGGTCTATCGTGGCGAAAGCTTAACAGGTGAAATCAAAACGATTTATTCCAGTCTCCAGCAGCGCCAGTTGTAAGCAAGAGAGGGATAAGGTAGTCGTTGTGACGTATTTATCACCACATCAGGCTTTACCGCTCAGGCGCGGGATTTTCTCATCAGGTGGAGGGAATAGCACTGGTTGATGGGCAGCGTTTGGTGCATTTAATGACCGAAAATTAGGTGGGTGTCTCTTCACGCCTGCTACGCATACCCAAACTGGATATGAATTATTTCGACTAAAATTAGCGAGAGGGTTTAGTGGCTGTAAGGACATTAAACCCTCTCGCTCTCTGCCTGTTATGCCGTTTATCTTCAATTATCCAATAGTCCATTAACACAATCCCAGTCCTTAAAAACGCTCTGCAAACTCCCCAGTCCCGCCCCCTGTAAAACATTACCTTGATCGCATAATTCACTTCCCGGGATAATTTTTATACAAAACACCAGGGTTCCTATGTACCATTAACCACAGTATTTATGGGTGTTTTAAGGAGAAAACATGACCCATTCAGGCACCGCAGCTGAGGACCCGGTAAACACGCTTAACCGCTATCTTCTGGATTTCCAGCAGCCCGGTATTTATGCGGATGTTGCATCATTTACCGGTGAAGAAACGCTAAGTCAGCCGTACCGCTATGTGATTCGCTTCACCTCGGCAGACAAGGATATCGTGCCTGACGTGGTGATGATGAAACCTGCGGTACTGACGATGCGCAGGCCCACGGCTGGCTGGTCTCGCCACCAGCCGGAGAAGAGTAAGTGGGAAACGTTGCGTGAAGTTTTTGGCGTGATCACGTCACTTTCCCGGCTCTCGAGCAGTCTGGATGAAACGTTTTACGAAGCCATCCTTGAACACCCGCTCACGCTCCTCCGCCACTCTCGCCGCTACGCTATTTACCAGCAAATGTCGGTCCCTGAGCTGGTTAGCAACCTGCTTAAGTCTCACGGCATGGAAGGCTATGAAATCGATATGGAGGGGCTGTCCTGGTCGTACCCTCTGCGCGAAATGATTGTTCAGTGGGGAGAAACGGACCTGGCCTTTATCCAGCGCCTGCTGTCCGAAGTGGGAATAGGGTTTCGTTTCAAACAGCATGAAACCGTCAGCAGCGTGACGGTTATGGTATTTGGTGACAGTCAGAGTTCTTATGTTTTCGGGCATAAAATTACGGCATTGCCGCTATCGGGTATGGTCGGGGATCGGACGACCATCCGAAAAATGATAAGTCATGCCAGTGTGATCCCCGCCGCTGTACGTACCCGCGATTATAACTACCGAATACAGCGCTTCATGCCGCTGGAGTCGGTGGCGGACATCAGCCGGGAGGCTCCCTTCATCACCGGCTGTGATTACCACTATGCAGACATCCAGCAGGATGAGGGGGATCGCTGGGAAAGCATCAGCGGGGGACAGGCCGAAACAAGCTGGTTTTACGCCCGCATTCGCCACGAGCGCCATCTGTGCGAACGCATCCGGCTGGAAGCCGTAGCGAATGATCCGGCGTTGTTACCCGGTGTGGTGGCCGACATTGATGGTCCGCATCCCGAGGCCTTCTCGCCGGGACTGCTGGTCACCAGCCTGAAAAGCAGTGCATCACGCAGCCACGCTTTCCAGGCTGAGTTGTGTGGGATCCCCTACAGCGAGCTGAGTGCCTTTCGTCCTGAACGGCTTACCCGTCCGGTCATTTCCGGCACCGTACCTGCGCGCGTTTCGGGGTTCAGCGATAATGACCGGCTGGCCCGCCCCGATAAAGACGGGCGTTACCGCGTAAAATTCAGCTTTGACCTTGATGAGTGGGACAAAGGACGGGAAAGCATGCCGGTGCGCCTGGCGCGTATCTACGCCGGTGACCGCTTTGGTATTCATTTCCCCCTGCTGGATAACACAGAGGTGGCCGTGGCCTTTGAAGGGGGAGACCCGGAGCGTCCTTATATTGCCCATGTGCTTCACGATGCGCTTAACCCCGATGTGGTTAATGACAGCAACAGCACCCGCAACGTTATCCGCACCCTGGGGCAAAACAAACTGCGGATGGAGGATGAGAAAAACCACGAGCATATCAAGCTGGCGACCGGTTACGGCAAATCGCAGCTGAATATTGGGCACATGGTGGACGCCAGCCGCAAGCCTCGCGGCGAAGGGGCAGAGCTTCGTACGGACAAACATGCTGCGCTGAGAGCGGCTGAAGGTATTCTGCTGACCACTTCTGCGCAGCCCGGGGCCAGCGGTAAACAGCTCGATATGGCAGAAATTATCCGGCACCTTGAGCAGGCGCTGAGCATGGCCTACACCCTCCAGTCCAGTGCCGGAAGCGCCGGGGCTGATGCGGTGAACACCGATACACAGCAGAATATGAACCAGGCCCTGTCCGGGCTGGAAAAACCCGGCATTGTCGCCTGGGGAGATGCCGGCATTGCGCAGGCCACGCCGGAAAATATCCAGCTCTCTGCCGGACAGGATGTAGTGGTGACGGCGGGTAATAGTGGCAGCGTCAACATTTTCAAAACGCTGTCACTGGCCGCCGGGCAGGGGATATCGGCGTTTGTTCGCCGGGTGGGTATTAAGCTGATTGCGGCAGGCGGCAATATCACCCTACAGGCCCAGCGCGGCAAGCTGGCTGCACTTTCTGACCAGGATATGCACCTGACCAGCGTCAATGGTGAGATGCAGCTCAGTGCCAAAAACGGACTGTTCCTTCACTGTGGTGGCGGGGGGATCCGCATTCATCCCAGTGGCGGCGTGGAAATCTTCTCCCCAACCCGCATCGAACAAAAATCCCCTGCGCTGAATTACCAGAAAGGGGATACGGCGAAGATTGTGTCTCCCGTTTTTCAGCAAAACCCGCTGGCTCGTCAGGCCCGGCTGTTTCGTGAAGGGGACCGCAAACACCCGCTGAGCCATCAGGCTTTCCGGGTAAAGAAACCGGATGGCAGCGTGACGGAAGGGGTAACGGATGACAAGGGTTACTCACCCCTGCTGGATATTGCTGAAACGGAGCAGTTCGTTATTACACTCGTCAGGAGTTCTAAATTATGACCAGGGAAAAAACACCGGACCGGGTTTATAACAACCCCGAGCTAGGGAGTTTTATCGGTCTTCAGCGCGATACCGCAGGCGCGATGATATGTCAGGATTTCGCGGTGAAAAGCCCGCTCCCCTGTATTGTTATCCTGGTGCACGGCGTCAATGATGTCGGTGAGGCCTATGAGAATCAGGAGCAGGGCATTGTGGCCGGGCTGAACACGAGGCTGGCAAGAGACGATATGTTTGTGCATCAGTGGGGAGAGATGGCGGGGCTGACCGATCTGAGCGATGCCCCCAGGAGGATAACGTGCAGCGGCCGTTCGCCCATTATTCCGTTCTTCTGGGGCTACCGTCCCGTTGACCATCAGGCGTATAACGAAGACCAGTGCCGCTACCGGGAGGAAGTCAGAAAACGGGGGCTGGAAACGGTGCTGCCTTACGATGCTTACCAGGAAGATGACCCGGCCCGCCTGCGCAGGCTCAATCCGGAAGGTCGCGGCTACTGCAACGATAATTACGGTAACGTGCTGAACCAGGCGGCGGCGAAAAACGGCGGACCCTTTGCCAACGCCACCACCTGCATTCCGGATATGCTGGGGCCGGGGGCCAGCGGCGGTGCGATCTGGATGGCTGGGATTTACAGCCGTAAACTGAACGGCGGGAATTTCACCCACCCTATTTATGGCAATCCCCACCGTATTTACCAGTTCTTTGCCGCCCAGCGGCTGGCAGATTTGATACTGGAAATCAGACGAAATCCTGAAACAGAACACGACACCATCAATATTGTGGCCCACAGCCAGGGCACCCTTATCACCATGCTGGCGAATATGCTGCTCAAACAGCAAAACCCTCAATATAATCCCGCAGACTGCGCCATCCTCTGCCATTCGCCCTATTCGCTGGAGGACCGCTTTATGGAAAACCAGCTTCCCGGACGGCAGCAGACCAGCAGGGCGCGGCGGGAAACGCTGCGTAATTTTTGCCGGCTGATAGCCACCAACCCGAAATTTGACCCGGCCGGGCGTTACCACCCTGACTTTGTGAAAGCCATGTACAACGACGGTACGCTGGGGCGTAAACACCACTGGCACAGCGACCCGCGCTACAGCCGCAACAATTACGGGCGGGTATACAACTATTTCTGCCCGGACGATGGCACGGTATCGCTGATGAACGTGCAGGGGATCGGCTGGCGGGGTGTGCCTGATGCGCTTGCTGGCGACCTCCCCAATCTTTTACAGCGCGCCTTCTGCCAGCATTACACCGCGGGCGGTGAGCCTGCCGCGCAGCCCTTTGAAAAGCCCGCGTACCGGGCGGGGGATTTTAAATATGATGGCTGGCCGACCAACGCGGCTTATCCCCTGCACAGTGGGGTTACCGTCAATGCGGAAGCGCTGCCGGGGGTGTTTACCTTCACCCTGATGGGCCACGACAACGCGGATGCGATGAAATATAAAACCGGCGTCCGGGGTGAAGACCGCTATACCGACTATTCAGCCCGTGCTTATGAAGGCCTCTGGCAGGTAAGAGAATCCCGCCCGCTGCTGCGAATTCATGGTTACACCCTACAGCCCGGGCATGTGCTGACCGCAACGGAACTGAGCGCCGTCAACCTTCACTATAAAACCCGTTTTACCGAAGGACGCGTGGGGGGATCGCGCCAGCGGCCGGAATATTTTCTGCTGCGCAAAAAGAGCGACGAAGAAATTAATGAGATGGAGAAGCATGGCGATCCGGTGAGGTTCAGCCAGCACTCGTCGATTGTGCAGAGTCCGGACGTGCCGGAGAAGGCGATGGCCTATGACCTGGCGATAGGTAACTGTATGGCGTTTGAGGACCGGGAGTTCTGGCAGCGCCTGATCCGCATGGCTGACTGGCGGCACTGGAATAATCCTGATAAGGCGACCAAAGAGTATTACAAAACAGGCAAGTTGGATGAAAGAAATACGAAACGTTTGATGAACAAACCTGATGCGGTTTTACCCACAGGAGAGTTTGGGGTGGTGAATGAATACTCCCCGGCCGTCAGAGTGGAGGCGGCCCGTCACCCGGAAATACACAACCGGGAAATCCCCCTACCCCAGTGGGATATGCCAGAACCGGCAGGTTATCAGGAGGTCCCGGCAGCGGACGGTGAAAAGGAAGCCTGGAGATGGTAATGCGTAAATCAGGTCGGGTATTTCTGCTGGCGGTTTCACTTTGCATTCTGACGGGTTGTAACGGGGCATTCTCGCTTAAGCAGTCGCTGGCGACTAAACAGAAGCCGGTACATGTGGTGTACCGCTTTGACGACCATCGCTGGCTGGAGCTGAAGGGCTTTAACTGCGAGGGAGAGCTGTGGTTTGTCGATAAAAATCGGGGTATCAGAAGCCAGATCTGGTCACAGTTCTACCGAATATTCACCAAACCCTATATCAATGCCTCTGAGCGTTATATCGCCGTTCCGAATTGGGGTTCTGCTGGCTTCACGGTATCAAAAGATTACGGTAAAACCTGGCGAAATGCTTCGATAAAGGGCCAGGAGGAGGATGGAACAGATACCCCTGATTACAATGATATTATTTCAGCAACTGTTGTTAATGACCAGGGCTTCCTGCTGACAAACCAGGGGCATATCTATATGTCCTCGCTGCCGTTTGACGATCCCCGTCTTGAGCCTGGCGGACCGGGAATTGATTACACCATTACCTTCCGGGGAAGGGAGATTGCACATCATATTAATGCTGTGCGCCCAGGGGCGCGTTCTACCTGGGGACTGAACTATATCGATCCCCGCATCCTGCATCGTTTGGTTGACCAGTATTACACCAACTTCCAGAACCTGCCCGATAAGGTGCCGGAAGTGAAAAACTACCGGGGCTGGACGAAGATGCAGTGCGATTTAAACGCCGGGCTGTAGTTGCCTGACGGTTGGTATGAATTATTCATTACAGGGAGTTGAATCATTATGGTGAGAATTTTATCCACCCCGGCGACGGCAGGCAAAGTATATGCTAATGCGTAAATCAGGCCGGGTATGGCTGCTGGCGATTTCACTTTCACTTTCACTTTCACTTCTAACGGGCTGTACCGGCACATTTTCTTTGAAGAAGCCGCAGAAGCCGGTACAGGTGGTGTACCGCTTTGACGACCACCGCTGGCTGGAGCTGAAGGGCTTTAACTGCGAGGGAGAGTTGTGGTTTGTAGACCAGAAACGTGGAATTCGCAGTCAGGCGATGTCTCAATTTTACCGGATATTCACAAAGCCTTATATCAACGCCTCAGAACGCTATATTGCTGTTCCCGGATGGAGTATTAGTGCTGGCGTGCTGGTTTCAAAAGACTATGGACGAACATGGAATCGTGCCCCTGTAAATTTTAAAGGAGAAGAAGATGATGGTTCAGACTCTCCTGCCTATGACAATATCAAATCACTGACAGTCGTTAACGACCAGGGCTTCCTGCTGATAAACCAGGGGCATATCTATATGTCATCGCTGCCGTTTGACGATCCCCGTCTTGAGCCAGGCGGACCGGGAATTGATTACACCATTACCTTCCGGGGAAGAGAGATTGCACATCATATTAATGCTGTGCGTCCAGGGGCACGTTCTACCTGGGGACTGAACTATATCGATCCCCGCATCCTGCATCGTTTGGTTGATCAGTATTACACCAACTTCCAGAACCTGCCCGATAAGGTGCCGGAAGTGAAAAACTACCGGGGCTGGACGAAGATGCAGTGCGATTTAAACGCCGGGCTGTAGTTGCCCAATATCTGGTACGAATTATTCATTACAGGGAGTAGAGTCATGATGGTGAGAATTTTATCCACCCCGGCGACGGCAGGCAAAGTATATGGTATTGCGTAAATCAGGCCGGATATGGCTGCTGGCGATTTCACTTTCACTTTCACTTTCACTTCTAACGGGCTGTACCGGCACATTTTCTTTGAAGAAGCCGCAGAAGCCGGTACAGGTGGTGTACCGCTTTGACGACCACCGCTGGCTGGAGCTGAAGGGTTTTAACTGCCAGGGTGAGCTGTGGTTTGTCGATAAAAATCGGGGTATCAGAAGCCAGATCTGGTCACAATTTTACCGGATATTTACCAAACCCTATATCAATGCCTCTGAGCGTTATATCGCCGTTCCAGGCTGGGATATGACCGGAGCTATGAGTGTATCCAGGGATTATGGTCAAACCTGGCAAACCTCAAGAGCTTATGGAGATGAAGATGATGGTTCAAATAAGCCTGTCTATAACAAAATAAAATCACTGACAGTCGTTAACGACCAGGGCTTCCTGCTGACAAACCAGGGGCATATCTATATGTCCTCCCTGCCGTTTGACGACCCCCGCCTTGAGCCTGGCGGACCAGGAATTGATTACACCATTACCTTCCGGGGAAGGGAGATTGCACATCATATTAATGCCGGTGATCCTGGTATTGGCGGGAACTCTTCAACCTGGGGGCTGAATTATGTCGATCCCCGGATATTGCACAAATTGACCTGGCAATATTACACCAACTTCCAAAACCTGCCCGATAAGGTGCCGGAAGTGAAAAACTATCGGGGCTGGACGCAGATGCAGTGCGATTTAAACGCCGGGCTGTAGTTGCCTGACGGCTGGTATGAATTATTCATTACAGGGAGTTGAGTCTTTATGATGAAAGGCGTTATCCGTTTTGGCGATGGCCTGACAAAGGGAGGCACTGTCACGGGTGCCAGTGGCGAAGTATTTGATGGTAAAACAGTGATGTTGCTGGGAGACAGTGCTTTCTGCGCGGTTCATGGTAAAACGCTAGCTGCAGAAGGGCACCCCTTCTGGATGATGAACGGGCGTAATGTGGTGGTGGATCAATGCCATGCGCAATGTGGCTGTGCATTTATTTCATCGTTGCCCGAGGCAGGAGCCAGCTAGATGAAGTATTTCTGGAAAATCCCCCCTGACTATAAGGGGTTGCCTGAGCCACGTATCTCGCGTGTTATCGTCATCGTCTGCTGTACCCTGGCGGCAGTTTTCGCTCTGACGATCGGAGTGGTCACGCTGGATGCGGAAACGCGGGTGATGGAGATTATGATCTGGCGATTACTGGTTTTACCGGTACTTCTTGTCCTGATGGTGTTAACGACCGCAG